>CAYFUR010000084.1:0-16198 GCA_964346275.1 uncultured Candidatus Sumerlaeota bacterium
CGCTCGCACATGGATTTTTTCCATGAAAACGGCTATACCACGATCACGGCGGACCAGTTTCTTGACTGGCGCCTCAACGATGAACCCCTGCCACCCCGGCCGGTGCTGCTCACCGTCGACGACAATTACATCCTTCTCTACACCTCCATGTATCCAATCCTCCGCGAACGCGGCCAGGTCTTCATCAATTTCGCCATCTCGGACAACGTCGGGGTGAACAATGGTCTGGACCATTGCGACTGGAGCGAGCTGGCCGAGATGGAGGCCACGGGCCACGTCCTCACGGAATCCCACACCCGCACCCATCCCCACCTGACCGAACTGGGCGATGCCGGGGAATGGTCCCAGCTCCGGGGGGCGCGCACGGTCTTCCAGCAAAAAATGCCCGATGGCCAGTGCAGCTATATCGCCTACCCCTATGGCGACTACGATGAACAGACGATCCGCCAGGCCATCATGGCGGGCTATACGGCGGGTTTTTCCACCAATCCGACGTTAAATGATCGGGATACGCCGCTCTATGAGATCGGCCGCCTCAGCGGCGACGGCCAGCCGCTCAGCCGCATCCAGGAAATCGTCGGCCATGACAGCCGGCCGCCCGCGCCGCCGGGTGAAGGCTGGACTCTTGACAACGGCACCGCCCATTTCACCTATGAAGCCGGGGCCTGGAACACCGCCCCGCACCCCCAGGCCTATGGCCCCACGGCGGCCTCTCGAGGCGCATCGGGGGGCGCTCACCAGGTTCGCTGGGCCACGGCCCTCCCCGAGCCCGGCGCCTATCGGGTCCATGCCTGGTGGACTGCCGATCCGGATCACGCCACCAACGCGTCCTACACCATCCGCCACGGCGCGGGAGAAACGGCCGTGGCCGTCGATCAGACCCGAAACGGCAGCCAATGGAACCTTCTCGGGACATACGCTTTCCCCGAGGGCGTGCCCGCGAAAGTCTATCTGGGCGATGACGCCGACGGCATTGTCAGCGCCGATGCAATCTGGATCGAGCCGGCCAGCGCGGAGTTCGGAAACTCCTTCGTGGTTTACTGATTTTGCTGGGATTAGGCGCCTCCGCCTTCCCAGGTTGAGCCTTGGCCGGGCTTCTGCTACTTAAGGAGGTATGGGCGACCAAGGCACACAGCAGCCAGTCAGGCCCGCATCCTTCTGGCGCCGCCTCACCTCTCACATGCAGCCGACGACCTTTTTCGGGTCGGCGGCCTTCGTTGTCCTCTTTGTCCTTTACTGTGCCGTTTTCTCGGACTTTGCGAAGATCTTCTTCCAGGAAATCCAAAGCCGCCTGACCACCAGTTTCGGCTGGTTCTACATCCTCTCGGCCACCATGATGCTCGGCTTTGTGGTCTGGCTGCTCCTCAGCCGTTACGGATCAATTCGCCTGGGGCCGCCGGATGCCACGCCCGAATTCAGCTACTTCACCTGGTTTGCCATGATGCTTGCCGCGGGCATGGGCATCGGCGTGGTTTTCTATGGCGTGGCCGAGCCAATCCAGCATTACGCCAACCCGCCCATGGCCGAGGCGGAGACTCCCGAAGCCCTTCGCGAATCCATGGCCATCACATTTTTCCACTGGGGATTCCATCCCTGGGCGATCTACAGCGCCATTGCCCTGCCCCTGGCCTTCTTCCACTTCCGCCACAAACTCCCTCTGGCGCCGCGATCCCTCCTCTATCCGCTCATCGGCGATCGGATATACGGCTTTCGCGGCCACGCGGTCGATATCCTCTGCACTGTGGGAACGCTTTTTGGCGTGGCCACTTCCCTCGGACTCGGATCCAAACAAATCAACGCCGGCCTGCAACGGATTGCCGATGTTGAAATCAGCACCGATGTTCAACTGATTCTCATCGTTGTGATCACCGGCGCGGCCACGATCTCCGTGGTCACGGGGCTCAAGGCCGGTATCCGGCGTCTCAGCCAGATGAATATCATACTCGCCGCCTTCATTATGGTTTTTGTCTTTTTGGTCGGGCCGTCTCTTTATTCACTCGATCTTTTTGTCACCAGCATCGGCAGCTATCTCGAGCGCCTTCCCTTTCTCAGCTTCCACGTCAATCCCGGCAGCCAGGACGGATGGCAGAGCAGTTGGACGCTTTTCTACTGGTCCTGGTGGATCTCCTGGTCGCCGTTCGTCGGCGTGTTCACCGCGCGCATTTCCCGGGGGCGGACGATTCGCGAGTATATCACGGCGGCGCTTCTCGTCCCATCCGTCATGGGTTTTCTTTGGTTTTCCGTTTTGGGAGGAACCGCCCTGCACCAGCAAATCACCGAGGGCGTCGACCTCGCCTCGGTGGTTGCGCAAGAACCCGCGCTCTCCCTCTACACGGTCCTCGATCGCTTGCCACTCTCCTCCATCATGGCGGTGCTGGCGACGCTGCTGATCGTTATCTTTTTCGTGACATCTTCCGACTCGGGATCATTTGTCGATGACATGGTAACCAGCGGCGGTGATCCGAATCCACCGCGAGCCCAACGCGTATTCTGGGCGCTGTCCGAAGGCGCCGTCGCCGCGTCCCTTCTCCTCGCCGGAGGACTCCAGGCCCTGCGCACCGCCTCGCTCACCACCGGGCTTCCCATGGCCGTCTTTCTTCTCGTGGCCTGCTGGGGCATGGCAAAAGGGGTCCAGCGTGATTACGCCGCCGAGGGGCTGCCAACTCTCGAGAAACTGAAAGGCGAGCGGGAAAACCCTGACGAATGAGGCGGTAACGCATCCTTCGTCGTCATCATCTTCCTCGTCCTCATGATCGAAATACGAAACGGAGTTGCCCGGCCAGCGCGCAGCGGAAAACATCGTCCGCAACATGCGCAGGAATTCAGAAATTTGTTCAGCCTTCTACTTTTCCACTTTTCTCCAGGCTATCCGCTTCTTCATCCAGAACCAGCTGATTGTGCTCGTGAAAGAAAAGCGCCAGGCGAACCAGCACCAGCGGGAGAAAATGCGACATCAATCGGCTGGTCGACGTGTTCAGGTGAAAAACCAGGTTCAGCGGCGACATCATATATGTAAAAAAATAAGCTCCTGCCCAGAGAATAATCACAGAATCCAGCCAGAAATCCCGCCGCTTGAACCAGCCCGGGATCGCCAGGAATAGCATGACGGCGTAGGCAATCCAGTAAGCATTCCATTTCCGGATGAAAAAGATTTCCGTGACCGCTTTATCCGTAATCATCGGGATGCGTTGGTGAATTTGCGACATAAACGCGATGTTAAATTGCGAAGCATAATCTTCATCATAGAAGTTGGGCAATTGCCGCTGAATCAAAAACCAGGGGAGAGCGAGCAGTATGGAGGCTGCGAGAATCAGCGCCGGCACAGCGAGAGAACGCAGGTGATTCTTTACATGGCCGAAGAGGGCATAAAGCACATTCGCACCAAACAGCGCCGCCACGATCACGATCCCCTCCTGCTTCGTCATGAGGCACAGCCCGCTAAAAACCACCGCGATGATCCATTGCCAGCGCCTTCTTTCGCGCCACCAGAGGAGGTTCATCGTGGCGGCGACCATCGCGAGAAAAGAGAGCGGAATATCAACCGCTCCGGAATTCAGGGCCCCTCCGTCCACCTCGTACCAGTCATCGCGAAAGGGCGTGGCACAGTATAACAGCGGGATGAGAACTGAAAGAAACTTGCCCCCGCCAAAGCGCCGCAAGATCCCGTAAAAGAAAAGCACCTGAAACAGAAAAAACGTGGAAAATAAAAAGCGGACCTTGCGCTCGGCCACTTCGCCGAAAAGTGAATAAATGGAATATTCCGCAAATGGCACGAGTAACGGATAATTCCGATGATAATGAATACGATAAGGATCGAGGAAGGCGTCATTGAAGATCGTGTGTTCGTGGAGAAGAATCGTCGCCTTGTAGCTCCAAATGGCGCGCCCGTCGTAACTGGTGAAGGGGTAGCTCGCCGCATTCGTATAAAGGAGTGCCAGGAAGAAAATTCCCAGGCAGATAATGATCCAGTAGACGCCGCGAAATTTCTTTAATCCGGGAGTCTGAATAAATTCAAACCCTGGAAATTCTTCGGGTATTCCTTTTCCCCCATACCAAAGGCCGGCCGCTGCAATGAACAGGAGAAACAAGGCCGCCGGCAGCAGATATATCCGGCCGAATATGAAAAGGAACAGCAAATAGACGAGGCATTGCGCCCCCAGGCCGAGGCCAAAGGAAATCGGCAGCCAAAGTTCGGCCCGCATCGGTTCGGCACGCCGCATGATGAATTGCAGGATGCCGAATCCGACAAGAAGGACCGCGGCAAAATAAAGGAAGAGAATCGTCCAGCCCAGCATTTACCCCCCGATCCTTCTCAGCCAGCTTCGGTCGGGCCGCGCCGCGTCATAGTATAAAACCCACTGAATATCCCGTTCCTCGATCATCTGCTGGAGATTCTCCTGCACATCCGGATCGGCAAGCGGTTCCGCAACGTAGTTCAGGCGCGGATTCAAAGGATCATTGGATGGGCGCAATGGATCTTCCGTCTCATGCCAGGTCCAGCTTTTTCCGATCGCTTTGTTCAGGAGCAGCTGCAGTTCGGGCAGCGCATAGACACGCCGGGGATAGAGCAGCGCGCTCATGATGTGGCCGCGCTGATCGCCAATATAAGCAATGCCATCTCCCTCGGGGACTGTTTCCTTTAACTCCGCGACCAGGCTGGTCTGGGGATACCACAGATTGTATTCCGCGATGTCCCTGGCGATTTCTTCGTCCGACGCATCGTCAAAGGAAATTCGGGTGATAATAATCGCTTGAACGGCTTTATAGAAATTCACGTTGATGAGTACCCAAAGGAACGTCACCAGAGCGGCTCCCGAGAGCAAGAGAACAACGCCGTTCATCGGGGAAAGATGCCTGAGCCGCCGCCAGGGAATCAGGGTTCCGATACGGATAAGAATTAAATAGCCGAGAATCTCAAACGCATATTCCAGCGGATTATACCCTTCATAATAAATGGTGTAGGCATTCAATGTGATCACCGCGATCACAAGAAAGTTCAAACCGATCAGGGCATCCAATCCAATGGCGATTCGGCAGTGCCACCTTGTGCTGATCATGGCGCCCCACCCTCCTGTGGAAGCATCACAGACGTTCCTTCCACCATTTCACGTCCCTCTGGATACATGACCGCCTGGCTGTAAATAACGTGTCCAAGACGCGTAAAGATCGGTTTGCCGAGGCTATAGAATACAACTTCGTGATTCAGCGATTGCCGCATGGATTCCAATTCTTCCCGGGCCGCTTCCTGAATCTCCGGATCCGGACTCTCCAGGTATTGCTCCAAAATGGGAATCACTTGCGGAAAGTGAATGTCCCCGATGACTGCGATGACTTCCTTCCGCAGCTCCGGCCGCTCCTCATACGCGCGTTGCAGCGTTTCGAGGGAAAGAGGGCTCTCCGTATCGTCAATGACCTCCAGCGCTTCCTCCGCCACATCCTCGTCCGGATCGAAGACAGCCTCATGAACTTTTTCGAGCAATGAGGGGCGGCGCACCTCCGCCAGCCATTCCAGCGCCACCTCGCGCACCTCCGGATCGGGGTGTTCCAAATCGGCAAGCAGCTTCTCGTCCGTCGGCGCTGCCCCAAAGTTCAGCAGCACCGCGGCCAGGCCCATGGGGACCAGGAGCGGAAGTATGAAATGCAGCGGCCAGGTCTTCGGCATGTGCGGGGCTCTTACCGTCTCTCCAGGAATGCGAGTCTGCTTTACGTCCCAACTCACTGTAAGACAAGAAAAGACTCCGAGCGGAAAGAAAAAAGCAGGGCGGCTTACCCGCGGCCGCCCTGCAACCTTCTCGCGCCTCATGGGCGTTTTTAATTCAGCTTTCTCGCCTCAACCTTCTCGAGGATCAGGCTGATATTGGGGATGTCGTTGGTCTGCGGAATGTAGAGGTAATCAAAGGAAGCGTTCAGCCTCTGGCCCGGCACGTCGTGATTCGCGTGATAGGTGATCTTGTATTCCTTCGTCTCTCCGCTGACCGGCATCGGGTGTCCGTTGCCGCTCGACTCGATATGCGTCATGGTGCCCACCTGGAACGCCGAGTTATTCAGGCGCAGGCGGAATCCCGGCACTTGGTCCCGTTCGCTCGCCGCCGCCGAAGAGGTCACCCAGAAAGTCACCTCCCAAAGATCGCCCGCAGTGAGTTCCACATCGGGAATGGGACCCGTCCAGAAACCGAAAATCGTTTCGCTGGAAGGGGTGCCCCCCATCACCAGCCCGCGGGCGTCCTGGTTGAACTGCGGCGCCGCCAGGGGAGGACCGGAAACCGGGACAAAGCCGTGGGGTTCGCTGCTCGTAAAGTCGTGTCCGCGCAGATCGCGCGGCGATTCCGGCCGGGAGAGATCCAGCGCGTCGTCAACGCCATCGAGGAAAAGGTGCAGCCGGTCGATCATCATGCCGTTCGAGCGGCCGGAAAACTGGATCACGTGGTCGCCGGCGGGGAAGGTGAGCGTAGCTTGGGGCTGATTGTTGTGACTGAAGTCATATCGGCTGTCCCAGTCCCAGATACCAATCTGGCCCGGCCCCTGATTCGAGAAAAGCTTGCGCCAGGCGCCATCCCCTTCGCTCGCCAGCTTCACCCACACGTCGTTATCCGCATCGGCCGCTTCGCCGTTGTGCTGGCTATACATCTTCACGTTGTATTCGCCGGGATTTGTCACGCGGATGGGGAATTCGATCAGGCCCCGCCCTGCCTCGAAAAACAGGTCTGGGCCTTCCCAGCGCAGATAACCGTCGCCATGCCAGCCTCCGCGCTGGGTGCGCAGCTCCCAGTCCGTTCCGGAAAAATCCGTGTTTTCAAACTCCATGATGATCAGGCCGCCTTCCTCGCGGAAGGGTCCCTGCGCCAGCGTGTCAACTGCCGTGCCCGCCACAGCCACGGAGAGGGATAAAGCCAGTAGTCCGAATCGCATAGTCCTTGGTTCCTATTGAAAGAGAGTCTCAAGAGAGGGAGATATCGAAATCCACCCCCGAGACTGTCAAGCTCATTCGGAAACAGAATTTCGCCGCGAAAGCCCATGGCCGACCCTTTCAGCGGAATCCTCGCGCTCTTTGCCGCTGGGCTCACCGTGGCCTGCTGGGCGAAGGCGGATCCTTGAAAATTCCTGGCGAGGTTCCAGGAGAGGGCAAAATGGAGTCCAAATGCACGCGGATCAGTGAGTGCAAGATGCCTGCGTTTCTGACGCATACGGCCAGGAATGAAGAAAACCCCTCCAAAGGATTCAAAGCCCTTCGCCTTGCCTGATGATCCTGATGTCCCCATGGAGCCCGCCGGCTTCGTTCCCAGGCAGTGTTGCCTCACCTTCATGGCCGAAGAGCAAAGATATCCAATATTGTTAATGTATGAAAATAATATTCGCCCGTCGATTTGTATACTTCTCGAAGTCATTTCGTTCCTCTCGGGTTCGCATCAATGGGGAAGAACCGTTTGCAACATTGGAGTCCAGCAAAACCAGGACTTTTACCAGTTTTCCAAAGAATGGGCCCGCGCCGGGCCAACATTGCATGCATGGTTAGCGGAAGCGGTGGTACGACGGGTCGGGTGCTGCTTAACATTGACACCACAAGTATATAATATAAATTGGAGAGTATCCCTGAAGAGGAAAAGACCCTGCCGCGGATCCGGGGGGCGCATCGGGGTTTCTTTCCGCAGGTCATTTCATTCGTCGTGCGCTGCCCTGGAGAGTGTCATGGTCTTTTCGTTCAAGTATCTCTCTATTCTATTTATTATAACACTGGGATTGTCGGCCGGATTTGCAATGAATCCCCGGGAGCCATATCCGGCGGGGCTGTTGCCTCCGGATGACGAAGAGAAGGAATGGTTTCAGGAGAATGCGACGCTGATTGCCGGACCGAGCAAGTCGGCCAGCGAACTCCCTCGGCGGAAGATCAATATCGAACATTTGCCACCGGTCGATTGTCAGATCCTGGGGTCATGCGCCTCATGGGCGATTGTCTATTATTTAAAAGGCTGGCAGGAGGCGAAGGAGCATGGAGTCACGCGCCCTTTCCCGGAGGAGCATCTCCTGAGCCCCGCTTTTGTTTTCCAATATGTTGGTATCAGCGCCACCACGGGGAGTTATATCTCGGATAACTTTGATTTTCTTGAGCGCCATGGCACAACGACCTTTGCGGAATTTCCAGAAAATATCTATCTCATGGAAGGGGATCCTCCTTCAGAGGAGCAATGGCGATCGGCAGCTTATCGCCGATCGATAGCCGGCAGCATCGGCGTTATCCCCACTGATACCGTCGAAGGCCTGCTCGCATTGAAAGAACACCTCGCCGGCGGGGATCTGGCAGTCACCGGCGTGGGAGTGGCGGAGAATTTTGATCGATACCCCGAACCAGCGGAAGGAGTTCATAACGACGTGTTCTTTGCGGAGGGCACAGAGGGGTTTCGAGGTAATCATGCGCTGACCATCATCGGATATGATGATGATAAAAGTTACCACAATGGTACTGAACAACGGCAAGGCGCCTTTCTGGCAGTAAACAGTTGGGGAACGGGTTGGGGAGTGCCCGCTGTCGAAGGAAATGAATCAGGATATATGTGGATTGCTTATGAATACTTTCTCAACAACGAAGGAGCCCCAGAAGAATACAGTTTCTACACGATGCAGGATCGCATCGGCTATGAGCCCAGGGATTTCATGGTCCTCGACTTGAAGCATCCTCGTCGCGTCGAGTTAAGCCTGACCTTCCACGTCGGCTCCCCGGAAAACTCCTTCGAATCGATGAAACCTCTGATCAATCGCGGCCAACGGCCCCATGACGCGCGCATCGCCGTGGACATTACGGATTTGAACCCAGCAAGAGCCGAGGCCTACTGGCTGGAGATCAGGGATACCATCATTCCTTCACTCCCGGCTCGTTACTTCCCCTATGGCATGATTCGGGAATTCGCGGTGGATATCGAAGGCCGGTTGCCCCTCGGCGCCCGCGAGGGCCTTCCCCTGAAGACGATCGACCAATTGCAACAGAATCCTCCCGGAGCCCAGTGGCTCGCCGCCACGCCGGTTTTGATGGAGGAACATCGCTTCCCCGTGGACGTGGAACATTCGGCTGATATGGCGGACGTCAATAGCGATGGTAAACTCGCGATTGCCACGGCGCGCACCGTATGGGAGACGGACGGCGGCGTCTATACGATGGCGGGTACGGCTCCCGGAAACAGATGGCAGAGCGCGGCGTTTGGGGACTACGACAACGACGGCCTGGCCGACCTGGCAGTCTACGGGCTGTTCGAAGCCGATTGGGGCATCCGTGTCTATCGCAACCAGGGCAACTACCGGTTCGAGGAAGAATCGATCTTCCTGGACCCCTCCTTGTATTGCACGCGCGGCCTTCATTGGGTGGATTACAACGGAAACGGCCGGCTGGACCTGTTGCTGCTCAATCCCGTCGAAAGCCGCCTGCTGCTGAACCTGGGAAATGGTATCATGCGCGAGAGCGGCATCGTCTTTCCCCGGCCGCCGCGCTGGGTGAGCCACATCGTCGATTTTGATAATGATGGACTGATGGATTTCGGAGCGCGGCGCAATCGCGGCGATGGCACCTGGGCGGAACCTCCCTGGGCCGAGGACGCGCCCATTGCCTGGGGCGATTACGACAGTGACGGATTGCTGGATGCGGCGGTGTCGCTGTTCAGGCGTGACGATTCCAGCCAATCCGGCTGGGATTACTATACGCATATCTTTCGCAACGAGGGCAATGGCGGGTTCACACTTGTTCATGACGACCTGACCGGCTTTGAATCCTATCCCAGCCAGGTCATGCGTTGGGCGGACGTAAACAATGATGGCCTTCTGGACCTTATTATCAGTGGCAACGACCATGCAGTCAGCCGCAGCTTCTCAACCGTATTGCTTCAGAATGCCGCGGGGGACTTTCACGAAAGTGGCCTTCCCCTGGAAGACCTGGGTTGGAGCGGGCCCATCCTGCCCGCGGATTTCGACCGCGATGGCGATCTCGAATGGTTCTGGGGCGGATTACCCAGTGATACAAATGCGGGGGAACCGGACTCGCGCCATGGCCGCATCACCAGGAGTTACTTTGCCGATGCCGACGGAGCCGGGCGTCCCAACCTGGCCCCAGCAGCCCCCGACGGGTTGACCGCCGCGGCCGGAAGCACTCCCGGAACAATAAGACTTCAATGGAATGATTCCGCGGACGACGCGACACCTCCCCGCGCCATGCGTTATCTGCTGCGCGTGGGAACGACACCCGGCGGGAACGAAATCCTCAGCGCGGCCACCAGCCTGGCGGATCCCCCGCATTACCGCTTGGCCCCTGACCAGGCGGGGCACTGGCTGCACCGCTTGCCTCCCGGAACATTTTACTGGAGCGTTCGCGCCATTGACGGAGCGAGGGCTTTCTCGCCCTGGGCCGGCGAACAGTCTATTCATCTTTCCGAAGGGATTCTTTCCGAAACGCTCTTCGACGCAAACCGCGACCGCCTCGTGGATGCCTCGGATGTTGTCGCAACAGTAGCCATGATCGGGACAGCGGACACTGCGGACCTTCTGGTGGCGGATATAGACGGAAACGGCGAAATCGAAGAAAGGGATGCGGACCTTCTCGCCGACTACATGGTCGGACGTGTCCCCGATACAACACCTGCCTGGATGGCAGTCGTCGATCACCGCGGTGCCGTCCTTGAAAATGAAAATGCCCGGGTCACGATCCCGCCAAATGCCATCATTGGGCCGCCCTCGGTGGTGCGGCTGGAGAAAAGCCATGCCCAGCCATTTGGTTATAATTCCGACGAAGCGGGCCCACTCTATCAACTTTCCGGAATCCCCCTTGAGACACAACTCCCCATCGAAATCGAGCTGACCAACCCCAACTACTGGTGGGAAAATCCGCGGGTAGGCCTTGGCCGAGAGGGATTCTCCGCCAGTAATAGCAAGGTTTTGAGAACCTATACAATTCTGGACCCGGGGATTGGCGAATTTGGTGTCCTGAGATTCCAACTGCCAGTGATGGACACGACGGGTCTGCGGACGGTGCAATCCGATCAGGAAGGCGAATACAGTGTCGACTTCCTGGCCCTCGCAGGCTATTCCCGCTATACAACCGCCCACTTCAGCATCGCCTTTCATCGAGCCTGCGATACCGAAGTGGTCGAAAACCTGGCATCCGACCTGGAGTCTGCGTGGAGCTTGTATCAGTCTGGAGAAGTCGGTTTCAGCTATGCCCGCCGCACAAACTGGCCCCTCGACGTGACACTACGCGACATGGGCGCGGGCCTATACGGAGCAGCCACCTCGAGTCTCCTCGGTGACAATTATGGAACGCTCAGCTTCAATACGACATATATGACAGATCCGGCGGTCCGGCGAGTCACCGCCTATCACGAATTCTTTCATATCGTGGAAGCTTTCTATGATCCGCGCAATCGGTTCAGCAAAGCGAAACTCATGTCACCTCATTACACATTAAGCGAAATGGCAGCCACATGGATCGAGGAACTTTCCTCATCAAGCCCATCTACCTATGTTCCCTCGGAGCAGAGCACAAACCGCTTCGCTCCGTTTGACCCGGACGGGTGGGATCTTCCCGCCGGAACGGGCGCGGGAAACATTGCCGCACACGGCTATGGCTTGGCGGCGGCCGTCCGGTTCCTGGCAAAGCGGAGCGATAATACCGTCGCGCGCCGCATGTTTGATGAAATCCGAAATGGCAAGAATTGGTTACAAGCCGTGGGACTCGCCTCCGGCGACACCACCTATCGTTGGTTTCATGCCTTCAATCTGAGTTATCTCCTGGGCGAGATTTACCCGCTGACGAACGGAGACGTCATTGGAGCGGCCTCCAAGCGAATGCGCCTCTCCCCCTCGATGACGACACAGAGTTACGATGAAAAACTTCCCAATCTTTCCGCCCGCCTCTATACGATCACCCTGCAAGGTGGCGAAGAGGACTTGATCACTCCCGAACACCGGCTCGGCTTTCGTTTGGAAGGCCCCGCCGGCATACGGCTTTCCGTCGCGAGCATGACCGCCGACCGGCAGCGCGAACTGGTGGAAAACGTCCCCTGGGAGGACGACGTCAGCCGGTACCTGTCCGGATCCATTGAGCCGGTATTCCGCGAATCCGGATCCGGGTATGTCGCCCTTGTCACCAATGGAAATGCTTCGCCCCGTGATGCGGAAGACATCGAAGCCAGCCTCAACCTTGCATTGCTCGAGGACAAAACACTGGACTATCCCTTCTGGACCGGCGCCGGGCTCTTCTATAACACAGCATTTCCCAAGTTCACATGCGTCGGGGGCAGTCTGATGATTCCCGCCTGCTCATGGGCGTTTCCGGAAACAATCGCTCCCGGTTTTGAAATCATCACCGGAGAAATCTGGGAGGATTCCGACAACCAACTGGAGCTGAACTTTCCCGTTACGATTTCCGATGGAGTCATGGAAGTGCCGGAAATAAATGAGGTCTGGCAAGTGAGTGGCATTAACAGTATCAGAGTAGAAATCTATGAACATGACGGAAACCTCCCCGTCCTGGTGGAGACATTGGCCGCCCCCGGCGGAAGAGTCAGTTTTCCGCCCCATGCTTTCAATGGAATCGTTTATTGGCAAATGATTATTAATTATGATGTGATGATTTCGAAAAAGTCCACAAAATCTTTGATCAACATTTACAACATGGATTGGCCTATCATGACCGGCTTCTTAACGGTGAAATAGGGTTCTGGATCACAGATCGGAGCAACCTGCCCGCGCCGGGAGAAACACCTTCGCGTCCAGTGCCCCACGGCCTGCGAAAGAAAGAGAAACCTTTCTCCGCATCGAAAACCCTGTCAGCAAGTGGGGAAAGTGTAAGTCGAAGCTCCAGGAAGAACGCACGGCAGGCCATATACTAAGCGTAAGCAATCCAACCTCCAACCTCGACCATCCATTTTGCCGATCTAGCCTTGTCATTGGCTGTGCCGATTCGCTATGGAGGAGATAATCCCCTTTCTCAAGCGAGGAACTTGATGGGTCATTCGACAAGACGTTTTGCCAAATCGCGCCTTCTCCTGATCATCTGTCCCCTTCTGCTGATCCTGCCTTTCCTGGCTCCCGCCCCCGCCTTTTCCCAGCAGGACGAATCCGGCCAGCTCGCCGAAGACGTCCCCGCGACCCAGTCCCTCAACGAGTGGTTCGACACCTATATCAACGAGCCCCTCTGGAACTACTTCCTCGGCTACCCGTTGTTCCAGCGCGAAGCCATCGAAGTCTATCGAGGCGGCGAGGACGACGCCTCCAGCCTGCGTAAATCCCTCCAGAAAGAAGGCATCGTCGTCTGGAAAGTGAATGCCGGCGGCCAGACCGCTCTCCACGTCCCCGTCAAAAGCCAGCAGGCCGCCGCCCAATTCCTCCGCGCGCAAGGCGTCCAGCCCGTCACCTCCGGCCAGACCTCCCGCCAGAGCGGCATCCCCTTCATCGTTCTCGTCCTCGTCTTTGGCGGCGTGTTTTTCACCCTGCGCTATGCCTTTATCAACCTGCGGCTCTTTCGCCACGGCATTGCCTGCACCCTCGGCAAATATGACAAGCCGGGAGACAAGGGCGAGATCGCCCACTTCAAGGCCCTCAGCTCCGCCCTCTCCGCCACCGTGGGCCTGGGCAACATCGCCGGCGTGGCTGTTGCCATTTCCGCCGGAGGGCCCGGCGCCGTCTTTTGGATGTGGATCACCGCCTTTTTTGGCATGAGCGTCAAATTCGCCGACTGCACCATGGCCCAGCTCTACCGCCGCATCAGCAAAAAGGACGGCCACGTCCTCGGCGGGCCAATGATCTATCTCGACGACGGCGTGGGAAAGAAAGGCGGCGGCTGGAAAGGCTTCGGCAAAACCCTCGCCATCCTCTATGCCATCTTCACCATCTGCTCCGCCTTCAGCGTTGGCATGTTCCAGGGCAAAGTCAGCTATGGCATCAGCGCCGAAGTCATCCCCGCCGTCGGATCCGCCTGGGTAAAGGGCGGCTATGGCGTCGCCCTCGCCATCCTCGTTGGTATCGTGATCATCGGCGGCATCAAGCGCATTGGCCAGGTCACCAGCCGCCTGGTCCCCGCCATGTGCATCTTCTATGTCACCGTCTGCCTGCTGATCATTCTTGGCAATTTCACCGAGGTTCCCCGCGTCATTGGCAGCATCTTCTTCGAAGCCTTTTCCGGCTCCGCCGTCTTCGGCGGGTTCCTCGGCGTGCTCGTCTGGGGGCTCCAGCGCGGGGCCTTCTCCAACGAAGCCGGCCTTGGCTCCGCCGCCATCGCCCACGCCGCCGCCCGCACCGGCGAACCCGTCCGCGAAGGCCTCGTCGCCATGCTGGGCCCCTTCATCGACACTCTGGTTATTTGCACCATGACCGCCCTCGCCATTCTGATCACCGGCGTGCACCAGGGCATCGAGGTCGGCGAAACCATCGAAGGCGCCGTGCTCACGGCCACCGCCTTCGCCTCACTCCACGAACTCTTTGCCTACCTCCTGGTTCCCGCCGTTCTTGTCTTCGCCTACTCCACCTTGATCTCGTGGAGCTATTATGGTGAGCGCGCCACCGAATACATGCTCGGCGTAAAGAGCATCCTCCCCTTCAAAGTCATCTTCATCGTCTGGCTCATCGTCAGTCCCCACCTCAACATCGACAACATCCTCGGCTTTGCCGATATCATGTTCCTCTCCATGGTCTTCCCCAACGTCATCGGCATGATCATCCTCAGCGGAGAAATCAAACGCCTCGCCGACGACTATACCCGCCGCCTCAAAAACGGCGAAATCCGCCCGGGGGGAAAGTGAGGCCGTATGTATATAGGCGATTCAGGCCACGGACAACAGCGGATCGTTACGGATGAAGCATCGCAGTTGCCCATCCTCGTTATCGTCATCTTCATCTTTATCGATTCTATGTATAGACAAGTGTGATTGGACAGGATGAATCAGGAGACCCGGACAGCGCAAGCCCCCCTCATCCCGCAATCCGCGGCAGCACCTCCCCGGCTTTGCCGTAAACATGAATCGACGCCATGGACGACAGCGCCGTCGGCTCCACGTTCACCTCGATCAGCTCCACGCCGCGCGAACGCAGCTCCATTGCCCAATACTGGATATACGTAATCTGCCCCGCCGTTCCGGCCACAATCACGGCGTCCACGCCCCCGGCGAAGAACGCCTCCACCTTCGCCAGCTCGCCCCGCGGCAGCGACTCGCCGAACCACACCACCGCCGGGCGCAGCAGCTCCCCCTCCTCATCCCGCGGCGGAATCGGCTCCATCGGCACACGCCGGTCCTCCCAATCGCCGCCCCGCCCATCCGCGCGCCGCACCCGCCAGATCGAGCCATGCATCCGCGCCATCCGCTCGCTCCCCGCCGCCTCGTGCAGCCCATCCACGTTCTGCGTCACCAGAAGGAAGCCCTCACCCTTGCGCCGCTCCAGCTCCACAATCGCCTCGTGCGCCGCGTTCGGCCGGCAAGGCGCGATCTTGCCCCTCCGCCAGTCATACCACTCCCACACCAGCGCCGGATCCCGCCGAAAGGCCTCCGGCGACGCCAGTTCCGAAGGGTCGAACTTCTTCCAAAGCCCCTCCGCCCCGCGAAACGTCGGCACGCCGCTCTCCGCCGAAACCCCCGCTCCCGTCAAAACCATCAGCCGCCGGGCGCCCGCCACCGCCTCTCGCGCCCGGCCCAACGCCGAATCACTCATCTGCAAAGCCTCCTGAAATCAGAGCCTTGGCCATTCTTGCCCCCGCTTTTCTCCCCGCGCAACAAGAGCCCTTCCGCCATCGGAGAAATAAATTTTTCATTTCTTCAACTTCGCTCTTGACCAGCCCCCTCGAAATGAAGAGGTTCCTCCGCCGCGGCGAGAAACAGGACGGCTTCCCAAAGCCACCTTGCCTCCCGCGACCGAGAGACCTCTCCGGGGCAGGAAAAACGCTCGAAAAAAAACGGCGATTTTCCTTTGACACCACCCCCCGGAATCGTGTCTCTCTCCGCTCCCGCGCCACAGTGATGGCATCGCGCTGTCACTTCCCTGGCCGGGAACCATTGGCCCTCAAAAACGGCCGTGGCCAGCGAAAACGCTCACGCGTTTTTGTTTGACTTCCGGTCCTTGAATAGGTTCAATGCGGGCCCGCTCGCGAGGCGAAAAGCTTCGCGGTGCCCAGTAAAAAACCGAGAGCTTCAACTTTCTTTCGGTTTCTGTTCTTTGAAATCCAGGCAGAGAG
>CAYFUR010000085.1:0-4254 GCA_964346275.1 uncultured Candidatus Sumerlaeota bacterium
ACGGCACGGTGAGCGTCGTCGATCGCGTCTTTTCCGGCGATGTGCCCGCGCGGGCGCTGGACGCGCCGATCTATCCGCTCATGTCGCCGGATGATGCGTATCTCTACGTGGCGAACAGCGGCGATCCGAACGCCACGGGGCCGCTTGCCGACGACAGCATTTCCATCTTTTCCTTTAACAAGACAACGGGCGAGCTGGCCTACGAAGACACTGTTTTCAACGGCGATGGCGGCGTGACGGGGCTGGACGGCACGCGGTGGCTGGAGTTTTCCAAGGACGGCGAATTCCTCTACGCGACGGGGCTGGACGCGGCATCGCTGGTCGTTTTCGATGTCGATCCGGCGACCGGCGGCCTGACCCATCTGGACACTTACACGGATACCACGGCGCTGGAAGCGGCGCGGGTGGTGTCGATCTCGCCGGACGGCAAGACGCTGCTGGTCAATGGCTACTTCGGGAATACGGTGCTCCAGTTCAGCCGCGATCTCTCCACGGGGCTGCTGACGCTGGAGAACAGCTATCAGAACGCATTCGAGGCGGGGGCCTATGGCTTTGCGGAAACGCGCGATATCGTCTTCAGTCCGAATGGCGAACACGTCTATATGGTGTCCTGGGGCGATTCCGGGATTGGCATCTATACGGGGCTGCAGCAGGAGCTGGGGGTTCCCGCCGGCGTGTGGGGGCTTTACTGAGCCTTCTGGAGGGGGTTTTTTCTCGTTTCCCTGCCGGAGGTGTGGCTAGGTTTTTCTTCGGCCACTCATTGCAATTCGTTTTTTCTCCCCTCACTTCGAGGACGATGATGATGACGAGGACGATAATGATGAAGTGACTCCGCTCTGAATGAGCTTCGCCGCACCTTCTGGCAAAACGCGATCGCAGAAAAGCAACAAGGCCGGGCGCGCTGATGGCGTCCGGCCTTGCTGGTTACGAGGAGGGAGGCCGTTCTTACGGGGCGGCGCCTGCGTCCGCTTTCGCAGCCGAGGGGAAGGCGCTTTCGGAGTGGGCCGGAGCGAAACCGCTCCGCGAGCCGAATCCGCTGTCCCAGGAGGAGCGCGGATAGCCCTCGTTGCCGTGCTCGATCACGTCCAGGCCGCTCATTTCTTCCTCTTCGGAAACGCGGAGCAGGCCGGCTTTCTTGATGGCAAAGAACATGGCGAAACTCACGGGGAACACCCACAGGAAGGCCGCGGCCGCTCCGATGAGCTGGGTCACAATCTGTCCTGCTCCCGCCGCTGACGAGAAGCCGGGAATGGCGAGGGCGACGGTGCCCCAGACGCCGCAGACACCGTGGACGCTGGAGGCGCCGACGGGGTCGTCGATCTTCAGCACGCGCTCGATAAACAGCACGGCGGCCACCAGCAGCCCGCCCGCGATCAGGCCCGTCACCACGGCCATGTGGGGATACATGACATCGCATCCGGCGGTGATGCCCACCAGCCCGGCAAGGAGGCCATTGAGGGTCAGGCCGGTTTCCGGCTTTTTAAAGATGATCCAGGTGACCACCATCGATCCAATGGCGCCTCCGGCGGCGGAAAGCAGCGTGTTCATGGAGATCAGGGCGATGGCGGGATTGCTGCCATCGGTGGAGGATCCGGCATTGAAGCCGAACCAGCCGAAGAAAAGAATAAACGTGCCGAGCGCGGCCATGGGGATCGAGTGGCCGGGGATCGCCATTGCCTTACCATCGCGGGTGAACTTGCCGAGGCGCGGGCCAAGGACGATGGCGCCGGCAAGCGCCGCCCAGCCGCCGACCGAGTGGACGACCGTGGAGCCCGCGAAATCGAGGAAGCCGAGGCCTTCGAGCCAGCCTGCTCCACCGTCGAAGAGCAGGCTGCCCCAGGCCCACTTGCCAAAAATCGGGTAAACAACCACGCAGATAAAGGCCGAGTAGATCAGGTAGCCGTGGAACTTGGTCCGTTCCGCCATGGCGCCGGAAACGATGGTGGCGGCCGTCGCGGCAAACACGACCTGGAAAACGAAAAAGCAATACATCCACATCTGGTGGACGCCCTCTGGGGGCTCGGCGACGCCGAAGAGTGTCCCGCCAAACCACCCATTCGTGGTCGCGCCGAACATCAGGCCAAAGCCGATCAGGAAAAAGGCGATCGAGCCAATGCTGAAGTCCATGACGTTTTTCATGACGATGTTACAAACATTCTTCGCCCGGACGAATCCGGATTCCACCAAGGCAAAGCCCGCCTGCATGAAGAAGACGAGAAAGGCGGCCACCAGGGTCCAGATCAGCACTTCGGGCCCCGGTGGCGCGGGAGCAGCCGCCCCGGCTGTTTCCTGGGCGGGCGCCGCGCTCGCCCAGGCGGCGATCAACATGGCCAGGCTTAATCCAAGAAATCGTTCTTTTCGAAGCATGCGTTCCGCTCTCCTGCTGAAAGAAGTTCAATCGCTCATAGAGTGCGAAAGCATCAGCGGGGGGCGCGGATATCGCAAACAGATTCACGGACGAGGGGATGTGATGGGGCCTCTTTTCTGGTAATCAGAATACTGATATGTGGGGCTTTGGGGTGCTGGTGGTTAGAATGGAAACTGGTCTGAATTGAACATTCGCCAGCTTGTTTTGCTCAAAAAGAACCAACTCCGGGGAGGCTTTGACGCTCCACAAAACAATTGCTTTGTGAATAGGCGGCAGGATCGGAACGGAGCGGAAATCAATGAAACGGCAGGCAGGGAGTTATTCCGAAGAGGGCTTGCCGTGCTTCAAATCTCGACAGAATGCTGAGCAAAAAGAACCAGTTTTCTCGTGGCCCAACGGGAACCGGAGAGAAATCGTTTTAGCGGTATGCTCGATTTCGGTGGGAAAAATTGCCCACTCAGGCTTTTACAATACGACACCCTGTGATTCCGGCCATCTGATTGCGCGTGTCCACGATCAGCCGGGCCTGGCGGGCGAGCGCCTCGTAGTCGATGTAGCTGTGGTTGGTCGAGATCACCACGCAGTCGAAATCGCCCGCTTTGCCGAGAGGGGTGCTGGCGCGGCCGGCGAGTTGGGGATACTCGCGCGTTTCCTTGATGGCGGGGATATGGTCGTCGTGATAGGCGGCCTCTGCGCCGCGGTCTTCGAGCAATTCGATCAGCTTGAGCGTGGGGCTCTCGCGGAGGTCATCCACGTCCTTTTTGTAGGCGAGGCCGATGAGCAGGAGGCGGCTTCCCTTGAGCGCCTTGCCCTCCTCGTTGAGGGCTTCCATGATGCGGCCGACAACATAGTAAGGCATGTGCGAGTTAATCTCGCCGGCGAGTTCGATGAATTTCGTCGGCAGATCGAATTCCCGCGCCTTCCATGTCAGATAGAAGGGGTCGATGGGGATGCAGTGCCCCCCGAGGCCCGGGCCGGGATAGAAGGGCATATAGCCGAAAGGCTTGGTGGCGGCGGCGTTGACGACTTCCCAGATGTCGATGCCCATGCGCTGGAAAACGACTTTCAGCTCGTTGACCATGGCGATGTTCACCGAGCGGAAGATGTTTTCCACGAGCTTGGTGGCTTCCGCCGTGGCGCAGTCGGAGACGGGCACAACATGGTCGCAGATTTTGGCATAGAGCGCCTGCGCCGCGCGCAGGCCGTGCTCTCCGTGGCCGCCGACGACTTTGGGAATTGTGGACGTTGTAAACTTCTTGTTGTTGGGATCTTCGCGCTCGGGGGAGTAGGCGACGAAGAAATCCGTTCCCGCTTTGAGGCCGGAGCCCTCTTCCAGCATGGGGACGAGCACTTCTTCCGTGGTTCCCGGGTAAGTGGTGGATTCCAGGCAAACGAGCTGGCCCGGCCGGATATGCGGAGCGAGGCGCTGTGCGGTGGCCTCGATAAACGTCATATCGGGTTCGCGGTTCCGCGTCAGGGGGGTCGGAATGCACAGGAGCAAGGCGTCGCACTGGGCGGCAGCGGCGGAATCGGCCTTGGCGTGGAACCGGCCGCCCTGGGCCAGTTTCTGGATTCTCTCGCCAGGGATATATTCGATGTAGGATTGCCCGGCGTTGAGGGCGTCGACTTTGCGCTGGTCCACATCGATGCCGACCGTGGCAAAGCCGCGCTCGCCGAAATGGAGGATGAGGGGGAGGCCGACATAGCCCAGGCCGACAATTCCGATCACGGCGCTCTGGTTCTCCAGCCGCTGGAGAAGCTGGTCCGAAAGTTTTTGCGTATCCGTCATGAAAGGCCGATCCCCGAGTCGATTCACCCAATTGCTGGGCCGGGCGCATCGTGTGAAAGGGCCGATCGGGATGCAAACGGAATGCGAAGAGGCAGGC
>CAYFUR010000085.1:4354-16039 GCA_964346275.1 uncultured Candidatus Sumerlaeota bacterium
GCGAAGAGGCAGGCAGGGAGGGAGGACGTTCTGACGAGCCAAATCTCTCATCCCTGGTGTGGGAAATCCCTGGACGCAAGAGTTTTTGGGCTGTTTTCCGCGGAAATGAGTGGCAAGAGGACAAAAACCGTTGAAATTGCCAACCTGATTCCTATAAGTCCCCGGCGCTCTGGTAAAGAGGCGGTCCGTCGGGGCACCAGGGACGGCAGTCTTGCCAAACCAGACCCAGATCAATTGTCCCGCATGTCGTGGGCATGCCCCTGCTCGCAACGAAACACCTCCCGAGAAAGAGGCTGTGTTACTATGTACGTGGAAATCATCAAGACCGTGGTGAAGCATGGCCAGGCCGAAGCGGCCCGCCGGACCCTGGATAAATGGATCGCGGCGGCTCGCAAGCATCCCGGCCATATCTGGGCCAGTTACTTCTCCCCGGAAGACGTTTCCAGTGAAGCGATGGAGTCCTATCAGATCGACGATCCGGAGCGGACATTCTTTATCACGATGGCATGGGAGAACGATGCTTCGGTGGCCGAGTTCTTCCGGAAATATCATGCCGGCCCGGTGAATCTGCTTCCCGGCCAGGAAGTCTACGTCAGCGGCCATTTCAGCGACTGATCGCACCATTCCCGGCCACGAAACGAATGACTGGGCGCTCGGAGGTCTTCCGGGCGCCTTTTTTTCTCAGGCTTGTTCGCGATTCAAAGCCTGGCGCAACGCTTCCAGTAATTCCGCCGGGCGGAAGGGCTTCGCCAGGAAACCGGCCACTTCTTCCCCTTCGAGACGCTGCAGGGCTTCCTGTTCGGAATACCCGCTCATGAGAATCACGGGCAGCCCGGGCCGCTTGCCCCTGATATAGCGGAAAGCTTCCTCGCCGCTGACGCGCGGCATGGTCAGGTCCAACAGCACGGCGGAAATATCGTCGGTATATCGCTCAAAGAGGTCGATTCCTTCTTGTCCGTCCTCTCCTTCGATCACTCCGAAACCATGTTTTTCGAGCACCGCCGCCGCGACTTTTCGGACAACTTCCTCATCTTCGACAACGAGCACCGTTCCCTCGCCCTTCCAGGATTCTTCCGAAGGGGGCTTGGCGGTGTCTATCCACTCCGATTCCTCGGAAACGGGCAGGTAAAAGGTAAAGGCGGTTCCTTCACCCACTTCACTCTCGATCCGCAACGCTCCGGAATGAGAGCGCACAATGCCCTGGACGGCGGAAAGACCAAGGCCCCGGCCGGTGAACTTCGTTGTGAAGAAAGGGTCGAACACTTTGCGCATGGTTTCGCGATCCATCCCGGAACCGGTATCCCGGACACGTATATATCCGTGGAGCCCTTCTTCCACTTCTTCCTGCCAGGGCAGCTCGGGAAATTCGCTTCGCCGCACCGGGGCATGCCCCGTGGAAACAAGGATATCACCCTCGTCGCCTTGCAGCGCCTCGCTGGCATTGGTGATGAGGTTCATCAAAACCTGGCGGAGCTGGGTCGCATCCGCTTCGACGATCACTGGTTTTTCGGACAGTTCATACCGCAGGCGCGCTTTCTTGCTGATGGTGATTTCCAGCAGATTGGTCATCTCCATGACCAGAGTGTTCAGGTCGACGGGCTCGACAACAAACTTGCCCCGTCCCGAATAGGCGAGCATCTGCTGGGTCAGGTCGGACATGCGGAGAGCGGTGGTTTCGATGCGCTCGATCACCGGGCGCACCTTGTGCTCGCGATCGAGTTGAAGGAGCGCCAGTCCCGCATTGCCCAGGACTCCGGAAAGCAGGTTATTGAAGTCGTGGGCGATGCCGCCGGCGAGGACTCCCAGGCTTTCCAGTTTCTGCGAATGCTGAATACGCGCCTCCAGGCGCTTGCGTTCTTCCTCCCCCTCGCGCTGAGCCGTGACATCCTGCGAGATTCCAATGACCCCTACGATCTGGTCGTCTATGTCGCGCAGCGGCTCCACCTTGAATTGCAGAGAGCGGCCGGCGAATCGAATCTCGCCAAAAACGGAATCTCCTTCGAGCGCCCGTTCGTGAGCCTGGATCAGCCTTGTGCGTTCCGGGTCATCCGGATCGAAACGGGAGGCCACATGTCGTCCGAGGATTTCTACCGGGGTGGCGTGTACCTCCTCCAGGCCGCTTCCGTCTATAAAGGTGACGATCTGGTTCGGATCGGTGGTCCAGAGGATCGCGGGGAGGTTCCGGGCCACCATGCGCAGGCGTTCTTCGTTTTCCTTCAGACTCTTCTCAGCTACTTTCTGTTGGATAATTCCGCCGAGTAACGTGCAATAGACGGAGAGAACCTCCTGGAGATCGCTGTCGATCTTTCTGCCGCTGATGGCCGCATCGATCGCCACCATGGCGATCATTTCATTGGACGAGCCCATGATGGGAGTTGTGGCGAGCCATCCTCTGCCAATCTCCTGGGCTTCGCCGTCATGGTAGGTGAAGAGGGGGGCCTCGGACAGATAAGTCCGGTATCCTTCACGATGCGTGCAGGCGGCCTCCCATTTTCTAAAGGAAAGAGAAAGATTGCGCTCGTCCGTTGTTTCGCCGCTCTCGTCCGTGCCCCAGGTGCCTTGAAGCCGCTCGCCGTCGCGGATGAAAAGCGAGCAGCGTTCCGCCCCGAGCTTGCCGCGAGCCAGCTCCATTGCCCGGCGATAGACATCGTCCACGTCGTCGAGCTGGATCAGCTCGTCCGCCGCCTCGATAACGGCGTGGAGCCTCTTGATAAATGCCTCGCGCCGTTCCTCCGCCTCCTTGCGAAAGGTGATGTCCTGCAAAATGCCAAGAGTGCCGCGGGGTTTGCCGTTTTCGTCGAACATGAAAAGGGCCGAATCGGTCAGCCACTTGACTGAGCCATCACGGGCGCGGACTTTCAGGTCCGTCTTCCAGCTTTCCAGCTTCCCCTCTTCAGCCCGCCGGAATGCTTCCTCGATTCCCATTTCCTGCAGCGAGCCGTATAGCTCTCCATCAAGCGTGATCTCCTCCCACCGCTTGGGAGTCAACTCCTCCGGGCCGTAGCCGATAATATCCCGGATATTGTCTTCCATATAGACGTAGCGGTATGTTTGGAAGTCCCTTTCATAGGGCACAGCATCCGCCTGGACGATGGACTGGCGGTAAAGGGCCTCGCGGCGGCGCATTTTATCTTCCGCACGCGTGCGCGAGATGGCGGCTCCGCAGAAATCGGCGAGCACTTCGAATTCCTTGAGAGTCTTTTCATTATAGGCTCCCGGTGTATAGCTCTGGATGGAGATCAGCCCAACAAGCCCCTCTTCGGGCAGGCGAAGGGGGCAGTACATGAGTGAGCGGGAAGGCCGATTTTCGTCGCCAAAGGCTCCACGGAAAGGCTGCCTGTCCGGATCCTCTGGGTTGATCAGAGCAGGCTCGTTGAACCTCTCTCTCAATCGGCAGTTGCTGACCTCGTCCGATGTGAGAAAGGCCGGTGGAATTTCCTTCCGGTGTCCATCAATCTCGTCGAAACATGCAAGGGTTCTGATTTCATTCCGCTCTTTGATAAGGAGCGTGACAAAGGAGGCATCCCAGCCGAACGCTTCGTCCGCCGCTTCCAGAGCAATGGAGGCCGCGTCCCGTGGCGTCCTGGCGCCGCTCAGGCGCTCGCCCAGCCGAAGAAGCACGTTGCGCAACAGTTCGGACTGTTTGCGCGCCTGGATGTTGCGGCAAAGGCCGATGACAAGGGGGCGGCCTTCCTGTTTGATGAGGCGGGTCGCTGTCTCGACGGCAAAGAAATGGCCGTCCCGGTGCCGGTGGATTCCTTCGAAGGCCAGAATTTCACCTTTAAGGACTCGCTTCATCCGCTCGTCTATACCGGCGGCATGCTCTTCCTCTTCCAGGTCGGTGATGGGCCGTCCGAGCAGTTCGCTGTGCGAATACCCATAGGTGGTTGAAGCCGGCGTGTTGGCGAAGACAATCTGATAAGGCGCCTTGGGCTCGACCAGGAACAGGGCATCCGGCAGGTGGTCGGCAACGGCTCGAAAGAGCTGCTCCCGTTCCTCGAGGTTCCGCTGGACGGCCCGCTTCTCCGTTTCGTCTTTCAAGTTCAGAATGAAACCGCGGAGAGACGGAACATGGAGGAAATTGTGCAGCGCTCCCGTGAAATAGCGGGGCTGCGAACCGGGGCGCCGCAGCGCCACGTCGTTCAGCGGAATGTCTTTCTTCCCGTGCCGGCTTTCTGAAAGAAGGTGGAGAAGGCTCGGCGAGGTGGTATCTTCCGGTTCGAGCCAATCGAGGGGTTTGCCGATGAATTCCTCGCTGGAGACGCCGAGGGCCTTCTCCGCCGAGGGACTCGCATACCGGCAATTGCCCTCTTCATCAATGACGAGAATGAGGTCGAAGACGCCCTCGATGATCGAGCGGTAGAAGGCCTCGTTTCGTTGAAGCCTGTCTTCCGCGCGCTGGCGCCGCGTGATATCGCGATAAATAGAGATTCGGATGGGCGGGTCGGTGCCCAGGGGGAAGTTCTTGCGGAGAACGACGCGAACGTTGCCGTCGGGGAGGAAGATATTGTGCTCGGTGCTGGTTTCTGGCGTGTCCGGTGCGGATTTGGGGGTGCTTTCCTTCCACGCCTCTTGCGCCGTTCGATCAAGAATCTGGGAAAGAGGGCGGCCAGTCAATACGGCCATGGCGGGATTGGCAAAGTTGACCCGGTCCTCCTCGTTGAAGGCCACCACGCCATCGGACATGAATTCATAGATCAGGCGGAGGTAATCATCAGGGGGAGTTCCGGGAGAGCTGTGGCGCAGCGGCATCTCCAACTCCCTGAGGCGCTGGCGAAGCTTTTCATTCTCGCGGAGCAATTCGGCCCGGGTTACGACCTCATCTTCCATTTGATATCGAATCCTTCTCTGGTCCGTGCCGTTCTGTATTTCAGGCTGAAACCTGATCGCCACAGCAATCGATGACCATGGCAGCTTCCATCGTGGGAGATGCTGTGACAATGTGCAAAAGGAACTCAAGGCGCCTTTTGCACTGTTCAGAGAAACTCACGCGATAAGGCCTTGGGACGAAAGAAAAAATTATTCGGAATGATTTGAACCGGGTTCCCGGCGTTGCCTTGGGATGATATTGTATTCGGCAAGGAGGAGATTGTCTTCGGCTTTGGGGTCAACCGTTTCCAGGAGCGCCATTCGGCGGCGGATTTGCCGCCTTTCCGCATAGCTATGGGCGTTAAACAGGGCCTCGCTTTGCCGTTCCTTCAGAACCTTTAACAACTCGTCCAGGTACTCCTTGCCCTGCCTCGCCTGCTCCTCCGAGGAGAACCGCGCAATGGCTTGAAAAGAGGGAGGCTCGCCCGAGTAGAGAACCCCAGCAATCCCCTGCGCCAGAAGGAGCGGGCCCGCGATGACCTGGAGCACAGCTTCGTCTCCCGCCGCCTTGTCGATGATTGTTGGATGGAGAAACAACAACCCATCGAGGCGATCCTGATCCAATTCCTCCAGCATGGCCGCCAGGGCTCCACCTTCCCGAGTGGCGCCGGAGTTCTCCTCTGCCAGAGCGGGGGCTTGCTCCAGCCATGCCCAATCGTTGGTGATCAGAATGACGCCGTCACGAGGCACCTTGAGATAAACAGGCTCGGGCCTTGTCGCAGGCACCTGTGCGATTCCCTCTGCGGAGGGATCCGAAGCTCGCACCTCCTCGGCGATTTCCCAGCCCTCCTGCTCGGAGAACTCGCCGAGCACCACGGCGTAATCGCGCTGGACCTTCTCTTCTTCCAGGTTAAAAACACCTCCGGCGACCCTCGCGATCCGGTTTGAATCCTCATCATTCAGAAGAATCCGGAAAGCCGCCTCCACGCTTCCGGAGACCTGTCCATTTCGGTTTGTATAGTAAACCCGGATGCGCGGAGGGATCAGTTGCAGAAACTCACCTGAGTTGATGCCCTCAAGTGCTGACTCAGGGCCGGAGAACGCTTTTTTCTGAAGCATCGCCACCGCTTCCGCCTCGGCGGGCAGGTAACTCAGCGCGGGAAAGCGGTTCGAGCCTTCCTGCTCCTGGGCCGGTGCCGCGGAAAACAGAACGGCACCGAGCATCACGGCGCAGGAAAAAATCAGGCGGTGTGTTCTCATCTCAATCCCTGCTCTCTTCCCTGACATTGAATTCCAGGTTATATTCCTGGCCGGTTTTGCGGTCCACGCAAGCAAGATTCAGCACGCCGATCTCGGTGAGGTGGGCGCGCAGATCGACTTCCACCGGCCGGCCTTCTTCGCCCTCTGCTTCCCCAAGAACGGTTTCAATGGGGGCGTGTTCCTCGAAATCTTCCGGCTCCACGTCAAAAAGCTGGCCCGGCTTGTCGTGGCGCCGGGTGGTGCTGGAGAGGAAACGGAAGCTGGCGGGCTCTCCGGTCCAGATGCACAAATCGATCTCTTCGCCCGAGATGTCCTCGGTGGTTCCTTCTTCCATGCCATAGGGAACCACGCACATGGCTTTCATGGGCGGTTCCATGCCCGGCACGGCGGGCTGGGCGGCTTCGATGCCGATGTAGTAGCTGCGGGGCGACCCGCCGCGAATGCGCACGCCGCGGCCGCGGCGCGCCAGGCCCAGGTAGGCCGCGCCGCGAGCGACTGCCAAGTCGAGATCGGTGCTGCCGAGGGTGCGGGGCGCTTCTTTTCCCGCGCTCTCGCACCAGCGCCCCAGTGTTTCGAGGATCCGGCCGCGGAGAGCCTCGGCCTTGAGGACGCCGCCATTGAAGAGCACCGCGCTGGGCAGCACGGGATGACCCGGCGCGGTGGCATACTGGGGAAACATTTCGGCGACCATGGGGGCGTGCTGGGTGAGAAACCGAGCCATGTGCCGGGTGATGCGGGCGTCGGCGGCATAGGGCAGGCCGGCGGAGCGAAAGCCCGAGCGGCGCGGCTTGACCGGCATGTCTTCCGGCCCGCAGATGGGAAAGAACCCTTCCAGAAGGAATTGGTCGAGGCCCTCGCGGGGCAGCTCCGTGCGGATCGTTCCGCCAATGACCGACGAGCCGCGCCCGAGGATCGAAATCGGATAGCTTTCCTTTTCCGGATCGGCCAGCAGCGCTTCCTTGGCCATGCGGCATTGATTGACCAGGGCGCTCATCTGCCACTGGTCGAGTTTCTGGCCGCGTTCTTCCTCGAGCTGTTGCGACAGCCCGTAGGCCAGCGCCAGGTCCATGTTGTCGCCGCCGAGGAGGATGTGCTCGCCAACGGCGACGCGGCGCAGCTCCAACTCCCCCTCGGTTTCCGTGACCGCAATGAGCGAAAAGTCCGTTGTGCCGCCGCCCACATCGACGACCAGGACCAGGTCGCCCTCGTTGACCTCGTCGCGCCAGTTGGGCCCCGTCGCCTCGATCCAGCTATAAAAGGCTGCCTGCGGCTCCTCCAGGAGATGGAGGTTCTTGAAGCCCGCGCGCTCGGCGGCGGCAACCGTCAGGTTGCGCGCGCCCGCGTCGAAACTGGCCGGAACGCACAGGGTGACCTCCTGCTCGCGCAGGTCGAGATCGCCCTCTCCGCCGCCCATGTTGTGATTCCAGGATTCAATGAGGTGTTGGAGAATGAGCGAGGAAACCTCGGCGGGGGAGCGCCGGGCGTCTTCCTCGGGCGAATTGGGTGGGAGGATCTTCGCCTCGCGGTCGACCCCTCCGTGGCAAAGCCAGCTTTTACTCGAATGAATGTATCGCGTCGGGATACGCGCTCCCTGCTCCCGGGCAAAGTGGCCCACGGCGACTTTATCCTCCCGGCGCCAGGGAAGCTTGAGGCTGCCCTCCGGCAACTCCGAGCCGGACGCGATATAGACAGAGCTTGGGAGGGTGGGCATTTGGTCCACCGACCCCGGAGCCACGACCTGGTCGATCGGCAAGGTAGCCACAAAGGCTTCGTCGGGATTCTCCGGTGAGATTTCCGTGTCGACGAACCCAAGGGCGGAATTGGTTGTCCCCAGGTCGATTCCAACGACAAAGCGGCTCATTCCTTCACCTCCACCTGGGCGGGAGCAGCCACGCGGGCGTCGCCGCCTTCGGGAACCGTCGGCAGATTCATCTCTTCCACATACCATCCCTGGTGAAGCACCAGCCCCTGGTAGGGGGGATTCCCACTGATGTTGCCCTGCAGTTCGATGGCCGATGGGTCGAAGTCTTCGGGCACGGCATAGGGCATCCCTTCTTTTTCTTCCACAACGGGGCGAAGGGTCATGCGTTCGTCGAGAACCTTGCGGCATCCCCGGTGGATGTCTCGCACGGCGGCGCCGATATCCGCATCCGGGTAATTGCTGATTTCTTCTTTCAGAAAATCGATGAGACGCCCCTCGCGCTGGAACAGCCCGAGGAGCTGGATCGCCGGCTCCGTCGAGACATGGAACTCCGGGCGTTCCGGCGCGCCTTCGACTTTCGGAGCGTTGGCGAAGGCTTTCTTGCCTTTGAAGAGAATCTTGAAAAACCAGGCGATTGCTGTGAAAAGTCGCATCTGTTTGTATCCTTGTGAAACATGCCTGCGGCCTTTGCGGCCCTCAGCCGCGTGGAAGGTTAGCCATATGCAATTTTAAGGCAAGAGGCGATGCACTTTGAGACGGAGAAAGGGCGGGACCAAAGCCCCGCCCAAAAGATCTTCCTTCCACTGTCAGGCTGAATCAGTATTCAGCCTTCTCCTTCATTTGTTCCTTCTGATCTTTCTTTTCCTTTTCCATCTTCTCGTGGTGAGGCATGATCATGCTGTCCACCACATGAATGACGCCATTTCTGGTGCGGATATCGGTCTCGACGAACTTGGCGTTCTCTATGCCATAGTCTCCTCCCTTTCGGGTTACATAGACTTTTTCGCCGCCAATGGTCATGAAATGAGCACTGTCCTGTTCCGGGTCTTCAGTTACCGGGATCATGCCAGGGGCCTTCTCAACGACGAGGCGCTTCTGGGCCATCTTTTCCTCACCGGCCTTCTTTTCTTTTTTCCAGTAATCCTGGCGGCGCTGTTCTTTCAGGTCTTCCACTACGCCGCGCTGGAAATCAGCCTGCTCGGTCAGAATGCGTTTTTTGTCGATCATCCACGCATTGGTGGCGGTTTCCGCGCGTATATACTCCTCGGAAACCTCGATATTCTCCTCAACCACTTCCGCACGCCGGCGTTCCGCCGGAACACTGGCTTCCGCCTCTGTCAGCGCTTCGCGCGAGTCCCCCTCGCGATAGGACTCGGGGGTAGTGCCCGGATCATTGTCGACGGTTTCGGCGAGAGAAACTTCACCCGGTTGAAGGCCTTCTTTCTTTTCTGCCTTCTTTTCCATCTTCTCGGCTTTTTCCGGCGAAGGGGAATCTAAAACTTCTGGGTTTGCCTCTGTATAAAGGTCCACCAGCTCCTCGCTCAATAGCTCCCCTGTGACGACATGCGCTTTCAGCACCTTCGCCAGTTCCTCCGGGTTGTTCATGAGCTTGTTGAGTTTTTCAGCGGGCAGTTTTTCAAAGGCCGCATCTGTTGGCGCGAAGACCGTATACAGGCCGCTGCTCTTTTCAAGAGTTTCAGCGAGACCGGCTTTTTCCACAGCCTTGACAAATGTATTCAGCTTCTTGTGTTCCTTCGCCGCTTCAACAACCGTCTCGTTGGACTGAACGCGGTTCATCCGGCTGAGTTTGTTCAATTCTTTCGTCGTAACAACCGGGCCCTCGACGACGTCCTGAGCCGGAATGGCAGTGGCCATAATCATGGACCCAGCAGCCAGCATGACGGACGCGATTCCGGCGCTGCTGGTTTTTCGCATCAATTCACGGATTCTCATTTCGAACCTCCTTTGTATTTGTCCGCATATTCACGTTTTTCGGTGTATGTGAGACGCTGAAAGGGAGGTGCATCATGTGTGCCACGAAAAGGGCGGCGCGCAGTCCACCCCTGGGCCTGTTTGGCCGGGCGCCTGCCTTTGGGGGACGGCCCCACCGGCGCCCTCGGCGTTCGCCTGAAACGCGGTTTGATTTCAGGTTCCCTCTGAAAACCCTTCGAGGAAATTGGCCACGCAAGCGCCCAGCTTAGAGACATTATAGCCGCCTTCCTGGACAATGACCGTGGGAAGGCCAGCATCTCCGCACCGCCGGCCAATTTCGCGGTAATCCTCCTCCCCCAGGGCAAATCCGCCGAGCGGATCGTCGAAATGCGTGTCGAAGCCCGTGGCGAGAACGAGCGATTCCGCGCCGAATTCCCCGATGGATTCGAGGGCGGCGTCGAGGGTTCGGAAATACGTTTCCGCATGCGCTCCCAGGGGCAGGGGGAAATTCCTCAGCGCCTGGCCGGGATCGCCTTCATAGCCGCTGAAGTAAGGGTACTCCTCGGTGGGATCGGCATGGATGGAGACTGTATAGATATCGGCGGTGTCCGAAAAGAAGTCCTGGGTCCCGTTTCCGTGGTGGAAATCCAGGTCGAGGATCGCCACCGGGCCATTTTCGCGAAGGCGCTCCGCCGCGAGCGCCGCGTTGTTAAAGTAGCAGTAGCCGCCAAAGCCCCGCGGCCCGGAATGATGCCCCGGAGGCCGGCAAAGCGTATAGACAACGCGCTCCTGCCCCGCGGCCACCAGGCCTCCTCCTTCCATCGCCGCGGCCGCCGAGCCGCGCGCCGCCTGGAACGTCTCGCCGCCGACGGGTGTTGCGCTGTCCGTGGCATAGTAGCCGAGCAGGTTGGGATTTCCCCGCGCCGGGGGAGGAATCGCCGGCGGGGAAAACGAATCGGCATAGGACCAGGTGCCATCGCGGGCGGCCTGCCGAGACACCTCGCGGAGGAAATCGTAATAGGGGTGCAGGCGGGCGATCTCGCGCCCATCGCTTTGCCTGGCGGTTTGAAAGCGATAACCATTGGCCGATTCCAGGGCGCGGCGGATGACCTCGGCCCGCTGGGGCACATCATCGGTCTGATACACCGTGGAGCCCAGCTCCAGGCGCCAGCGCGGATGATGCAGATGGGCGGCGGGGCTTTCGATAACCAGCATGTCTCGCGGGGGCTCTCTCCTTCTTCGGGGCCTTGTTCACGTTGACAAATTGAGCGGTTCCCGGGACCATCGTGCTCAGCGGGCAAAATCTCCGCATCCTTTATCGTGACAGGGAGTTGACAGCCAATTTGAGCCAGGCAACGGAGCACGTCGTCGTATTGGAAGAACGGGAGGTCCACGACTTCACGCGCAAGAATGAAGCGAAGCTCGCCGAACTGGAAAAGCAATTTCACGCGAAAATCGTTCTGCGCGGCAATGAATTGAAAATCATCGGCACGGAAGAGGAAGTGGCCCATGCCGCGAGGATGATCAAGGAAATCCTCGAGGTGCAGCGCCAGGGCGGCCGCTTGACGGAACACGAATTCCGCCACGCCGTGCGCCAGGCGAGTTCCAGGGGGGAGCCTCGGGAAGGCTCGGAAACAGAGAGCGAGGAAAAGCAGGGTTACGACCGCCCCCTGTCGGAAATTTTTCTCGACGGCATCGCCCTGCCGCTCAAGCGCCGCCGCCTTTCGCCGCTCACGCGCGGCCAGAAGCGCTATATCGAGGAGATCCGCAAGAAGGACATCGTCTTCGGCATCGGCCCCGCCGGCACGGGGAAGACGTATCTCGCCGTGGCCATGGCTGTCAGCAGCCTCATGGCGGGCAAGGTCAGCCGCATCATCCTCTGCCGCCCGGCGGTGGAGGCGGGCGAGCGCCTGGGCTTTCTGCCCGGCGATCTGCGCGAAAAGCTCGACCCGTACGTCCGGCCGCTCTACGACGCGCTCTAC
>CAYFUR010000086.1:0-15860 GCA_964346275.1 uncultured Candidatus Sumerlaeota bacterium
TAGCACCATGACCGCCTATCTCGGATTCCGCGTCAACAGCGCGGAATACAAGGTGATGGGCCTCGCGCCTTACGGCGAGCCGACCATGGTGGATAAGTTCCACGAACTGGTGGACTTGCGCGAGGACGGCTCTTTCCGCATGCGTATGGAGTATTTCCGCTATCATCGTTCTCTGTATATGCCGACGGAGAAGCTGGAACGGCTCTTCGGCCGGCCGGCGCGCAAGGGCGAAGCGGAGCCGCTCGAGCAATTTCACAAAGACTGCGCCCGGTCGCTCCAGGAATTCATCAACGAGGCGATGCTTCGCCTGGCACGCCGCGCCCACGAGGCGTTCCCCTCAAGGAACCTATGCATCGCCGGCGGTGTGGGGCTGAATTGCGTGAGCAATTCGTATATACTGGAGCACGGCCCCTTCGAAAACATCTTCGTGCAGCCCGCCGCCGGAGACGCCGGGGGAGCGCTTGGCGCGGCACTCATGGCCTCTCGCGAGCTTGACCCGGAGTTTGAGCGGCAACCGCTGGAAGATGTCTACCTCGGCCCGGAATTCACCGAGCAACGGATTCAAACCGCCCTGGATGAATACGGCCTGTCCGGAAAACGGATGGAGCGCGAGGAGTTCCTTGACTATACAGCCCGCCGCCTGGAAGAGCAGTCCATCGTCGGCTGGTTTCAGGGGCGCATGGAGTTCGGCCCCCGCGCTCTCGGGTCGCGGTCGATCATTGCCGATCCGCGCCATCCGGAAAACCGCGACCGAGTGAACCTCGCGATTAAATTCCGCGAATCCTTCCGGCCCTTCGCCCCGGCCGTCCCCGAGGATTCCGTCTCCGAGTGGTTCCAGTGGGACCGCCCATCGCGCTATATGCTTTTTACCGCGGCGACGCGCGAACCGGAGAAACTCCCCGCCATTGCCCACGTCGATCGGTCCGCCCGCCTCCAGACGATTCCGCGCGGCCGGAACCCGCTCTACTACGATCTTCACCGCGCCTTCGAGCGACGGGCCGGCACGCCGGTTTTGATTAACACAAGCTTTAATGTGCGCGGGGAACCGATTGTCTGTACGCCGCAAAATGCCATCGATTGCTTTCTCGGAACACACATGGATCTGCTCGCGATCGGGCCCTTTGTTGTTGAGAAGAAAGATGTTGATCCGAAGCTGCTGAAAATGGAGCGCCGCTATGAATTCGCGCCCGACTAAAATGCCGGTTCCGAAACGGATCTATTACTTCTGGAAGATTCATTTCCAGATACTGGGCGGAGTTTTTCAGTATATCGCCGCGCGGAAAGCGTGGCATCTCGCTCCGCTGATTATCGGATTATTGACGATTGGGATGTTGATCTTTGTGTCGTCGAACCCGGCGGTCAGCCCCTTCCTCTATGCGTTGTTCTAATGTGGCGCGAGTTTCTCTGGACTGCCGAAGGCATGCTTCGGCCAGTGTGTTCCGTTTTTGCAAGTTGTGCTGGCCGGCTTTATCGCGATGATTGCCGGGCAAGCATGGCTTCAGCCTTCCAAACGCTATACTCAGCAACCATCCTTCACAAAGAGATCGAAAATGCCCTGGACAAACGTCGAGCCGAGCAACCCGCGCTATACGCCTGAAGGGCTGCATCTCTTCACGGTGCAGAGTGAAGCCCTCTCCGGACGCGGCTGCCTGACTGTCTATATCCCTCCGGGCAGCGAAACGGCCGCCTCGCTGCCGATGGTGCTTTTGCTTCATGGCGTCTACGGCAGCGAACTCGCCTGGCCCTTCATGGGCGGGGCGCATTGGCGCGCGCAGGAGCTGATCAACCGGGGTGACGTGCGCCCCATGGCGCTCATCATGCCGAGCGATGGCTTCTGGGGCGAGGGGAGCGGATACATCAATCATCCGGGACGGCGCTGCGAGGATTGGATCATCGACGAGGTACCCGGCATCGCGCGCGAGCAATTCTCCTGTCTCGACGGACACTCGCCTTCCTTCATCGGCGGGCTCTCCATGGGCGGATTCGGCGCCCTGCGCCTCGGAGCCAAGCATCCGCGCCTCTGGAGAGGCATCTCCGCCCACTCCAGCGCGCCATGGTTCGATGCCCTCTCCCGACCGCACCGCCCTCCGGGAGACGATCGCTCTTCTCTCGCGGAGGAAGACCGTTCCGCGCTCTCCTGGTTCCGGCGCCATCGCGACCGTTTGCCACCGGCGCGCTTCGATTGCGGCGAAGACGATTTCCTGATCCAGGACAATCGCGCCTTTCACCATACCCTGGAAAAGGAAGGTATCCCCCACACCTATCAGGAGTTCCCCGGCGCCCATACCTGGGACTATTGGCACGAGCATCTGGCGGACAGCTTGCGCTTTTTCGAGGGCCTCCTCCCGCGGGGAGCCTGATTTTCCCTTGGCGGCAGTGGCCCTCTGTTTCCAAACTTCCACGGAAGCGGCGAACGCTTCGTCGAGTTTTTCTTTCGAGGTGCATCTTGAAAACGGTTCTGGTTACGGGCGCGGATGGAATGCTGGGGGTGGAGGTCATGCGTGCACTCGGGCGCGACGATGCGATCCGGGCTGTTCCCACCACTCTGCGTGATCTGGATGTGACGAATCTCGAGCAGATTCAGTTCGTGCTCCAGGAAGTGCGCCCCACCCACATCATTCATTGTGCGGCCTATACCTTTGTCGACACCGCCGAGAAGGAAAAACTCAAGGCCTACCAGGTAAACGCGGAAGGCACCAAGAACCTGGCCTTTTTCTGCCGCGAGCAGGACATTGAACTGATCTACCTGTCCACCGATTACGTCTTTAACGGCGAGAAGCGCACGCCTTACGTGGAGAGCGACCCATCCGGTCCGATCAATGTTTACGGCATGACCAAGCTCCTCGGTGAGACGTATATCCAGATCCTCCTCGAGCGATATAAGATCGTTCGAACCAGTTGGCTCAACGGACTCGGCGGGGATCGCGACCGGAATTTCATCGAGACGATGCTTCGCGTCAGCGAAACACGGCCCACCCTCTCGCTGGTCAACGACCAGATTGGCCGCCCAACCTTTACCTTCGATCTGGCCAATGCCCTCGTGAGCCTGCTTTCCGTGACCGATTACGGCGTTTACCACGTGACCAATGGCGGCCAGTGCTCCTGGTATGAATTCGCAAAGGAGATCTTCGACATCGCAGGCCGCACCGAGCTGACTCTCCGCCCCATCCTCAGCGAGCAGTTCCGTTCAGCCGCCAGGCGCCCCGCCTACTCTGTCCTGGCCAACGAACGGTTTGAAGCGACCGGCTTGCGCCCCCTGCCGGACTGGCGGGAGTCGCTCCGCGAATACTTTCGCCGCCGCGAGCTGCCGGCCGAACAGAAGGAACAGCCGGAAGAGTTCGGCCCCTCGCCCCAGGCCATGCGCCAGTAAAAGCTTCCCTAAGAGGCAAACGCTTCCTTACTCCGCCCGTGAAGGCCACCGCACAGTGAGGATGGTTGTGTCCTCCTCCACGCGCCAGCCGTGCTCCACACCGGGCTTCCAATAGACGAAATCCCCTTCCCGTTCCAGGGTGCGCTCGCCATCGGCGAAAAGCAGAACGAACCGGCCGCGCAGGAGAATGCTGATCGTGTGAGCCGAGGCACTGACAGTCCAGGAACCGCGCTCTTCCCCCGCCTTGTGCTCCGCCCACTTGATCTCCACCTCTTCGGAATGAAGCGGCATGCCCCCGGGCATGAAATGGCCGAGAAACCATCCCCGCCGCTCCCGGCCCAGATCCGCCGCGTTTCCTTCGTATGTGCTCATATCCGAGAATCCTTGCAAGAATCGTTTGTGCATATTTTGCGCATCCGCCTCGGATTGACAAGACCTCTCCTCCTCCCTAGGCTCCACGCCAACTTGTCGCCGTCTGGCGCGGAGAGGCCAATCGAGGGGATGAATACACTGCACTACCGGCTTCGCATTGTCGTGGCCCTCATTGTTTTCAATTTCTGCTTTTTTGCACAAGGGTTTGCGCAGTCGTTTACGCCACCCGACCCCGAAGACCTGATTATCTATCAAATCTTTATCGATCGATTCGCGAATGGCGACCCCTCGAACGATGACGGCAATCCCCGCGCGTCCTTCGATCCCTCCGGATCCCGCGGATTCCACGGGGGAGATATCGAGGGCATTCGCCAGCGCCTTCCCTATATCCGCCAACTCGGCGCCAACGCCATCTGGATCACCCCTTTCGTCGAGAATGTTTCCCAGTATCACGGCTATGCCGCCTACGACTGGTATTCCGTGGATCCCAATTTCGGAACCATCGAGGACCTGCGCGGGCTCGTTTCCGATGCCAACGACCTCGGAATTGCCGTCTATTTCGATCTCGTCGCGGGCCACATGGGCGATCTCATTGATTCCGCCGCCCCGGGTTATCCCGGATACCTGCCGCCACCGGGGGAGTATGATCTCCGCTGGCGCACTGGCCTTCAGTTTCCGCCTCCTTTCGACTCTCTCGAACATTTCCACGCCCACGGCCATATCGGCAGCTTCGTCCGTCCGGAAGAGCAAATCGGCGAGCTTTTCGGGCTCGACGATCTCAAGACGGAAACCCCCTACGTCCAGCAAGAGATGCTCGACGTCTGGTCCTTCTGGACGCGCGAGACTGGCGTGAATGGCTTCCGCGTGGATACCGTCAAGCACGTGGATCTTGGTTTCTGGGAGAGTTTTCTTCCCGCGCTTCGCAGCGAAGCCGCCGATGCGGGGAATCCCGGGCTCTTTATTTTCGGAGAAATCTTCGGCGCTGACGATGCCTTCATGCGCGAATATATCGGAAACCTGGATTCCGACCCCTTCAAGTTCGACTCGGCCCTCGACTTCCAGTTCTTCAATGCCTCCAACGGCGTTTTCGCCCGGGCCACGGCGCCCCCCTCCGATATGATCGACCGGCTCGACGCGCGTAAGACCATGCTGCCCGGCCATCATCTCCAGATGCCCAACTTCATCGACAACCACGACGTCCGCCGTTTTTTGAATCTCGCGGAGGATAATCCCGGCAGCGGCGAGGCCGAGCGCCGCCGCCGCCTGGAACTCGCCCTGGCCTTCATGATGACCGCCCCCGGCCCGCCGGTGATTTACTACGGCACCGAACAAGGCTTCGATGGAGGCAACGATCCCTTCAATCGCGAGGACATGTTCGACGGCCAGTTTGAATTCGGCCCGTCCCAGGGCGATAACTTCGATTCATCCTCCCCCCTTTACCAGTATATATCGCGATTGGCCTCCTTGCGGTCGGCTCTGACGCCCTTGCGGCGGGGGAGCCTGGACCCGGCCACGGTGACGCGGGAAGGAGCGGGGGCGCTTTCCTACGCCCGCCGCCACGAGGGAGAAGCCGTCTATATCGCGCTGAATACCTCGACCTTCGACCAAAGCGCCGATCCCGTCACGATTCCGGAATTCGCCGGGATCGAGGTTGCCAATGCGTTGAACTCCTCCGAGACGCTGGCGGTTCCCGCCTCCGGCCTCTTCCCCCAGCGTGATCTCGAAGGCCAGGACCTGGAAATCTGGGTGCCCCGCGCTGACGTCCCGCCCCCTTCTCCGGGTGTCCTGGATTTCATCCCCGCCGATTCCGACATCAATATCCCGACAATTCTCGACGAAATAGCCATCGTCTTCTTTACGCCCATGAATGAATCAGTCACGGAAGCGGTCGTGTCCGTTTCTCCGCCGGTCGACTCCACGCCATCCTGGAACGGCGATTCCCAGCGCCTGACTCTCACGCTCAACGAAAACCTCCAGCCGCGCACGGAATACACCGTTTCCGTAAACTCCTCCGCGGAATCCGCCGACGGGCAGCCCCTCGGCTTCTCCACTTCCGCGACGTGGATGACGGGCCGCGTCCAGGACCCGCTCCCGCCGATGCCGGATTTCTTCCCGGCATTCGGCCCCGCGCAGTTTGCTGTGAGCATCGATGGTGCGCGTGATGAATGGCCCTCCATCGATGGATTCGCGGAGAACTCGGGAAACATCAGTGACAGCGATTCTTTTGTGTGGCGCGATGCCCTCATGGACGATGACGGACCGGGCAGCTATACGTACCCGACCGACGATGTCTTTACACAAGACGATGTGGACCTGGCTGAATTCCACGTCGCCTATGATGAGACGAATCTTTATTTCCTGCTGAATCCAGTGGGCATTAAGGCCTTCGCTTCCTTTTTCACGCCTTATCTCGGGATCGCTATCGACACCGCCCCGGGAGGCTCCGCGGCCCCGCTTGGCTATGGACAGGGCGGCGGGGCTCTGGGCATTACCGAGCTGGAAGTTCGTGCCGACGCCGCGCCGGAATTCGAAATCAACTTCACCGGCCCGCGGGGAGCGACCTTGCTCGACCGGCAAACCGGCGCGGTGGAAACGCCGGAATCTGTTCACTCGGAAGCCACCGGCGTGGTCGAAATCGCGGTTCCCCGGGCCTCGCTGGGCCTGGAAGAGCCCTTCAACAATCAGCGCCTGCACCTGGTTGTCTATACCGCTTTTGAAACCTTCGGCGGCGTTCGCGAAGTCTCCGCGGACAATGGCCGCTGGGATCCCGGCGGCGGCATCGTCGAACTCAGCGATCCCGACGTTTTCGATCTCGCGGGGGCAAGCCGCGAGGACCAGGCGGCGGATCTCTCCGGATTTGATTCCACGTTCCCCTCCACGGTGAAATACAGTATCCTGCCAATCACGCTCAACGAAACGGAATCTCCGGCTTCGACGCTCTGGACGATTCGTTAGGCTTCCCTGGCTGCTCATTCCGCTGGCGGCCTTTGGATTGCGTAGTCTTGTCGCGCAGCGATGAAAAGCCCTTTCGCCGTCCAGAATTCACTCATTTGAATTTTACCTGTGGACAAGTGTCCCTTTTTGGGACAAAGTCGCGCGTAGCCTATCGGCAGGAGTTCCCATGGCAGACCGTCACCCCAATGAATACCCGGTAACGAAAATCCTGGAAAGCCTGGACGAGATGATTGTTCAGCAGCGGGCGAAATGCCTGAAAATCGCTCGCCGGATCAATCCCCGCCTGACCCCCGATGATCTGATGAATCCGTTCGACTGGCCCGAAGTAAACGAGAATCCCCAGTTTGTGTGGGAGGATGGCCTTCTGGCGGGGCTCCAGTCCGCCCACGCCGCGATCTGCGCCGATTTCAAACCGGCGCTCGATTACGAGGTCCGGCGCCTGGAAACAGAAGGCGAAGCAGACAACCTGAACCAATCGACATGCGAATAGAAAGGCCCATTCACATCCATGCCGGCAAAAGTTGAAGAAAAGAAGCCCAAGATTCTCTTAGTCGACGACGAGAAAAACCTCGTCGCCATGCTGGCGAAGATCCTTCGCAGGCACGGCTACGAAGTCGTCACGGCCCATGATGGCGAGGAGGGGGAGCAAGTCATGGACGAAGCCATGGCCAAAGACCTTCCCGATGATGCCGAGCGCCCCCAGCCGTTCGACCTCGTCCTGACCGATCTTCAAATGCCCAAACTTGACGGCATGACTCTGCTCAAGCGCATCCGAGACAGCTATCCCAATGTGCCGATCCTTGTTCTCACGGGTCACGGCTCGATTCAGTCCGCCGTCGAAGCCATGAAAGCCGGCGCGGACGATTACCTCATCAAGCCGGCCAATCCGGATGAAATCCTGATGGTCTTCAAAAAGGCGCTGGAAATGCGCAATCTCCGCGTGGAAAACCAGCAGCTGCGCTCCCGCCTGCGCCAGCCCGTGGAACCCGCCTACGAAATCATCGGACACAGCAATGCCATCCAGAGCGTGCTCGAGATGGTGCAGATGGTCGCCCGCAACCGATCCACGGTGCTGATTCACGGCGCCAGCGGCACGGGCAAGGAACTGGTCGCCCGGGCGATTCACGACAGCGGTCCCTTCGCCCGCTATCCCTTTATCGCCGTGAACTGCGGCGCGCTGAGTGAGACGCTGCTCGAAAGCCAGCTTTTCGGCCACAAGCGCGGCGCCTTTACGGGAGCCGTGAGCGACCATACCGGGTTTTTCGAGGCAGCCGAGGGCGGAACATTGTTTCTCGACGAGATTTCTGAAATGTCCCCCCACCTTCAGGTCAAACTCCTCCGCGCCATCCAGGAGCGCGAGGTCATCCCGGTGGGCGATACGGCGCCGCGCAAAATCAATCTGCGCCTGATCTGCGCGACAAACCGTGATTTGGAATACGAAGTCCGCCGGCGCAATTTCCGCCAGGATCTCTTCTATCGCCTGAGCGTGGTGAATATCTATCTGGCGCCTCTGCGCGAGCGGAGGGAAGATATTCCCGATCTCGTGGGCCACTTTATTCTGCGATATGCGACGGACTACGATGTCTCTCCCAAGTCCGTCCAGCCCGACGCCATGGAGGTTCTCATGAACTATCCCTGGCCCGGGAACATTCGCGAGTTGGAAAACGCCATCGAGCGATGCTTTGCGCTTTCCACAAGCGAAACAATCGGCAAAGAGGACTTGCCGCCGCAACTCTTCCGCAACGCCGAGGAAGCCCTCTCCGCGGTGACACCCATGGACGAAAATGGGGAAGGGCGGACCGATGAAACGCGGTCGAAGGTGGCTCCTCCCGGTATCCCTCCACAGGCGCCGTCCAATGCGAACCCCGCCCCAAAGAACGCACAAAGCGGCCAGGGCGACAAAAAGCCCAGCTTTACGGAGCCGTTTGTCCCCAAGGCGCCGGAAAAGCCACTGACACTGGATGAAATGGAAAAACGCCAGATCGTCGAGGCCTTGCGCCGGGCCAAAGGCAAGAAAGTCGAAGCGGCCCGGCTTCTTGGCATCGACCGGAAACGTCTTTACCGCAAGATGAAGAAGTATCAGCTCAATTAAGCTCGATCCGGCCTTCGGACCGGCTTTTGCATCCTGGATCAGAGGAGCGGGTGCTTTTCGAGGTTGCCCGTCCGAACACAACGCCAGAGAGTCGCAGGGAAGGGCTCTTAACCGAACATCGAGAAAACTGGTTTCCCCGGGAGGAAGCCGGGAATTCCTAAGGAGCTTGGATATGAAGACGCGGGCTAAATCAATTGCTCTGGCACTTGCCATTCTTCTGCCGTCGTTCACGGCTGCCGACGTGATCATTATGCAGGATGGGTCGCGGTTGGAGGGGCGCGTTGTCGAGGCGAGCGATGCCACCGAGCGCATCGCCTTTATCAGCTCAAGCGGCCGCGTCGAACTGTCGCGTGACCGGATCTCTGAAATTATCGAAGAAGAAGACTACCAGGACTTCACACACCTGGGACAACAATACCTCCAGGCGGGGAATTACAGCTCCGCGATCCAGCGGTTTCAAAAAGCTCTCGAGGCAAATCCCGAGGCGGAAGTTGCGAAAGAGGGGCTGGAAGAGGCACAAGCGGCCATCTCGGCCCAGCAGCAGCAGATGCAGCGCGACGAACGGCAGGAAATCGACAGCACTCTGGAAGAAATCAGCGAGCTGATCGCCGAGAATGAATACAGTGAAAAGCGCTATACGGAAGTCGAAAAGCAACTCGACACGATCATGACATCCTCCACCTCGACGGAGCAGCAGCGCCAGAGCGCCCAGCGTCTCATGCGCGATCTTTACCTTGCATGGGCTTTCGCCCGCTTTGATCGCCTGGACTATTCCGGAGCGGAGGAACTTTACACCCGCGTTCTGGAAATGGATCCGGATAACGAGGAGGCCCGCGAGAAGCTGCTCGTCATTTGGCGCGACGATCCGTCGAAAAAGCCCGAGGTCCTGAAAGCCTATCAGCAAAAGTTGAAAGAAGAACCAAACAACCTCGAACTGAACAAGACCGTCGGTAATTTGCTCTATGAGATGCAGCGTTACCGTGAAGCCATAGATCCGCTCACCAAGGTTGCCGCTGCCGGGCGCTATGCCGGCCAGGGATACGAAGAGCGGCTGCAGAATGCATACCGCTTCTCGGTTCAGAACCTTCGCGGCCAGGGCAAACTGCAGGAGGCTCTCGATCTCCTGAAAGAAATGTTCGCTCTTGGCCTCACTCAGGATAAATCCCAGCTTGATCGCCTGGAATACGAGATCGCCGTGGCCAAGTTGCCGGAAGGCGATGACTACTGGCGCCGCCGCGCCCAGTTGGCCCGCGAGTATCTCGGCGGGCCAGGCCTCGACCAGATGCTGGAAGACGAGCTTCTCCTCGCGCTCAAGTCCGATCCGGAAAACGAAGTCGCTCTGTCCGGTCTGCGAGAGCGGGCCGAAGAGCGCATCCAGAAAATTCAGACAGCGATGCGCGAAGGCGAATACCTGGTTGCGCGAAATCGCGCCCAGCGCTTCCTGGAAACCGAGAATCGCTTCCCCGAATTAGTGGAGCAGGCGTCCGAGCTTTACAATAAGGCGGACCTGGAAGCGGAGCGCGCCGCCAAGGCCGCTCGCGAAACCGCCAAGCAGATTGCGGAAAACGGCATTCAGTATTATCAGCAGGCGTTGCGCGACGTGGAGAACATGATCAACCAGGAAACGCTGCGCCAGGAAGCCGCACAGGCTGGCGACCGAAGCTTCAGTTTCATGAGTTTCAAGCAGTCGGCCATTAACAACGCCGATAACGCGATCGAGCGTTTCGAGCTGGCGCTGAAATACGATCCGACCCTTGGCGGACCGACAGGGATGGATTTGGAGCAGCGCATTCGCGATGCGAAACAGTTGAAGCGCCGCCTCCAGGAGCCTGGCCGCCGCCTCCCCACCGTGCGGAACCGCTAAGGCCGGGTTCGTTGCTTTGAACGACAAAAGGGCCGCCCCTTTCGGGGGGCGGCTGTCTCTAGAAGATCTTAATAAAAAAGGCGGGAACGCAGGATGAAGTCACTTCTCATCCTCGAAAATGCACTGCTCCTTTTCAGTTGAAACAAAATGAAGGACAGATGTCAGGAAAAGGTGCGCCTCTCGCAATGGGCAGCATTCACAAAACTGTCTATTTCGTAACTCCTCGCAAGATATTCTGAAAGGATTCACTGATGACGACGATACGCATGGAAACAACAAAAGGCACCATTCGCATTGCTCTTTACGACGATAAAGTTCCCACGACGGCGGGTAATTTCAAAAAGCTCGTGAAGGAGAACTTTTACGATGGATTAATCTTCCATCGCGTGATCAAGGATTTCATGCTCCAGGGTGGATGCCCGGAAGGAACAGGCCGCGGAGGACCCGGATATAAGTTCGAAGATGAATTCCACCCCTCGCTCAAGCACGACAAGCCGGGTATCCTTTCCATGGCCAACGCGGGACCGAATACAAATGGCTCGCAGTTTTTCATCACGACACAGCCCGCCCCCTGGCTCGATGGCCGCCATGCTGTCTTTGGCGAAGTCATCGAAGGAATGGACGTGGTTCGGGAGATTGAAAACGCGGAAACGGACACCCAGGATCGCCCGAAAGAGCAGATCAAGATGGAGAAGGTGGCGGTGGAGGAAGAGTAACCCTGCACCATCAGGCCGTTGAGAAAAACTTTCTACCCGATTTCGTCGCCCGGGCCGCCAGTATATGTATAGCGAGGATCGAGCAGGCGCAGAATCGCCGGCAGAAAAACCAGGGCTCCAAACAGCGTGGCCAGCACGCCGATGATCGAGAGGATGCCGATCTCGCGGATGCCGCTGAAGCTGGCAACGCTCAAGGCCCCGAAGCCGAAGATCGTTGTGAGGCTGGTGATCACGATGGCGCGGCCCGTTTTCTCCACGGCGAGGCGCATGTTGTGCTGCTCGCCCTCGTAGAACCGGCCAAGAAGGTGAATCGCGCTGTCCACCCCGATCCCAACGATCATAGGGATCGCGATGATATTCATATAGTTCAGCCGCATCCCGAGCAGCCTGACCATCCCCAGCATGCAAAGCAGGGCAAAGACCACGGGGATCATGGCGAGCCCCGCTCGAAAAATGCTTCGAAAATAGAAGGCGAGGTAAGCCGTCACGGAAAAGAAAACAATCAGAACCAGGCGCGTCAGGTCATTGACAATGATTGTCTGAAGTTCTGAAGAGAGCACGGCATTTCCCAGGACCGTCGGCTCTTTCTCGAGCCCATCTCTCAGTGTCTCCATGAATTGCGGAGGGACTTCCTCGCGCCAGATATCCTCTTGCGGCGGGTAAATGCGGGTCGCCACGCGATAGACGCCCTTCTCAGCATCCTGGGCCAGATAGTAAAAGACCACATCCACGAATTCAGGATCGTATATGCGATCAAAACCGATGGGATGGTTTCCGCTTTCCAGAGCCACGCTTGCCTGCAGGCGGATTTGGCTGTATCGATCCAGAAAGGGTTGAAAGAACTCGCTGGGAATCGCGGGATTGCGTTGCTTTTGATTTTGGATTTCCCGCGCGATCCGGTCTTCAGGAAGAGACAAGAACCGATTGAGGCTCCGGAGCTGTGTCTCCGGCGCGGGGTAAATTGTTCGCAAGGAATCCAGCGCCACGAGATCATAGGCCGCGCGGGCGGACTGGATATTCTGATAGACGCGGTCGTTCGCCCGCAGAGCGCTATTGACGGCATCCCCTTCCACAAGCACGAGCACCTGGTTCGATGGAAGCTCGAAGTGCGAGTTAATTCGATCGATCAGTTCGAGGTAACTGTCCGAAGGCTGGCGCAGCGTCTGAAAATCTTCGTCAAATCCGGCTTCCGTGGCGTGCATGCCCAGGAAGACGACGATACACATTCCCGCCGCGACGGACATGCGCGGGTACGACTGGACCATGAAGGTGACTTTTTTGAGGCCGAGTGTTGCCAGCGGCCCGCGCATTTGCCTCGAAAAGCTGGAGAAGATGACCATGAGCGGCGGCAGAATCGTTACCACGGCAAGCAGGCTCATCAGAATGCCGATACCGCCGAACAGGCCCAGTTCGCGAAAGCCCTCGAATTCCGTCAGCGCCATGCCGAAAAATGCCAGGCCGGTGGTCACCGCGCCGGCGAAAATCGAAGGGCCAGTATTGTAGATCGCATTAGTCAGGGCGAACTCCGTGCTGTGGCCCAGCCGGATATCTTCCAGGTAACGATTATAGAGGTGGATGGAAAAATCGATTCCCAGGCCGATGAGTATCGCGGCGAAAGTCAGAGTTACCTGGGTGATGCGCGTGACGAAGAGGCTCGTAAAGCCGAGAGTCCAGATCAATCCCACGATCAGCGGAATGGCCACGAAAGCCAGGGCTTCGGGCTGGCGGAAAGCGCCGACGAAAAGGACCATCACGGCGATGAAGCTGACGATTGACGAAAGCAGGATATCCTGGCGGACGTCGGCGGTCCCTTCCGCGTTTTCCACGTGCGGCCCCACATAGGAGATGCGCAGCCAGTCGCTCCATCCTGGATTGCGTCTATACAAAGCTTCCCGCGTTTCATCCAGGAACTGCATGAGGTTGCGCGAGTGGACCAGGTTGGTCGACGGCTCGACGGGCCAGAGCACGAGAAGCAGCATCTGGCCGTCTTCGGAGATGTAATGCCCTTCACGGAAGTTCGCTTTGAGCGGCCCGGCGACAAAAACCGAGCGGGACTCCAGCAGGCTTTCCAGGCCGAAAGGGTCCCGCCGGATTTGAACCAGGGTTTCCGTCGTGATGCCGCTCTCCAATTGCTCCGCGATCCGCGTGATGGATCCGCCGAGGCGATCGGGGGCCAGGCGTTCCTCCAGCCGGTCGAGGTCGCCATCAGTGAGAAGCGCAACCAGGGCGGCTTCGTTTCCCTGGAGGCCGGAGAATTCGCGGGGGCGGAGGCGGTCGGCGCGGCGAGTGAAGTAACGCGGATCGTCCAGCGCCTGCTCCATTTCGTCGCTGATGGCGACGAGGCGCTCGGAAGCGTCTTCCGCAACCTCCGGCGGGGCGTCGTCCTTCACTTCGAGGGCGCAGAGAAGAAAATCGTAATTCCCCAGGCCGAAGAGCCACTCGGCCTTCGCCCGTTGCTGGTAAACCTGGGAATCCTTGGGCAGGAGCGCCGCCACATCCATTTCGATATTCAGGCGCGTATACGCGCCGATGCCGGCGGCAATGGTGGCGAGCAGGGCGAGCGTCAGCGAGACCACCGGATGCAGCCCGGCCTTTTTTCCCAAATAGCGGATCAGGCGCCGGCTCATTCGATCTCCTCGAACTGAACCTGGCTCAGCGGAATCTGCTCCTTCGCGTCCGGAAGCGACCAGACGGCTTCGGGAAATGCGGGAGCCAGGCGATACTCCTTCACGTTCGCCTCAATCTCCAGGTTCTCTCCGATCAAATCAAAAAACACGCGTTCGGGATAAGGATGTTCCGTGCCCGTCTCCGCATTCTCCACGAACTGGTATTCCTGGTAACGGATGCGCAGTTCCTCGCGTCCTTCCGGTGTTCGGATCAGGACTTCTTCGATCAATGCATCCTGTTTGCGGACGAGCCAGAAGTACTGCCGCCGGGTTTCCGGATGGCGCCGCGCCACCAGGATGTGCTCGCCCTTGTCGATCAAGGCCGCACGGTCTCCCGAGGCCAGCACCTGCGCCAGTTCGTTCTGCATCAAAACGCCCGCCACCAGATCCCGGGGCGGGAGGCCGGCAAGCATCGGCGTCTTCTCGGCCAACTGGTCCAAAGTCCCGTAGAACAGCCGCCCTTCGCGGTTGGCATACATCTTTGCTTGCTGGTCCTCGATGAGGATTGTGTAGACAGTGCCGATTTCAAAGCGGCTGAAGCCGAGTTTGAGCCGGCTCGGCTCCTGGTAGAGGGCGATGGCCGTGAAACTCGGCAGCACGCGGTCGCCATTCCGCCGCACCGTGACTCCGAACTTGACCCAGATTTCGTCCAGCGGTTCGGAGCGGCCCAAAAGCGCCTCGTTCAGCTCTGCCTCCGTGGACACGGCAAAGCGGCCCTGTTCCAGTTGATCTTCATCATAGGGCGAACGGAATTCCTCCGTCGTGCGGCACGAAGAAAGGAACGATCCGATTGCGATGAAATTGACCAGGAGGACTAACCGCTTCAAATCAGGGCCACACCCTATCGATTTTTTTGAGTAGACGGGCCAGCGCGCTGCAAAGTCAAGACCCCTCGCCCTCTTTTCAAAACGGGATCAGCTCTCCTGGGTCATCAGCCGCAGGGCTTCCAGCACCAGGCGCACGCCAAAACCGGTCGCCCCTTTCGTGTAGTAGCGCCGCCGCCCTTCCGCAAAGGCAACTCCCGCCACATCGATATGAGCCCAAAGCGTTCCCTCGGGCACGAACTGCTTCAGGAAATTCGCCGCGTGGATGCCGCCCGCCATCTTCTCTGTCGAGACATTGTTCAGGTCGGCGAGATAGTGTTTCAAACTCGCTTCGTATTCCCGCGCGAGGGGAAGCGGCCACAGCTCGTCGCCGGAGTTCTGTCCCGCCTCGATCAGCGTGGTGCGCAATTGATCGTCGTCGGTAAAGAGGCCGGCATAGGCGGGGCCGAGCGCCGCCGCGACCGATCCGGTGAGCGTGGCGAAATCCCAAATCACATCGGCCTTCTCTTCCCCCGCTTTAAAAAGGCAGTCTGTGAGCACCAGCCGCCCTTCCGCGTCCGTGTTTTCCACGTGGATGGTCTTGCCGTTGCGCGCGCGAATGATCGACCCGGGATGGTATGCGGCTCCATCCACGGCGTTGTGCGCCGAACCGATCACGGCGGTGACTTTCACCGGCAGCTCCAGCCGGGCGATAGCTTCCATGGCGCCCAGGACCACCGCGGCGCCCCCCATATCGTAGTTCATTTTATACATGGTTGCCCGTGTTTTGATGGAAAGGCCGCCGGAATCGAAGGTGATCCCTTTGCCCACCAGCGCGAGGTGCTCGCGGACACGGGTGTGTTTGGGCGTATAGCGCAAGACGATCATGCGCGGCGGGTATTCGCTGCCGCGGCCCACCTCGTACGTCGGCAGGAACCCCTCCTCCTTTAACTGCTTTTCGTTGAGCACCGTCGTCTTCAGGCCATACCGCTTGGCCAGGGACTTCGCATACCGGGTCATCC
>CAYFUR010000087.1:0-15540 GCA_964346275.1 uncultured Candidatus Sumerlaeota bacterium
GACAAGGATCGAATCCCATGAAGAAGAAGCTTACCATCGCGCTTCTCGCCATGTTTGTGATTTCCGCCGCGGCGCCCACCATGGCCCACCGCTATCGCCGCGCCCAGAACGACCACCCCATGCGCCTCGTGGCCTACGTGCTTCATCCCGTTGGCATCGCCGTGGAATACGCCGTCATGCGCCCGATCCATGAACTCGTCTCCCAGCCCGACCTCGACATCTGGTTCGGCCATGAGTCCTCGAAAGTGGAGGAAGGCACCTATTACGAGTGGACCCACGGCGACTTTGAACCTTCCATCGCCGCCGAGCGCGAGCAGAAGAACCAGCAAATGAAGGCCGAAGAGAGCGAAGAATCCGGCGAAGCCTGATCACCGCGCTTTTCGTTTCAGTGGAAAAATCTTGAAGGCCCGGGCGTTCCCGCAGCGTCCGGGCTGTATTTTATTTCCGCTGGATGCGATGGGCAAGTGGCCTTCTTGCACTTACTCTTTCTCTTACACAGACTCTGTGTATCCACACGTTTGCAGAGAAGCCATGGGTTTCGAGGACGATAGCGAGGACGAGGACGATGACGAGAACGAGGATGAACCCGTTTATTCCCGCCGGTTCTCTTCAGCTCGTGCATAGACAACCAGCCTTCCCTCGGCCATGCCCCACTCCTCCGTGCTCATGGGGCGGTCGAACTCCTTCACGGGTGTATATTCCGCCGGAAAGTCCGGATGCTCTGAAATCTGCCGGTCCGGCGCCCAGGTCGGCTCGCGCCCGCCATCCTGCAATGTGTATTGCAGCACGATAAACTCCGGCTGGCGCTCCATCACGTAATCCGCATCGAACTTCTGGTGCAGCCCGCCCGGCAGCCCCGCGATGTGCTCGTCCACCAGCCCCAGCATATCGATAAAACGCAGCTCCGAATAATAGGGCATCACGCCCGCCTCCGTCGCCGCGAACTCATCGTCCGCATCGGCGTTTTCCTTCAGCCATTGCCCCGCCTCGATCAGCGGCGCCACCAGCAACCGGTCGCCCTGCGCCTTTGCCGCCCAGCGGCACCAGTTCAGCATGCCGTCGCGCTTCGCCTCGATCACTCCCGCAACCAGGAAAAAGCCGATCAAAACCCAGCGCACAAAAAAGGGCCAGCGGCGCAACTGGGCCGCGGCCATCAGCGCCAGCATCGGCATCAGTGGCACGAAAAAGCGTGCCGCCGGCATCCAGTCGCCCCCCACCGCGACGGCAAAAACGAGCTGAAGCCCCGCCGCGCCTCCGGCGAGCAGCACCAGGCGCTCTGTATATCCGCTCTGGAACAAGGGGAGCATCACTCGCCGGGCCGCCCGCGCGAACGCCAGCACGCTCAGCCCCAGCAGAACAATCGGCGCCCCGCCAAACCAGCCAAGGAAATAGCCCATCCCGCTCCACAGCGAATCCAGCGGCCCGCCTCCCACCTTCGCCTGCACGGTATTCGGCACCACCGTTCCATAGGTGTGCCAGCGCCAGAAGAGATAGACGCCGCCAATCGCCGTCATGACCAGCAGGCCATTGAGCAGCGCCCCGCGCCCCCTGCCGCGCCAGCCAAGGGCCAGCGCCCCCACCAGCAGCGCGCCAAACATCGGCGCTTCCGGCCGGCTGATCGCCACCAGGCCGCCGAGCGCCCCCGCCGCGATTCCGCTCGTCGTTCCTCCATTGGCCCAGGCTCGCGCCAGCACCGCGATATAGACAAAAAGCAGCGATGTATAGAACGCCGTCTCCAGCCCGCCCATGGTCCATACCGCCAGCGGATAACAGCTCGCCAGAAGCAGCGCCGCCGTGCCCGACCGCGGCAGATAGCTCCCCTCCCCGGCAAACGGATCCTTGCCCGTCGTCCTCGGCGGCCCGCGCCGCCATCCCGCGCCGAAAACCAGCACGCCGAACACCGCCGCCACGCACAGCCAGCTCACCACGCGCGCGAAACCCAGCGGCTCGATCCCCGCATAATGCGCCGCCGCCGAAATCCAGACCCAGGTAAAGTTCGAATACCCCTCGATCGCCTCGCCGGAATTAAAGACCCACCCGTATCCCTCCGACACATTCTGCGCGTATCGAAACGTGATCCATGGGTCGTCCATCACCACGTTGCGATGCCACCATGCCAGGGACGTGAACCACGCCAGGCAAAACAGCAATACCACCGCGCGGTGCCAGGAAATCGAAAGCTTGTCAGTGCGAAGCGCCAAGCGGCAGACCTTTCCCTGTTTATCGGTGCCCTCGAATACGCGCATTGTGCGCCACCGGCGCAAGGAAACCGAGGGCTCATTTCCTACGCCGCCGGCACGACGCGGCGGCCATTCTCCAGTCGGAGCGTCAAATCCACGGGCGGCAGGTGCTCCGGGCGCTCGTGGCTTGCCACGATCAAGACCCGTTCTTTTCCTTCCGCCCATTCAGCCAGGGCGCCCCAGATTCGCGCGGCGCTCTCCGGGTCCAGATGCGCCACCGGTTCATCGGCGAGCAGCAGAACCGGCCCCGGGGCAATGGCCCGGGCAAAGGCGACTCTCTGGCGCTGCCCGCCCGAGAGGCGTTCCACCGGCCGCGCGCGCTCCGCGCGCGCAAGGCCCAGCTCCTCCAATAACCGATCACCCTGGTCCAGCGCGTCCCGTGGCCGCTCGCCCCGGCTCCACAGCAGCGGCGTCGCCACCGTCTCCCGCGCCGTCAGCCCCGGCGGGAGAAAATGATGCTGAAACACCACGCCGATCTTTCGGCCCCGGATGCGCGCCAGCAGCCGCTCGCCCAGCCGCGAGAGGTCCTCCCCATCCAGAACCACCCGCCCCTCGTCCGGCCGGTCGAGCCCCGCCAGCAGATTCAGCAGCGTGGACTTGCCCGAGCCTGATGGCCCCAGCACCAGCGCCGACTGGCCCCGGCCCAGCCGGAACGAGAGATCCGCCAGCGCCGGTTGCGCCGAGCCGCGATAGCGGCGTGCCAGGCTTTCGACTTCCAGCAATGCCTCGTTTTTCATTCGTTAAAGCCCTTGCGGACAGGAACTGAAAGCCCATCCTCGCGTTCTATCGTTCCGCCCATCTCGCGGCGGCAACCACTCTGAAAAGGTAGATGGAACCGTGGCTCGAGGCAAGAAGACCAGGAGAATGGCAGTGATCATGGCAGGGGGATCGGGCGAGCGATTCTGGCCGCTTTCGCGGCAGCATCGTCCCAAACAGCTCCTTCGGCTCACCAGCGGCCAGCACACGCTTCTCGAGGAAGCGGTTTTGCGCGTCGAGCCCTTGTTCACATTGCGGGATATCCACGTTGCCACCTCGCGCAAGCTCATGCGGCCGATCCGGTCGGCGGGCCTCCCGATCCCGCGCGAGAATGTTCTGGCCGAGCCGGACAAGCGAAACACCGCTGGAGCGATCTGCTGGGCCGCGGCGGAACTCCTGGCCCGCCACGACAGCGAAGACGTGACCATGGCGATCCTTACGTCGGACCACACCATCGGCCAACCGAGCCGATTCCGCGCAGACGTGAAGGCCGCCCTGGCCGCCGCCGAACGCGAAGACGCCCTCGTCACCATCGGCGTCCAGCCCACGCGCCCGGAAACGGGCTATGGCTACATCGAGGCGGGAGAGAAAGACGGCCAGAAAAGGCGCGATCTGCCCGTTGATCGATTCCGGGAAAAACCCAACCAGGACCTGGCCCAGGAGTTTCTGGAAAGCGGCCACCACTATTGGAACAGCGGCATGTTTTTCTGGAAGGTGTCTGTTTTTCTGCGCGAACTCGAACTGGCCTCGCCGCTCCACGCCCAGATTACCCGATCCATGGCCGAGGCGCTTTCCGCGGGCAAGAAACGGCGCGCCGAGCGGGAATTCCAACACCTTCCGAATCTCTCCATTGATTACGCCCTCATGGAGAAGGCCGGCAACGTGCGTATGATCCCAGCAGGCTTTTCCTGGGACGATGTCGGTTCCTGGGACTCCCTCGACCGCGCCTGGAAACACGATGCCGATGGCAATATCACCGAAGGCGATCCCGTCCTTGTCGATACGCACGAAAGCATTGTGCTCAACGAGGCGGGGGAGAAGAAAATGGCCGTCGGGGTTCTGGGAATGGAAAACGTCGTTGTCATCGTCTCGGGGGATGCCGTACTGATAGCGCCCAAGTCGCGTGCTCAGGATGTTCGCCAGATCGCGCGTGAATTCAAGCGACGCGGCGCCCGCCAGGTCTGATCCCGGTCTTTATCGTTTGTTGCGAATCTCCACCAGCAGGATTTGAAATGCGGAAAGCCAGGCCCCTCGATTTTTTCACGGAATTCATTCGCCACCCGAAATCCATGGGGGCCGTGGCTCCCAGCTCACCCGCCCTCGTCAAGCGCGTTGTTTCCCTGGTGGATATACCCTCCGCCTCGGCGGTTGTTGAATTCGGTCCCGGCACCGGCGTCTTTACAGAAGAAATCCTCAAACGGCTTTCCCCCGACTCCAAGTTCTTTGTCATCGAGACAAGCGAACGTCTCTGCGCCTATCTCCGGGAGCGCTTCCCCGACTTGAAAGTCTATGCCGATTCGGCGGAAAACGTGGAGAAACTGCTCCAGGAAAACGGGCTCGAAAAAGCCGATGTCATTGTCAGCGGCCTCCCCTTTGCCTCGTTCGGCGAGGATTTACAGGATCGATTGATCGAAGCCACGTCCAGCGCGCTGAGGGAGAACGGCCGCTTTACGACCTATGGCTATCACATCGGCCGCATGCTGCCCAGTGGCCGGCGGCTTCACCATCGCCTCCGCCAGTCTTTTTCCAAAGTGGAGCGCACCTCGACGGTCTGGCCGAATATCCCGCCCGCTTTCGTCTATCGCTGCACAAAGTAGCGGTGTTTCCCCCCAGCCTTCCCGTCCCTCTCTGAGCTGAGGGAGATTCTGGTCCTCAGTCCTCCAGGAATTGAAACAATCCCTGGCTGAACGACCGGAATCCTTTGCGGCCGAAAAACTCCAGATTCTCCGGCTTGTCGGTTTCCAGGTGAAGAATCCGCACGTCGTGGTCCGAAGCCCAGTCCCTCACGTGATCGATCAGTTTTGTCCCCACGCCTTGGAAGCGAGCTTCGGGGACCACGACCATGTCCTGCAGAAAGCACACATAACGCGTAAAGGAAAGCGAGGGGTGCCAGATCGTCCAGGCGATGCAACCCAGCGCCTCTCCTTTCTTGTCGAGGGCCAGTGCCAGATACTCATCCGGCCGGCTCAGGAATGCCCCGTAGGCTTCCCTCGTGAATGAGGGGTCTTCTTCTAACAAGACACCGTATAGACGAAAGGCGGATTGAAAATCATCCTGGTTCGCAAACCGGATCGTCACATCTTCCAGGTTAACTGTTTCCTGATCCATTTTGTTTCTGTTCCTCCGGGAACTCGGCAATTTCCGAAACGGTCTTCATTTCGGCCCCTTTCGGAGGGACAATCACCATGCCAACGCCTCCCTTGTTTTTCATCCAGACGCGCTCAAAATCCTCTTTCAGCCACTGGCTCCGGGCGCCTTTCTCCGCCTTCAGCGCCGAGTCCGTCACAATGACGCGCCCGTCTTCCGTCAGGCCCTTCAGCGCCACGATGTGCCCGCCGATGCTTTCATAGGGGGGTGCGATATATCCCGGCGCCTCGGGCATGCTCAGCGACACCAGGATGACCTTGTTTTCCTCCAGCGTCTCCTTCACGCGGTTCCATGTGCGGAATCGGTCGATATATCCTTCGTAGCCAAGCTGGCTTGCCGCCCCCAGCGTTCGCGGCCAGATTCCCGGGTAATTGTACTCGGGATCCCAGGTCATCGGCTCGATTTCTTCCATCGGCACGTTGTCGCCATAGTACTCCAACGCGGTGGCCAATGCGGCGGTCTGGCAGCGGTCGGGCATGGGCTCGCCCAGGGAATTCGCCTGGGCTCGATAGGGCAAATCCAGGATGGGCGTTCTGCCGGCATCGGCCGCGGCAAGTTCCTCGTCCACCTGGTCATTATCCGTTACGATCACATGGAGCCTGGGTCGCGTATCCAGCTTCTCCGGACCGGCATCCACCACCTTGAACTGAAAACCGCGGGCTTTCTTTCCCAGCAGCAACTGGTCCATAGCGATGTAGCCATGCTCGAATCTGGGGTTCTCGCGCGACTCCACCAGTTCTACGTCGCCCCAGTATCCCCCATACAGCCACGGCGAATCAGCGGCTTCCTGGAACTGCACTTTCAGGTAAAGACGGAATCCCTCGCCCTCGTCCAAGGAGGCCTCCCAGGAGTAGATCAACTCGTCGTAGGGAAGCGGCGCCTCATAGGAGGGCGTGAGGTAAGTCCCTTCCGATTTCATCTCGAACGCTGTTGATTCAATGGTCACCCGGGCATCAGGGCCCGTTGCCGTCTTCTGCTCTTCAGCGTGGGCGGAAGAAGCGCCAGCGGCGAACGACAGGCTCAAGACGAGCGCGCAAGATACAAGTTTGGTTCTCATGGTCCCGTCTCCTTTGGCGAAGGCCATCCTTGGGATTGAGTGCCCGCCCGGGCAACGGGAATTCCCCTGAACCAAAACCGCCCAGCGCAATGTCCGGAAAGAGGACGCTGTTATCAGGCCTCCACTCAATTCTTTCGGAAAAACCGCTGACCCGGGTTCTTGTCTTTTTATCCGTGGGCCTTGCGAAGCTCTTCGGCCTTTTTTACAAACTCATTTGCGCGCCCCGGCTCAACAGAGTTCGACCAGATTCCATCGGTCTTGTTCCAACTCCCCACAATGACGCCCTGTATAGACGGCCACATGGCTTTGAGATTCTTCGGCGTGGCCCCTGAACCCACGAGGACGGGCACCCCGCACCCCCGGCTCACGGTCTTGAGGTCGCCCACGCGCACAGCTTTGCCGGTGGCTGTTCCCGAGACAATCACCCCATCCGCACCGAAAAACTCCGCCGCCTCCGCAGTCTCGACGAGCCCCACGTCCGCGGTCACGGCGTGGCTGGAATGTTTCTTCTTGATGTCTGCCAGGATCTGTATGTCCTCGGCGCCGATCTGCCGCCGATAGCGCAACAAGCTGCCCGCACACCCGTCGATCCATCCCTCATCCGCCACGTGGCCATAGACAAAGCCCTCCACGCGGACGAATGAGGCTTCCGCCGCCTGGGCTACTGCGAGCGCCTCTTCGTTCGCTCCTGCAAGCACCTGCACCCCCAGCGGCAGCTCCGCCGCCTCGCGCACCGCGACGCCCACCCGCGTCATCATGGCCACGATCTCCGGCCCCACATTCGCCTTCAAGTAGGGCAGATCGTGCATGTTCTCGATCAGGATCGCGTCGAATCCCGCCTCTGCCAGGCGCCAGGCATCCTGGGTCGCCTGGTCGACAATTCGTCGCGGCGGCAAACTGTTGCGCGGTGTTCCCGGCAGGGCGGCGACGTGGACCATCCCGATCAGCGACACATTCTTTCCGGTCAGGCTTTTCATGGCGGCAGGCTTCCCCGTGGAGTTCCATGAAGAAAAGCGGGTTTTCGCGATGGAGGCAAGCCAAGACCCCGCCGAGGTAAAGCTTGCAAGGATCCGGGCGCGGCCCGATACTGCCGGGGAATTCTAACCGAGCGCTCCTTATAGACACGCCCCATGGATATTATCCAGGCCCCCGGAACATACGCGCGCCGTTTTTTTCGGTCCGAGCAAATGATCTCGCTTCTGGTTGCGGCGGGTATTGGTGTCATGGCCGCCGTGGGGGCGCTGATTTTCCGGGCGATGATCCTCGGCACCGAGGTGGCCTTCTGGCAGGAAGCGGGCCTCACAGTGGAGCACCTCCGCGAGGTGCCCTGGTATGTCAAGCTGCTCCTTCCCGCCATCGGCGGGCTTCTTCTTGCTCCCATCGTAGTGAAGCTCGCCCCCGAGGCTCGCGGCAGCGGCATCCCCGAAGTCATCGAATCCACCGCGATGCACGGGGGAATGGTTCCAGCCCGTATCGTCCCTCTCAAGGCGCTCGCCGCCGCGATCTGCATCGGCAGCGGAGGCAGTGCCGGCCGGGAAGGCCCCATTGTCCATATCGGCGCCGCGATTGGATCGTGGATCGCCCAGCGCCTGCGCTCTTCCGTGAAACAGATGCGCACCTATGTTGGCTGTGGCGTCGCCGGGGGCATCGCCGCAACCTTCAACACCCCCTTCGCCGGGGCGCTCTTTGCCGTCGAAGTCGTCCTGGGCGATTTTGGCACCGCCAAGATTTCCCCCATTGTCATTTCCTCGATCATCGCCACCGTCGTCAGCCGTCATTACTCCGGCGAGTTCCCCCGCATCGAGGTGCCGGAATTCACCGAGCAGATGAACCTTCTTTCCATCAGTTCCTACCTGCTGCTCGGTGTCGCCGCGGCGGTCATCTCCGCCCTCTTTATCAAAATGATGGGATGGGGGTGGAAGGCCGCCGCACGCTGGCCGTTCTCCCTCTACCTGTTGCCGGCCGTGGGCGGCCTGGCTGTCGGCGTCATCGGGATCTTTCTTCCCCACGTGTTCGGCGTTGGGTACGACACGATCAACATGGTGCTCAGCGGCGAGGTGGGCATCGTGCTCATGGTGATGATTCTTTTTGGGAAGCTCATTGCCACGTCCGCTACGCTGACTTCCGGTGGCTCTGGCGGCATCTTTGCCCCTTCTCTTTTCATTGGGGCGATGCTGGGCGGCATTTTTGGCCAGGTTGTCCATACTGTTGCTCCCGGCCTCTCGATTACTCCCGAGGCATACGCATTGATCGGCATGGGCGCCATGGTCGCCGGCACAACCCGCGCCCCGATTTCCGCCATTCTGGTGATTTTCGAACTGACCTACGAATCGGAAGTGATTCTTCCCCTGATGGCGGCCTGCATCCCCAGCGTCATTGTTTCCGCGGTTATCCACGGTGATTCCATCTATATTGCCAAGCTCACCCACAAGGGCGTGCGCCTTCGCAAGCAAGGCGAACTCAACCTGCTGAAAGGCATGCAGGTCCGCGACGTCATGCAGTCGCGGGTTCCCTCGGTTCCACCCAACATGCCTCTGATGGACCTGGTGGAAAAGTTTCTCCAGTGCCCGTTTCCCGTCATGTGGATGGTCGACAAGTCGGACAGGCTCATCGGCGTGGTGGAATCCCATAACCTCGAAATCGCCATGCTCGAAAAGGATTCCCTCCTGGGGCTCGTCGTCGCCGAGGATGTCGCCGCGCCGGTGAAAGTCCCGATACGCCCTCTCGATGATCTCTCCTTTGCCATGAAGCTCTTTAACGAAATCGAATATGAAATCCTTCCCGTGGTGGATCACGAGACGGGCCAGGTTCAGGGCGACCTGCTGCGCAGCGATGTGATCAATGCCTACAATCGCGAGCTGGCCATGCGCGATTCCCTTGCCGTCGCCGTGGACGCCATTGGGGTTGCGGAGCGCCTGGGCAACGTCGATCTCGGCGGGGGTTATCGCCTGGTGGAGTTCGAAGTCCCCTCCCATCTTGCGGGGAATACTCTGGCAAAGCTTCACCTGCGCCAGCGCGCCGGGGCCCAGGTGATTCTTGTCCGCCGGGGGCAGAAACGCCTCGTCCCCGACGCGGATACGGAGCTGAAGCCAGGCGACGTACTCCTCCTTGCCGGAGAAAGCGAGGATATTGAGCAAAAACTCCGCGTGCTCTAACGAATGTCTAGACACAAGTGTCTTGATCTTGCTCTTCATCCGGATTCCCTTTTCGGGAATCAGAGCGACAATCATCCGCCCAGTTCCTCAATCCGCTCCGCCAACTTGTCCAAATCCTCCGCGTCCGCGCGAATGGTGCGCACGCGGGCAAGCAACTCCTTTGCTTTCGCGAGCTTTTCCGTCCCGGCCCCTTCTTCGCGCAGCCGCGCCAGCGCATCGTAATATCGCAGCCGGATTTCGTTTGCCTTATCCGAGGGGGAAAAGCTGTCCAGGCCGGAGCGTTTCAAAATGACGGTTTTTCCCGCCAGCACAACGGGGATCCCCTTCGAGAGATTGTTCGTGATCCAGCGCGCCGCCGCGCCGTGGCCGGATAGGACAAACCCATCCTCCGGGATTTGGGAATCGTTTCCGCCAAGCCCGGCGACCTTGCCGTTGCGCACAACCGCTTCCACGCCCCATTCGTTGGTTCCCGTGCTTTTTCCATATTCCGGCGTATAGACAACAAGCTCGTCTCCGGCGCGGCCGCCGGGATAATCGCTGGGCCCTTGCGGGTTCACCTTGTCCGCCTCGTATTCTAACCGCCGCAGATCACGCCAGAGCGGCATCAGGTTCCACGCGGCGTCGAAGATCCTCGACTCGGGCAGCGCCTGTTCCAGGAGTGCCAGGTAGCCGTTCAGGCTGAGGTGGACGCCATCGACGGTATAGGCGGATCGCAGGTTTCCCGCCTCGTTGGCCATGGGCGTATAGACATCGATAAAGCCAGCACCTTTCTGGCTCGCCAGCTCCGCCAGGCGGCCGTTCAGATCCCGGATGCGCCCGTTGACATCCGCCCATTTCCCGCGCACGGGCAGCACGGAAAGGATCACCGTCCGGGCTTCCGGAGCGGCCTTCCGAATCTCCTCCAGCAGAAGGCCATATTCCTTTACAAGGTCCTCATTGGTCTTCTCCGTTGCCCAGATCACATCGTTGATGCCCGCCATGATATAGACAGTAGAGGGGGCCAGGGGAACGATGGAGACATCCACGCGGTCGCGCATCCCATTGATCGTGTCTCCGCCGATCCCGCGATTGATCACGCCCCCCGCTGGGAATGCCTGGTCCGCGGCAAAGCGTTCCGTGATCGAATCGCCCAGCAGAACGGTTCCTCCAGGTTGGCGCCCGGGGTTGTCCTCGAGGATTTCCGCCAGCCGATTCGCATAGTAATCGCCGTGGGCGGCCCGGCCGGCTTCAATGCGCGTCTGCTCGGGAGTCTTTCCTTCCTCCGAATCCCCGGTCTCCTGGATCTGGGCCGTGGTCTGGCACCCCCAGCCAAGCAATCCGCTGAGAAGAAAGATTGCCAGAAACATTTTACGAAGCGTCATGGTGAGTTCCTTTGAGAGATCGCTCCATTGGGGAACGGTCCTGATCGTCCTGTTCCTCTTTATCCAGGCGCCCGGCCCGGGCGGGGCAACAACGATCACATTCCGGCCAAGATGGCATTGCCAGCGCCCCGCCGCCGCGGGACAATCCCTCCGCCTTCATGGCTCATTTTTCCCAAGTCGAGGAGGACACATGGAAAAGCTGCTTGGTGATTCCAAGCTCATGCCCTCTCTCCGCCATCGTGTCATGCTCGCGTTGACGGAGGATCTCTCGATCACAGGGGACGTTACCACAAACGCTGTTTTTCCCGAGGCATCACGCGGCGTCGCCCGAATCAAGGCCAAGGGAGAAGGTATTATTTCCGGCGGTGTCATCGTTCAATTGGTGTTCGAAGAGCTGGGCGGCGTGGAAGTCAGACAGCTCATTGCCGACAAACAGCGCGTCAAGCCGGGCGATGTCGTTTTCGAGCTGAGCGGGCGCATTCGCTCCATGCTTTCCGGCGAGAGGACCGCCCTCGATTTTCTCATGCACCTTTCCGGAATTGCCACCCTCACGCGCCAGTTTGTCGATGCCGTGGGAGATCGCATCCAGATTTGCGACACTCGCAAGACCATGCCTCTTTGGCGCGACCTTGAAAAATATGGGGTTCGATGCGGCGGAGGCATCAATCACCGCATGGGCCTCTATGATATGGTCATGCTCAAAGACACCCACGCGGACGGGGCGGGCTCCCTCAGTGCTGCCATCCAGCGCGTGAAACCTCTTCAGCCGCGCCTGAAAATCGCGGCGGAGGCCCGCACCCTCGACGAAGTGCGCATGGCCGTCGATGGCGAGGTCGATCTGATCATGCTCGACAATATGTCTGACGAGGAACTGCGAGCCGCCGTCGAGCTGATCAATGGCCGCGTCACTACGGAAGTCACCGGCGGCATCACCATCGATCGCGCCGCCCAGCTCGCCGAAGTCGGCATCGACCGCATTTCCGTCGGCGCCCTGACTCACTCGGTCCGCGCCCTCGACTTCAGCATGAGGCTGGAAATCGATTCGAAAGCTGAACCCAAAGAAGCCACGCCCGATTATACCCCCACGTGGGATATCTGACCCCTGGAGTTCCAATGTCCGAAGAAATCTTCCGCCAGCCCGTCGAGGCCTATCTTGCCCGGACGGCCCTCCAATGTCCTCCGCCTCATCCCGTGCTCGAACGCATGCGCGTCCTGGCCACGGAACGGTCCTTTCCCATCGTCGGCCCCGAAGTCGGGCGCTTCTTTTTCCAGCTTGCTGCTATGAACCGGCCTCGCCGTGTCCTCGAACTGGGCAGCGGATTTGGTTATTCCGCGCTCTGGTGGCTTCTCGGCTGCTCTGAAAGCGAAGTCCACCTGACGGATTTCAAGATGGAGAACCTCGAAGAAGCCCGCGCCTTTGGACAAGAGGCCGGCGTGGCGGACCGCATGGTCTTTCACTGCGGCGGCGCCCTCGACACCGCCCGCGAGTTGTCCGGGCCGTGGGACGTGATCTTCTGCGACATCGACAAGGAGGATTATCCCGCCGCGCTGGATCTTGCTCTCCAGGTCCAAGAGCCGGGCGCCCTGCTCCTCTACGACAACATGCTCTGGCATGGCCGCGTTGGCGAACCCGAGGATGCCTGGGATGCCCAGACCCGTGCCGTCGTGGAAACGACGCGGCGGCTTTATGATGATCATCGGTGGATGACCAGCCTGTTGCCCATTCGCGATGGGGTCTTGATGGCGCTTCGTTTGTCGTCGGAGGGATAAAAAGAAAAGTGGCAGAGCCAACGGGATTTGAACCCGTGTTTCCGCCGTGAAAGGGCGGCGTCCTGGACCTAGCTAGACGATGGCTCCACCGAAGGAAAGCGCCGGGATTTTTTCTTCCCGACGGGGCGGTGAGTGAACTCAATCGCGGGTGGGCTGTCAAGCCCTCTTTCCGCGATTATACGCCCGTAAATCACGGTATACAATTACTGTGCCGTCTCCGATGTCACGAACTCCAGGTCGTTGTCTTCCCGCCTCGGGTTGTGGTCGTAATACCACAGGTAAACCTTCGTTCCATCACCGTTTGTCGTAATCAGGTAGGTGTCGCGGGCGAGGTAGAAGAATGGCTGGGGCTCGTCGGACAAAGCGTGTGCGGGCGTGGCGCCGGTGATTCCGGTGCGGGCGGATTCGCTCGGGCTAAAGAACAAGGCGGCCGCATTCAGCATCAATGCAAGGCCGAGAAAGATCAGCGCTCCGGTCAGCATGGCATGGCGGTTCATGGGATGGGCCCTCCTGCACCAAGGATACGGCACACTCGCAGAATCCCGCCGGCATCACAAGCTGCTTATGCCGCGGTCGTTTCCTACTCCTGGTCCGGCGAGGGGGGCGGGGTCCGCACCCGGCTCGGGGCCGTCAGGTCGAACACCTGCGAGGCCGACGGCATGCTCCCTTCATGGCGCCTTAAAACCTCGTTGGTTTCCGGGTCGATCAACAGGTAGGCCGGGGTGGCTTCCACTTCGAAATCCGTGATCAGGCCGCCCGCATCGTCCGGTTCGTAGAAGCCGATCTCTGTTCCCATGATCATATAGCGGAAGCCCGAGGTCGCGGCCTGGGCTCGCATCCTCAGATCGGTCTTGCGGTCTCCCGACCCGATAATCACCAGGGCCGGCACATGGCGGTCGCGCGCGCTGGCCAGTAATTCCTCCGTGCTGCGTTTTGGCAAATCCACCGCCATCTTGCGCAGGTTATTCAGTTCGACGTCCTCCCGCGAAACGGGCTGGCCGGCGAAGACCTGCGGAAGCACGTGCGCATAGACATCGAGCAGATCCTCCTCCGGCGATTCCGCCATCACCAACAGATGGCTGTTTGCCGGATCGATCAGCATCGTCCGCACTTCCGAGGGGGGGAGCGCCAGGTCCATCCAGATCCATTCGGAAAAATAGCCGCCCGTTTTGTCCGTGGCAAACTGCAGGGAATGGCTCGTGGGCTGGTCCCCGTCCGCGCCGGAGAGCGGGGCCTCTGGAGCCAGAAACAGGGCCATGCCGTGGGATGCCCCCACAGTTTCCGTCATGCGCCGGCTCACGGGCATGCCCATGGGATCCCAGTCCTGGAAATTGGGCTTCTGGAATTTGACGCCAATGGGATAGGAGGCTGGCTTGCCCTCTTTCTCTCCGGTGGTTTCGCCATGGGTGCCGCCCACCTGGAGCAGGTAGTCCGAGGCCATCAGATAGCTTTCTCCCTCCCGCGCATCCGGGGGCTGGGGAATCTCGATCCAGTCCACATCCTGAGGCGATGCGACGAGGTTCGCTGCCCATCCAACTGTCTCCGAATAGCCTTTGGTATAGCGTTCGGCGAGAAAGAGGGAATAGACGCCGGAATTGAGGATCTGGATGAAATCCTGTTCCGCATAGGGCGATGGGATTTTCAATTCCTGCCATTCTTTGCCCAACTCGCCTTTGGCGCTGACACTCGTGCGATAGACAACGAGTGCGCCGCCCCTCTTCCCAGCGGCCAGAAAATGCTCTGTAAAGGGATTCACCGCGATCTCCTGGAGAAGAAAGCTCTCGGGCAGCGGGGGAGCCTGCATGCGCTCGGGTTCCGCGGAGGCGCGATCCTTTCCCAGCGGAAATCGGTAGAAGGCCAGTCCGTCGCTGTTCTGGCGCGTGGCAAACAAACTTAATTGATAAACGGTAAAGGACCGGCAATCGGCAAGTGGCGGGCCGAATTGCTGGTGCCAGGCCAGCGGGAAATAGTCTCCCTCTGCATAGGAAACAAAGTCCCTGGTCTCTTGCGCTGGGAGACACGTCGCGAAGGGAACAAGAAACAGCGCTGCCAGAAGGGCAATGCGACCGATCATGGAAAAACGCACCTTCCTCTCGAGAGTTCCTGCAGGAAAGACGCAGTATGCCGCCGCGTGGTTTGGTGAAAAGGAAAATCCCGGAACGTGTCCTCGCCCCGCTGCCTTTGGAGCGTGGACGGCAAGCCATTTCTGAAGCAAGATAACGCCGGGCTTGACTTCCTTTGGAGCGTCGCCACACGCTGGCGCCCGGCAGCTTGAGCTGATCCGCACGGCCTCCCCCCGGGAGGCCCCTGCAATATTCCCCAAAGGATCCGAGGCGATGATCATTGGCGTTCCCCAGGAAGTCAAAAACAACGAATACCGCGTGGCCATGGTGCCCGCCGGAGTCAAGGAACTGGTCAACCGCGGCCACCAGGTCGTGGTGCAGAGCACTGCGGGCGAAGGAGTCGGTGTCAGTGATGAGGCCTACGAACAGGCCGGTGCGCAAATTCTTTCCTCCGCGAAAGAAATCTACGGCAAGGCCGAGATGATCGTGAAAGTCAAGGAGCCCATCGAAAGCGAATACGACCTCATCCGCCCCGGCCAGATCATCTTTGGATACTTCCATTTTGCCTCGAGCCGCCAGCTCACCGACGCCATGATCAAATCGAAATCCACCTGTATCGCTTATGAAACGGTCACGGGTCCTTATGGCCATCCGCTGCTGACGCCAATGAGTGAAATCGCGGGGCGGCTGTCTGTTCAGCAGGCGGCAAAATATCTCGAACGGCCCAGCGGCGGCCGCGGAACCCTCATGGGGGGCGTTCCCGGCGTCAAG
>CAYFUR010000088.1:0-15496 GCA_964346275.1 uncultured Candidatus Sumerlaeota bacterium
AAAGATAAGAAGAAATATAGAATTCTCGGCCGTTAAACCCTAGCGATAAAAGTCCCATGCTCCTGCCGCGGAGAACAGCGTGCCATGCTCGAGATAATAATACCATGTGCTCGCTTCCGCAATCTTCGAGGGTGTCTCCCGACTATAGAGCATCGTAAATCCGGCATCAGCCGTGCCCCCAATATGCAGATGATCAAAGGTCGTTCCCGTGGGAGAGATGTCGATCACCTCGGATGTCCAGGTGCCGTCGGAAAAACGGAGCAACCGGATCGTATCGTGAGTGGCAGTGCGCGTGTGCAGGCCGACTTTCAAATTTTCCATCCCGGTCATATCGAAGGATGCTGAAATGAGTTCCTCTCCATCCGCGTAATCGCAAAGTTCCGTGGCCTGCCAGTCTCCCGACGAAGATCGCCAAACGTGGATGGGACACACTGTTCCACAACTCAATTCGCCCGTGTAGGCGTGATAGGCTCCCGAATCGTCGAACCAGCTCGCGTAGCGGCCAGAGGGACCGGAAATTCCGAGGCCGTTATTGCCATCTACGCTACTCCAGGCGTCCAGCTCACCCCCATTTAAGTTGAGTACGACAATCTCGCTGGAAGAACTCTCCGTGACGCTCAAATTCTCCACGGCTGATGGATAGCCCGCCAATGTTCCGCTCGTGAATTCCGAGTCGGAAATGTGCCACCAGGTGGCTTCGTTCGAAAAACTGTTTCCAACGATAATGGCATCCACATTTTCCAGGCAAGATCCGCCGGCCGCCGCATTATCGGGAAGCGAGTTTGTCTCCTTCACAACTCGGTTGCCTCCACCTTCAAACCAAATGAAGTAGTAGTTGTGATATCTCGTAAGGCCATCATATGGGTTCCCGTAGGATCCCTCGGTTTCCTTGAGAGTGACATAAGAAAGAATGCCTGACGCATTACGAACCGGAAGACCCCGATAAATGTCTGTGAACGAGCCTGCGGCCCCCTGGAGGGTTGAATAATATGCATCGGTTCCATCAACGTCCCTGCCTGTGAAAGACGTTATATCGATGGAGCGGGAACCATTTCTCTCATAAATCTCGAGCTCTTCGCTCTTTCTGACACAGATATCATCGTTAAGTCCGACGGTCACGTCTGTCAAATTCAGGGTCGCGCTCCCCGATTCAATAGAATTATCCCACGTTCCCTCGCCAACGCTGACCCGCATGGAACGATCCTCATCGCGAATACCAAACTTGTCTATGGGGGTAATGTTGGAACTCGTCTGAAGAGGATACCCATAACCAGGCGTGCTGATCTCTTTGGACTGAATAATAATAAAACCGGAAGAATCTGTATAGATATCGTCTGCATTACTGGTGAGGCTCGGTGGAAGGAGCTGGGGTCCCGTTTCCTGGCCGAGCGCATGACCCTGAAGCATCAGGAGGCAAAGGATTGTTAAGAAAAGAAACAATGTTTTCATGGGTTCCTTCGCAAATTCGAGATATTTGATGACACGGCAGAAGGTGTAAAAGCGCAAGGTCAAAGGGCTCTGGAACCAAGGCTCGGAAACCGCTCTAATGACTGAATCCGGAAAATTCCGTATTTATACGGATTTCCCTGAAGATGTTGAGTGTGCTCTGAATGTCCGGTCGCTGGATGATCTTCTCTGTTTTGAAAATGGGGAATCTCTCGGGATGCCAATCGATCTGCAGCTTGTTCGCCCCGGATTCCTGGCGACTCATGTTGAGCTTAAGATGAGGCTTGGCCATCATGGCCCAATAAGAATTGCAATGGTCCCCTGGCCCGCCGGTAGGCTGTGAAGGCTGCTGGCCGCTGAAGCGGGCCGGCGGGAGACTCTTCACGCCGGGGGCGGATTAGGTTGAGCGCCGAAGAAGAACATCCGCGCAAATCCACCAGCGAGGTCCAGTTCGGGCCGGACCGATTGCCGTTGGCCAAGGCGCTGGTGTTCACCGCCCTGGCCGCGATTCTGATCCGGTTTCTTTACTTCTTCGAGCACTCGGGCACGGCGGGCTTTGCGGTGCCGCTGCTCGATCAGAAATACTACCATCTCTTCGCCCAGGCCATTGCCGACGGTGAGGATCTGCGGCGCTTTGGCGGCTTTCGGCCGATCCTCTATCCGCTTTTCCTGTCCTTTTTCTATAAGACGCTGGGGGGCGCGGGGTCGATCGCGGCGGTTTTTGCCCAGCACGTTCTCGGCACAATCACCGCGCTCATGGCCGCGTCCATCGCATATATTCTTTCCAACCGGCGCGGGGTGGCGGCGCTCGCGGCGGGGCTGCTCTATGCGATGGCGGCGCCTCCGCTTTTCTACGAGGGCGAGTTGCTGATCGCCACCATGATGGCATTCCTCTGTGCGGCCCAGCTTCTCCTGATCGCCATCGCGGCGCAGAAGCCCTGGAAAGCGGCGTGGCCGTGGTGGGCCGCGGCGGGCCTTGCGGCGGCGCTCGCGGCGCAGGCGCGGCCCAATATTCTGCTCTTCTTTCCTGTCTATGCGCTGGTGGGCGGCGTGGTTGCCTGGCGCAATCGCAGCCCGGGTCCGCTGGTGATTCTTGCGGCGCTCCCCGTGATTCTGGCGGTCCAGGCGGGCTTCGGGTTTGTGAACCAATGGCAATCCGGCCGTTACCAATTCGTCACCAGCGCCGGCGGCATCAATTTCTATGTCGGCAACAACGCGCGGGCCGATGGCATGATTCCCCGCGCTGCTTTCTCCACGACGTATAAAGGGGAATACCGCGATTCCATCGCGGCCTTTGCCGAGGTGGGATACCGCCGCGCCATGGCCGAGCGCGGCCGGGGCCCCTCCAGCGATCCCGGCGAAATCTCCAGATTCTGGTATCGGGAAACCTTTCGCGATATACAGGAGGATCCGGGCCGGTGGGCCGGGCTCATGCTCAAGAAAACGCTCCTCGTTCTCGGGAACTATGAAATTCCAAACGGCGAGTCGTTCACTTTCAGCGCGCGCGAGGAATCATGGCTGCTCAAGCTCTCTCCCGTCCGCTGGGCGTTGCTTCTGGCGCTGGTTCCCGCGGGTTTGTGGCTCGCCTGGCGGTCGGGCAATCGGCTGCTCCTCAGCTTTCTTCTGCTCTTTCTTTGTCTCTACGCGGCAAGCTTCATTCTGTTTTTCGTCAACTCGCGGTTTCGAATTCCGCTCTGGCCGGGGGCGTGCGTGCTGGCGGGGTGCGGCGTTTCGTATCTGGTGGAATTGGGGCGTGCAGCCCGCTGGTCCGAGTTTGTTAAGCCCGCCGCAGCTGGGGCGGTACTGGGGATTTTCTCATTGGCCCTGGCGGGCCTCGCCGGGGGAGAAGATTTCTCGCGCCCCTATTATTTCCGGTCACTGGCCAACTATGAAATCGGCCAGTACGACGCGGCAAAGGCCGACATCCTCAAGTCCATCGAGCTGAAACCGGCCACGGGCGATATCGCCATGCACCACGGCAATGTCGAATTCCAGCGCGGCAATTACCAGGAGGCAATTTCCATCTATCAGCACGCCCTCGAGCTGGAGCCCGGCGAACCCCGCACCTTCAACAACATCGGCGCCGCCCACGAGGAACTCGGCCAGATGCAGGACGCCTATGAGGCTTACCTCGCGGCGCTCGACCTCGTTCCCGATCACCAGACGGCGCTGGTCAATGCCGCGCTTCTTGAGTTGCGGGCTGGATATACAGAGCGCGCGGCCGAGCACATCGACCGGGCAATGGAGGCGCCTTCCACCGGCTATGAAGAGGGCCTGCTCGCGGCCCGCGCCTTCCTCGCTTCCCAGCGCGGCGACAAAGAGAAGGCCAACGAGCTGCTTAACCAGGCGGCAGAGATCAACGAGGCCGCCACGGAACGATTCGTCGAGGATTACCGAAACAAAATCGAGCTTGTGATTTCATCCGACTGATTCTCTCAGTTGATCGGGCCGTCGCGCCATGGTTTGCGGCCCGTCTGGGCGGCATCGAATTCCTCCAGCGCATCCGCGATGCGGCGCTGGATTCCCTCGAGCGTCAGGTTGGGCAAATCAAGCTGCAAGTCGACGCTCACCTCCGACAACTCCACCGTTTTTCGCCCGACGGTGGCCGGATCAAGGCCGTACTCCTCGAGCCAGCGCAACACCGCATCCGCGCTGACGCCGTAATAACCGGCGACATGGTGGGCATTCGGAAACTTGTATTTCCCGTCCGGCGTGATGCCGAGATAGTAGAAGCCAAACAGTTCGTCGCGGGGTGGTCGCCGATCATTCATGGCCAGAGCGTCGCGGAATCAGGCGGCCTTGGCAATGAGGGAATGCCGTGCGCCCCCGGGGTCTCTTTCACAGCCGTATAGACGCTTCCCCGGAGAGGGCGGGCCGGCTGGAGCCTTACCCCTTCCGAGGCGCCACTGAAGCCTTCCTTCGGGCCGATAACCCGCTTGACCTTTTGCAGGCCGAAACATATTTAACAGACTATCGAAAATGTGTGGTCGAGGGCAGGGCGAACTGCATGGTCCCCAAACTTCTTCCCGAGCGCCTCGAATCGCTCGAGAGACAGGATCGATTATGAGCCGATTGTCCGTTTTGCCCTCTCTCCTCTCCGCCGGAGTTTTCACCCTGTCCGCGTTGGCAACAGCATCCGCGGGTGATTCGTTTCAAAGGATTTACGATGACTCCGCCGCTCTGGAAGCCCTGCAAAAGTCCAGCCCCGCGGACTCGATGGCCCTGAAAAAGCTCGATTCGACCCTGCTTTGGCTCCATCACGAGGGGCGCGGCCTGGCGGCGCTCGATGTGGGCCAGGTCTGGCTGGAAAGCGGCACTCCCTTTCCCGAGATGTTTCAGAGCCGGAGCGGCCACGCCATCGCGGATATCACCGTCGTGGGAGACGCGGAGGCCGCCGCCAAACAACTCGGCGCGATTTCCGGCGTTCAGATCACCGGCGTCGCCGAAACGCCCGCTTATGGAGTCATCTCCGCGGCCGTGCCTTCGGATAAACTGCTCGAAGTGGCGCGCCCCTCCGAGGTGCGTTCTGTCGCCGCCTCGCAGGCGGCAACCGGGCGTGCGCCCGCGGGCAAATTGGCATCAAGAGGCGCCGCGGACAATCAGGCGGAGACGGGCCTGAATATCGATCATGTGAACGAGCTGTTTTTCGGGACGATTACCGGCGATGGGATCGACGTCGGCACGCTCTCGGACTCGGCGGACACGCGTGACGCTCTCGGCGGGGACGGAATATCGGGATTTGCCGAATCCCAGGCGACCGGGGACTTGCCGCCCGACGACCGGCTGCTTCTTATCCAGGACAGCGCCGGAGAGTCAGACGAGGGCCGCGCTATGATGGAGCATATCTATGATTTGGCTCCCGGGGTGGACACGTTTGGATTCGCCACGGCTTTTGGTGGAAAAGCGAATTTCGCGAATAACATCGCCAATCTGGCGATCAGCGGGATGGACATTATCAACGATGACGTCGTTTACTTCTCGGAACCAATCTATCAGGACGGCGTGATTGCCCAGGCGGTGATTGATTATGTCGATGACGGGGGAATCTATTTCTCACTGAATCATAATTATGCAAACCTCTCCCGTGAAGTTGTCTGGAATGATACGGACAATGATAGTCTCCACGATTTTGCCACGGGCCCCGTTGATGAATTAATCGGGATCAGCCTGGCGGCGAATTCCGAGGTCACGATCGGCCTTCAATGGACCGAACCATGGGCCAATGCCCAGACCGATCTGGAAATCGATGTTTACGATAACGCGGGAAACACAGTCCTTTTCTCTTCCAACGATGCCAATGTGGGAGGGAACCCGGTGGATTTGGTAACAATCAACTCCGGCGCGGGCGGCGCGGGCGGATTTCTGGCGATTCGTTATAATGCGGGATCCGTCCCCACGGGTTTAACCGCCAAGCTCGTTGCCTATGACAACGGGGCGAGCCGTTTCACCTTCGATGAATACCCAGGGTTGGCTGCGGGTACACTCACCCCTCATGCGGGAACCCCGAAGTCTATTGCGATTGGCGCAGCACCTTTCTTTGCCATCGGAACGGCCGAAACATTCAGTGGCCGCGGCCCGTTCCGGCAATTCTTCGATTCCTCGGGGAACGCTCTCGACGATAATTCCACAATGCTCAAGCCGGACTTTCTGAGTATCGACAATTGCAATACAACATTCTTCGGACAGGATATACCCCAGGACGCGGATACCTTCCCCAATTTCTCCGGAACGTCCGCGGCGACGCCTAATGCCGCCGCCGTGGGCGCCTTGATGCTCGATGCCGCCGGCGGACCGGGCACAATCAACCAGGATTCCATGCGCCGTTACCTCAGGCAGGCTTCTGTCGATATTGCCCCCGCTTTGCACGATATTGTGAACGGTTTTGGCCGTATAGACGCCGTGGGTGCCGTCTCTGCGGCCCGCGGGCCGTTTAATAATAATATCACACCGGTCTATATCAATCCTCTTGGCGACTTCAGCTTCGAGAGCACATTGGATTCCAGCCTGGAGCGAGAGAATGTGGTCTTCGCGATGGCAACCGCGGGAGTTGGTCAAGCCTCCCTCACGGAAACAGGTCCCGCGGATATGATGCTGCTCATATTCGATGGCGATTTTCCCCGGGGAATCGATTACGACTCGGGGCCCGACGACGATCCCCTGGTCGAAGAACCTCTTGGCGCAGGCGCACTTTACAATATCCAGGTGCAGGGCGAAGAGTTGTTTGGCACGGATGAGGATTATTCCCTGACGTTCGATGGTCCCGAGCAGGATATGAAGCGGCTCTTTCCAGGAAATGAGGGGGATGCGGTTGAGATATATAGCATGACAAGCGAAAGGGATATCAAGTTCTATAACTTCACGGGGCCGCAGGATATTCAGGGAAATTTGAATATCACATGCACTTCCAATGATTTTAATCCGATCATGCTGCTTTTTGAAACGGATGGCACGGAGATTCAACGCAGTATTGACGAAGCAGGCGGTGCTGCCACCTTTCAGGACTTATTAACTCTCACCAATCCCAATCCCGGGGAAGGACTGGTCGTTCTCGTCGCGGCGGAGGACTATGTGGATTTCGGGGAATACACTCTGACCGTTGATTTCGATACCCTCGGGCAGCCCTCTGTTCTCCGTGACATCGATATCGTTGATGCGGCGGTCCGCCCCAATCCGGTTACCGGGGAAGTGTCTCTTCTCAGTGGTGCCCTGGACATTGGCGATGCGTGGCATGCGCTCTGGGTCCCGCAAACCGAATCCGTGGACGTGGAAAGCCGGGCCACCAGTGTGGATACAGAAGAAATCACTGGAGGAATATACTCTCCTATTGGCAATAACCTGGGCTTCGACGGCCCCGCCGGTATTGTCAACGTGAATGATGTTGTTGTGGATGATAACCAGCAACATGTCTACCGTACTTTTTCCTTCAGCGATCCCACAAAGACCCAGGCCACCCTGTTTACCCTCAACATATTTACGGAACCTTCCGCCCCGATGAACACGGCGGAAGAAATCACATTGGATGACTTGAGCCTCTCCTCCGTCTCAGGAGAGATTTCCGCGGGCCTGAACATAATAGGCGAGAATGATTACTTCGTCTTCACGGCCCCTTCCAACGCGGCGGGCGATGCGAAGATTACAATGGATACATCCGTGGGGATACTCGATGGAGCCGTAAAGTTCTACGATGCCGCCGGCAATCTTCTGGAAGAGCTTGATGATGGCGGCCTCCAGGTGCCCGAGACGATCAACTACAACGGCATCGTCGCGGGTGAAACGTACTACATCCTCTGCCATGGCTCTGATGCCGCGCCGCTCGACCGAACCGATAACAACCGGCGCGGTTCCTATGCAATCCGCGTGGAACTTTCTACTACTCCCCCGAATCCAAGTGATGGCGATCGATGGTTCATTGGCCAGCCAGGAATTGCGCAGAGAGAGGACAGGGATCTCTCTCTGCTCCATCATTAAACAACATGCCAAAACGCCCCCCCCGGACAAAACTCTGGGGGGGACGTTTTCTTTACCACCCGTTCATCGGATCTGGTGGAAACTGGGGCGACATGGCCTGCCAGTTCATCTCAAGCGACCCGTCGTTCCGCGAAGCGGGGACATTGAAATCGGTATCGGTGAAACTGCCGCCGGCAATGCTGAAGTCATCTTCCAAAATCCAATCCGAACCGTCCTCGCCGGAGCCGATGTTGGGAAGGCCCACTTCTTCGATATTGTTATCACAACCATCGGAGATATCGCCCATTGCATTCTTGACTGCGAAGGCCCAGACGAAGCGCGTTGGGCCTTCGATGGGAATAAGAGAAGCAGACATCAAGTGTGCTTGCTGTTCATTGATAACAGAGAATTCATCAAAGGGAACTGGCGGCAGGCTGCCCCCGCCGGAAACGCTGCCCGTTTCATCGCAACCGATCGCCTCGAAAGCGCCTCCCCAGGAATAGGAGAGCGCTCCTCCTGTATTGACATTTCCTTGGGCGGAAATCGATGCGGCGGTTGTGTCGCCCCCGATAATCAGCGCCAGCAGCAACTCTTCCGGCGATTGTCCCTGCCCCAGCGCCAGGGCGTGCGCCTCGGCGTAGTCCGGTTCTTCATCCGGACGCAGGCGATAGGGCCGCACGTCGTAACGAAACCGGAAGTCCACGGAGCCGGAGGCCACCTGTCCCGTTCCATCATCAATGAGTGAAAAATCCAGGGTGGAGCTGTAGGCGGACACATTCACCGTATTTGAGGAAATCCCATTCAAAGAAACAAAGACAGGCCCCGCCGATGTATCGCCGGTCTTCGGCGCTTCAATTCGGATCTCGCGTGTCTGCCAAGAGTTGATCGTGACTTCCCGATTATTAACAAAGGCTTTCTGCTCACCAGTTGGATCGATACCGAAAATCCCGTGAAGAATAAACTCTTCATCATCATGGGACACGGTAATGGTTCGGATAAAAGGCCGCACTGTTCCGAAGAAACTCTGGTCTGACCAACTCATAATCAGCGTCGTTCCATCACGGTCCTGATGGAGAGGATGGGAAAACGTCTGGCCGGACAGCGGGTCCGTTTGCGTGTCCACGTGGTTTTCCATTTCCCGATAAATCGCCTGAATCGGAAACGGGCGGACCATGCTGTTGTCCCAGGGAGCCATATAGGGATTGGAAGCGAACACCGGAGAGGTCATGCGGCCAAACATGTGCAGCATGGCGACCGCCCCCTCGTAGTCCCGCACGACGTCATTCCAGCCGAGGTAACAACCCGCTCCTTTTTCAATAAAAGCGGATTTGAAATTCCGCCGGTCCGAATTGCAGGCCAGAATCGCGGCGAGGCTTTGCTGGGAAAAATCCAGGTATTCGCGAACAAAATCGCCCGTGAATCCCAGACGCATCGTCTCGTTTTCGTTTCCGTTCGAGTCGATGGACGTCGCGACAACCATGGGGACCAGGCGCCCCGCGCGGATGTCGGAATTGTAGGCGAGAAGGTTTTCCCGGCTGAGGGGAGTGGTTGTGCTGAAGCAAAAGACATCCAAATCGTTATCCACGATCTCCTTAGTGCCATCCACCCGGGAAAAGTGTCCTTCGATGAAGAAAACCCCCAGGTCGGAAGGAAGATTCTTGAGGGCCTCCACGCTTCCATCGCTGGAATTCACATCGTATCCCGCATCGACAAGAAAATCGGTAATCCGCGCGGTGATATCCGCCGAGGTGAATCCCGTGCCCAGTGTCTTGAGCACCGCCGCCCGGTTGCTGTGGGGAATCTGGGTCCGCTGGAATTCCTCGAACACCTCCGGGGGAATCTGTTGGGGCGAGGCCGATTCCATTGCTGGCGCCCCCGATTCGGGCTCGGGGCGGGGAATGCGGCGTGTGCTGGCCGAGGCCGTCCAGGTGTCCTCAATTTCCATTTGGCTGGCCGGGCGGTTATTGACAAAGACCAGGGGCGTATCGTCGGTGTAAACCGCCCAGACGTTCTCGCCGTCCGTGACACCTGCGTCGCCGATCGCCGGCTGATCGCGAAACCACGCGGCGAGCTGGAGATTCTGCTCATCGCGGGAGAGCTCTCCCAAACCCTCAAACGTCGTGATCGCGTCTTCCAGAACGGCGATTTTCGCGTCCGAACTGATCTGGGTTTCTGCCTCGAGGAGTATGTCCGCCGCATCAAGCAGGTTGTCGTCGTTCTGGTCGAGGGCGGCGCTTCCCTGAATCTCTCCCAAAACGGCATCGGTAACTTGGGCGTAGGTGCTGGCCGCGGTGAAAATCAGCGCGGCGAGGCAGAGAAGTTTGATTCCAACTCGCATGGAGGGCTCCAGTTCGCAGGATTGAAATTGTATTTTAGAAAGAAATTGTCTCCTCGGATCGGAAATGTCAAGGAACCAGGGGGTGCAATCCCTTCCCGAGCCATTTGCACCGCAGCGGCTGCAATTCAACCTTGCATCGAAGGGCGGATTTCCGCTCCACTCCGCCAGAAGCCGCCACCGGGAGGAGAACGCATCATGGCGATCCGTTGGACGAAAATCACACTCATTCTGCCCCTGATGGCCGCCGCTCTGTCTGCCACGGCTCAGGAAGATCAGCAGGAGCCTCTGATCCTCGACGAAAAGCCGCAGATTAAGGCGACCGTGCGAGATCGCGGGGAGGCAAAACAGGCGAAGGAATCCACCTCCAAGGCGGACCCAACTCCCTCGCCCGATGAGACTCTGGTGGCGATCGTGAATTCCCGCGTTTTGACAAAGGCAGAAATCGACGAGCGCGTGTCCCAGCGTTTCGAGGAGTTGAAGAAGAAGGTGCAAAGCGAAACCGGTGGCATCGTCACCGTCCTGGGCGATGCAGAGGTCGCGCTTCCCGAATTAAGCTGGCGCGAACAGATGAAGGGCATGGAAGAGGGCGAGAAGGAAGTCTTCTTTAACAGCGAGAATCGGGAGGACGAGCTTCTCGAAGCGCAGAAATACGTTCTCGAGGCGGAAATGCGCCGGGCCGAAGAAGAGGTTCTCAACGATTGGGTTTCTTATCGGATGCTGGCCGACGAAGCACGGCGCCAGGGAATCGTGGTCATGGAATCGGAGTTTCAGCAGCGCCTGGCCGAGGCCGAGCGGGAAGCGATGCTCTCCGCGGAAGATGTGGAAACGGCGCTCGAAGAATTGCGCATGTCGCGTGCGGATTACGAGAAAAGCATTTACGATGCGCTTCTCATCGAGAAGCTCCTCGATCGGTTCATCGATCTGAATTACAGCCAGTCCTTTTTGCGGGAACGTTATGAAAAGGCTCCCCATCTCTACCGGGAGCCCGAGAAGTTCCTCATGGCTCATTTCGTGGTGAATGTGGACAATGTCTCGGGCCGGGATGCACTGAAGGCCCGCCGTGATCTCGCCCAGGAGGTGCGCAAGCTCCTCAGGGACGGCCAGGATCCCGAGCAGATTTTCCAGAAGAGCAAGTATTCCGATTTCGAAAGCGGCGTTTTCGGTTCCGTTCCCGGATGGTATACGCTCCAGGAAGGCCAGTTGCCGCCGCAGGTTTCCGCGGATGCGAGCAAGCTGGATGTCGGCGAAACCAGCAAGGTGATCGTCCAGCACACGAGAACGAACTCAGGGGAGGTCGTTCCGAAGACCCTGCACGTGGTGAAGATTCTCGACCGCAAGCCCCCCACCGGCGACACGTTCGAAAGCGCCATGCCGACGATTCGCCGCGCCATGCTCGAAATCGCCCGCGTGCGCCTCCTCGAACGCCTCCATGCCGCGGGCACCCACCGCGTGATCACCAACCTGGGGGGCATCCCGCCCCGGCTGATTCCCTCGCCCGATGAACTCATGAAGCACGAGGCCCAGGCCGAGCCGATCAGCCTGAAGATCCCCCGGAGCTGATGATTCCGCGCCGTCCTTACTCGTCGAGCGGGTAATCGAACGATTCCACCCGGACGCTGTTGAGCACGACGCCCAGCCCCGGATTGTTGAACATCTGGGGCACGTTCAGAAAATCGAAAGAGAACAACAGCGGCTCGCCGTCGCTTTCCTCCGGCACGTAAAGATACGTGTCATAGCGCTGCTGCACGGTCTGGCGCGGCAGGCGGCTCTCCTCGCCGATGGACTCCACGTTGACGTAGGTGCTCGTCCGCAGCGACGCGTCGTTGACGCGAAGCCGGAACGCGGGCAGGTCCACCCGGTTTGTTTCGATGGCGCGGCTGGAAACGAAGAACGACGTGCGGTAGAGGCGCCCCTTTTCCAGAACCACCGCCGGGTTCTCCTCCGGCGATCCCCAGAAGCCAAAAATCACTTCGTTGGCGCGTTCCGGGTCCGCGATGATTTCCAGCCCATCCATTTCAGCGATCAGCGTCGGCGCGCCGAGGGGCTCGGCCGTGCGCGGCGTCCATCCGTGGGTGTTCCCGCCGGAGAAATCGAGGAACGCATCCTCCCGCGGAACCGAAATGGGGAAGAAACCGAGCGATTCCACCGCCGCCGTTTCCAGCCGCAGCGAATCAACCGCGGCGTTATCGGGCATGAAATTCAACACGTCAAAGTCCAGCCGGAACACCGGTTCGTTTTCCGGCACGGTGAAGAAATGGCTATACACCTGGCCGTCCGGATCCGGCGACAATTCGCCGTTGCCTGTCGAGGTGGCGACAAACACATCAGCCTGCTGGAACGAGCGGGCCGAGGTGCGCGACCGCACCGTCGGCGCGAGCGCGCGGTCCTCCACGCCCGAGAACACATGGAACCGCGTGCGATACAGATGCGCCAGCCCTGAATCGCCATCCATGGAAATCCCGGCGGGTTGTTCCTTGGGTACCGGGCTGATGAGCGGCGATTCCCAGAAGGAAAACGTCAGCGTATTATCCGTCGTGTCGATATGCAGCCCGCCCTCGTCGTATTCGCCCGTGGAGGGGTGGAAGCTCTCTGGAGCCAGGAACCACCAGTTGCCGTCCCCGTCCTCGAAATCGATATAGACAAGATCCGAACCGATTTCCTCTGGCAGCGGGTCGCCGAAACTGGCGTGGTAACCACCGCGCCGCCCCGAGAGGCTTTCCACTTCCAGAATGCGCTCCTCCGGAGAGGGCGGCAGAAGGAAATGGATATAGCCCGGCTCGCCCAGGTTCCGCGCGTCCTCCTCCGTCAAGACGTCGATCTCCGTCTCGTCGCGTTTGAGGAGCCGCGCCTGCAAGTCCAGTTCCTTCGCCAGCGCATGGACACGCACGGCCTGCCATTTGACAATTCCCGTCGGGGGGATCAGGAAATAATCCACATCCACGGCGGAGTTCAACAGCTCGGGGATCTCGAGATTCGCCGGCGGCAGCTCGCGCCCGGGAAAGAAATCCAGATCCAGCGGAATCGATGAAGTGGCGGTCAGCTTGAGGTTGTCCAGTCGAAGAAAATCCTCCTCATACGCTGTTTCCACGCCCGCGCCGGGCAGAACTTTGCCGGGCCCGGGAATCGACAGCACCGAGGATGCGGACTGCCTTGCCTCGCCCGCGCTGTTGCGCACGGAAACAGACACGATATAGTCGCCCGCCGTGTCGTGGGGGAGTTCCGCCGTATAGCGCCCGTCCCCCGCTTCCGCGTCCCATCCCTCGCCCTCGTCGTTGAAATTCAAGGGGAAGCTCCCGCCGTCCGGTCCCTGGGCCCGGCCGGTCATTTCCACCCCGGTGATGGGAACGTCGCGCTCGACGCGCGCAATGAGCACGGCCGGCTCCGGTCCCTCGAAGGACTGCTGGCCCGACGCCGTCATCAGCTCCACGCTATACGTGCTTTGCTCCGTGGCGAAGCCGGTCACGCTGACGCCGTAGTCCTGGCGCTGGGAATTCGGCGTATAGCGCATCTCCCAGATGCCCGGTTCCAGGCCTTCAACTTTCCAGCGGCAAGCCTGTGTATACGTCGAGCAGCGATCGGACGGATAAGTGATCCCCAGAGGGGAAACCAGTTCCGCCCTGGCGCTTTCCACCGGCCCGCCGTAGGAGACTTCGACGCTCAGGATGTCCAGCGTGGAATCCACGGGAAAGGACACGACCTCCGTAAAGCCCGGATCCGCCGTGCCGCTTGCCTCCGCCAGGGACACGGGTGCCCCGGTCAGCGATGCGGCAAAAAATGCTTCGAGAAAAGCCTCCTGGATTTCCGCCGGCGAGTTCAGAATGTACGGAATGCCTCCCGTCTCCGCCGCCATGAAATCGAGGAGTTCGATCGCCGCCCCGCTGCCCACGGCAAACGTATAGATCGGAATTCCCCAGGGCGTGTAGCGCAGAGCGGATTCCTGGGCAAGTCCCGCATCGCTGATCCCGTCGGTCAGCAGGAAAACCGCCTGGTTGCCCCCTTCTCCGGCTCCGGCATCCAGGAGCACCTCCAGCGCCAGATCTGACGCTCTGTCTATACGCGTAAAGCCCCCCGCCTCGATCTCGCTGATCGCGGCGATGACCTCTTGCTTGTCCCCTTCGTTGGCGAGAAAGGCCGGCGGCACCACCAGGTCGGCAACATCATTGAAGGCAATCACGCCGATGGAAAGCGTTCCCGTCTCCACGAATTCGACGAGCGATATAGCCGCCTGCTTTGTCGATTCGATCTTTTCCCCGGTCATGCTGCCCGATTTGTCCAGCACCAGAAACAGGATCGGGTCGCCCGCCGTTTGCACCCGCCAGATCAACTCCAATTCCGCCCGCGCCGCCCCTGGCAAATTCACCCGCGTTTCCGTCCGCCGTGTCAGCTCCGGATAATACGGCCGGTATTTCCGGTTTTTCAGATAGAGCTCCTTCGGATCGTTGCGCGGATCACGCGCGAGCGTATCCCACGCCGACGCCCGATAGCGCCGATATTGCGCCGTCAGCTTGCCCCTTTGATAGGAAGGCGCCGTCGAGAGATTCAGCCAGCCCGTATCGTCCGTCTCCGCCGCGCGCCAGTGATCCTTGAGCAGCGTCTTCGCCGGCGGGCTGTCGATCGGGTTCGGATCCCCCGCGTCCATCCCCACCAGGCGCCCGGGCAGATACTCCTCCTCCAGCCCGTAGGCGTAATGCGCCCACAACCGCCCGAGCGTATATCCGCCCGCCTTCGGATTCTCCAGCGTGTCCAGCGGTTCCTCGAAAGCCAGCTCGTCGTACAGATACATGTGCCCGCGCGGCACCGCCAAGCCAAAGCCCCCCTGGATTTCCACCGCGCTTTCGTTCGTCCGGGGCCATCCCTCGCGCCCCCAGACAATATCCGCCTCCGAGCTTTCCTGCCCCTTCACGTAAAACGTGATCTTGCCGAGCTGGTGGGCCCCCTCGCTCATCTCGTAAACGGCGTCGGCGAAATACTCGATCACCCGTTCATAGCGCCGCCGCTCCGCCTCCGTTTCCGGATAGCTCGCCCCCGGCTCGTAACTCAGCGACACCGCCAGGTCGAACACGCGCCCTTGCTGGCGCGTGGCCGCCTCCTCCTCGGCCGGAGCTATCCGCCCCGCCGCCGACAGCAACACAAACAGCGCCAGCACCCGCGCCAGCGTTCCCATCCATCCCGCCTGTTTCATGGTTCCGCCTCCTCAAACTCCCCTCGCGGCGGGCCGCTTTGCCCGCCCTGGAAGAACAATTCTCTGATCCGGAGGGCATCCCA
>CAYFUR010000089.1:0-15107 GCA_964346275.1 uncultured Candidatus Sumerlaeota bacterium
AAGAACCGAGGTCGATGACAAAGTTTTGCTTCGCCTCTTTCTTGAATCAGTCGCCCCCCGCTGTCCCTCTCGATGGTGGGGATTATCGTGGTTACGGAAGGGGCCCATGGCGGAGGCCAGCGTGATGTTTAACGAGAGGACGTCCAGCAGGGCATTGCGGGAGTTCTGGCAGGGGGGCTTTACCCCCGGAGTCAGAATTCTGAGGCGCTGCCCGGGCAATTGGTCCCGCCGTCGGAGCCTCGAAGGGAAAGGACGAGGCGAGACGTGCCCAGCCAAGAGCCGCTGCGGTTATTCAATCGTTACAGGATTCTCCGAATCGGGACAGAGAAGGCCACCTCACTGCGGAATCGGATGAACAGCCTGGAGAGGAAGGATGGATTCCACCGCACGTTTTGGTGGGAGAGGTGCTTCTTGCTTTTTCCTTCAGTAGAAACTAAAAGCGTTCTTCACGCTGTTTGCGGGGCTGCGGAGGTGGAAATTGTCGATCAGGAATGTTTGGGTGCTTGAGGCCGATGAGTTGTCGAAGTCGGCCCCGAACATCACGATTTGCTGAAGATTGAGAACTCCGTCTCCGGTTGAGGAGCCTTCGTAGATGAGATTCCCCAGATCAACCACCTGGGTGGTCCAGGTTTCGGTGGCGGGATTGTCTTCGCTGATCCAGATGTCGCCGTCCTGCTCGAAGAAAGCGAGTTGCCATGTGGTGCCCTGTGTGGGCTGGGGAGAGCGAAGGGAGAAAGCGATTTCGGGATAACCAGACCAGTCGGCGGGCTGGCCATAGGGGACAAAGCGGACGCCGACGCGGTTGCCCGCATTCCAGTCCGCGCTGACGGAGAGATAGCGGTCGCCATCAGGGGCTTCGGCGGTGTTGTCCTCGATGGATATGACTGCATAGGCCGTGCCGTATCGTGTCCATTCGCCTTCGATGGTGGTACCGGGAAATGAAGGGGAGACAGGATTGGGCGGAAAGGCAGCGGTCGTGACGTCGGGCTCCTCGATGCTGGTGATCAAGGGGAGTTCCGGGGGATCGATGGTGGTGGTGTTTTCGCTGAAGGAAACGTAATCGAACCAGGCCTCGGTGGTTTCTGCCGGCTGCTGGTCTCCTATCCAGAGGTTGATGAAGTTCTCGACGCTGCAATGGATGCGAAAATCGGTGGGGTATGTGCCGGAGGGGCCATACTGAGCGACGTAGTCCGGCCGCCCTTTCACGCGGGGATCCCCTTCTTTTTCTATATACCAGGAGACAACATAGCGATCGAGGGAATCGACATTCAGATCAATGGTGAATGTGTACCAGTTTCCCGGCTCGATGTGGTCGTTGGGATCGGCGGGCTGATATGGGATTGAGGAGAGGGCTGTGCCGCTGGCGTCGTCGCGCTGGACGGTCATGTAGCACATCAATCTTCCGGCGGGGATGTTGTAGTTGCTGCGTTCCGCGCTCCTCCCATAGCCGATTTCAAAATCGATTTCGCGCGCGTTGAGGCTTCCGGTGGATTGCGGCGAATACAGGAAGGCTCCGATCGAGGTCGATGCGCCTTCTTCCCAAGGGCCGGGAACATAGATACGCCAGTCATAGGTGCCGTCCTGAAAAGTATCCGCAGTGCGGGTTTTGACTCGATTCCACGTGTTGGCAGCAGTGCGTATATAAAGCGAGGTGGTCTCCTGGAATTCCTCCACGCGGAACGTGGCGGGGCTGCCCGCCTGAGAATCATTCTGCCATCCGGGAGGAGGAGTGCCGAGGGCCGTCGGAGAGTCGAAGTTCCACTCTTCGGCCTGCAAGGGCATTGTCTGGAGGGACAGAAGAGTTCCAAGGACCAGAATTGGAATGGCGTGTGTCAGGCGCATGATTCGGAAATGTCCCTTAGGGCGTTTGTTATCAAAAAGAGGGGCGATGGATCCTGGAGAACCGGATTCCATCGCCCCTTAGCCCCCTGATATTCAGGGGAGAGCTTGTGAGTTATTCGAAGATTGTCCAGTCGGCGATGGACGATGCGGTGGAGACCCGGGCGTAATCGACAAAGAAGTCCTGTGTCGTGCTCGGAAAATCGGGGTTATCGAAATTGAGCCCCCAAAGCTCGATGGCATCGAGATCCATTGCCCCGTCGCCGGTGCTGGAGGCTTCCAGGGTCAGGCTGGAGAAGGGGATCGTCTGTGTTCCCCACGTATCGGAAACGGGGTTGGTGGAGGCGACCCACACGTCGCCGTCTGTTTCAAACATGGCAAACTGCTGGGTCGTGCCGGTGACCACGGCGTCGGCCTTCACGTCGTATTCGAATTGGTTCTCCGAGGACCAGTCGGCGGGGGCGTTGTAGGGCTTGTGGCGCGCGCCGACCCGTGTGCCGGCGGGCCAGTTCGCGCTCACCTGGAGAATGTAATCTCCCTCCGTCGCTTCGGTCGGGTTGTTCAGCAGGAAGATGCCGTTATAGGCGGCGCCAAAGCGCGTCCATTCGCCTTCCGTGCCTCCGGTGGGAGGAGCGGCGGGCGGGAATCCGGCGCTCGTCTGGTCGGGCGGTTCCATGGACGTCACGATGGGAAGGGCCGGGGGAGTCGCCGCCGGAATACTGTCGCCATAGTAGATTTCATCGAAGTGCATGACATTGGTGCCCGTGGCGCCATTGGTGAAGAGGACGAAGCCCACGTAAGCGATGGAGGTCAGGTCGAGCGTGCCATCACCGCTGCTGCCGCCATCGGCGGTGGCGGACGACATATCGGCGTAGTAGGTTTCGAAGGACGTGGTGAGCGAGGTTGGAGCCGACAACCAGATATCGCCATCGGTTTCTTCGATCCGAATGACAACGGTGTTGCTGTTGGTGGCGTCCTGCTTGGCGCGGTAAGACATCACCGGGCCGCTGCTGATGTCGATGGAAGCCCCGGCGACGTTATAGGCGATTCCCATCCCCCAGCTTGCCCAGTTTGCCGAAACGGCGAGGGACTGGCTGCCAGCATCCACATCGGCGCCGTTTGTTTCGATGCCGATATCGGCGAGAGCGGCTCCGAAGCCTGCCCAGTCGCCATCATTGGCCGGGGGGAACGGGGGATTGTCGGCGTCCGACTCGATTCCCGTGATCAGGGTTGGTTGTGCCGCGGCGGCTCCGGCGAGTGCCATTGATAGCCCCACGGCTGCCGCAAAGTTCTTTTTGAAGTTCATCTTCTTCTCCTTACTCTCTGGAATGACTTTCTTCTGGTCCTTATGAGCACCGCGCATATCATTGATAACGCGGAATATCTCCGTTGCTGATGGTGCCGTTGGTTGGGTCGTAGGCCGCGGTGATTGGGAAAAAGTCAATCGGCATGCCCATGTTAATGGCGGCGGCTTCGCGGTCGGGGCCGTGGGAGCTGACAATCCAATTGAAGGTAATGCCCTCGGCGGTCAGCGACTGGCCGTCGTTCCCGACATCAGCCACGAGACCCGGGGGCCAGAAATTCACATAGATGAAGTAGCCGAAGGTTCCCGGCAGCCCCGGATTGTATTCGAAATCTTCCTGAAAGATATCCCGAGCCACCGATGCGGAACTGACATAGGCGATGGGGGTCGTCACCGGAATGAACGTTTCCAGGGTTCCAAATTCCCAGGCGGGATTGATTCCGCGCCGAATCCGTTCTGTGTTGTCAAAGGGGTAGCGGTTATAATCGACGGCATAGGACTCGATGGCTGTGGCGAGCGTCCGCATGTCGGATTTAACGCGGGAAACCTTCGAGCGGGTCTGGGCTTCGAGGAAGTTGGGGACGGCGATGGCGGCAAGGATGGCAATGATGGCCACCACGATAAGCAGCTCGATCAGCGTGAATCCCTTGTCCTTATTTGGAGGATGAAACATTCGGCAGGGCTCCGTAAGTTGGTTGTCGGGCGGTTAGTGGATGCCCGCAATGATCCTTGGTTAGACCGATCCTGTGACGCGGGTCAAGTAGTTTTTTGCGTGACACAAAAAACCTGTTGCACTGGCATTATTCCCGGAAATATTGTGGATTTCAGTGATTGCATAGAGAAGGGCCAAGTAAATTGCTGGTGTTTTTTCGCTTTCAAAATTAATTGCCACAGCCAAGTGATCTTTTCACGGCGAGAAGAAGACGAGACAAATGCGACGCGCTGACATTGCCACTGTGAGGAATCACAATTCGACTCTGGTTCTCAAGATGATCAGGCGTATGCAGCCCATTTCGATGAAGGAGTTGGCGGATCAATCGGGGCTTCAGCCCTCCACTGTTTCCCGTCTGTTGCGCGCACTTGCGGATCAGGAGCTTGTGTCCTCCGCTGGACTTCTCTCTCCGAAGGCGGCTGGGGGGCGTCCCGCGGAACAATGGACGATCAACGGGCGTTTCGGGGCGTGTATCGGGCTTTATCTCGCCTCGAACCTGGTGGCCGGGGTGTCTGTGGATCTGAACAGGCGTCTGCTTGGGTCTGTTGTTTTGCCGCTGGATTCGGGAAATTGCCAATCTGCCGAACGGATCGTTGAAGTTCTGAGAGAGGCGGCGCGCAGGCTGACAACGGAGGATCAGCTCGGTGGCCGCCCCTGCCTCGGGATCGGGCTCGCGGCGATGGGCCTGATCGATGCCGGCACGCAATCCATCAGGTATTTCAATCTGGATATACAAATCGGGGACAGTTTTTTCGACCACCTCCCGGACCCGGTGATTGGCAACGACGCGAACGTGGTAGCCCTTGGCGAGGCGACTCATGGTGTTTTGGAAGATGTTCGCAACGCGATTGTCCTCTACGCGCACGAAGGCGTGGGCGCGGGCCTGATTCTCGACGGGCGCCTTGTCCGGGGCCAGCTGGGCGGTGCCGGGGAACTTGGCTATCACGATTGCCAACTCCTCACGAACCCTCTGCTCGATGAACCGGCGGACAGCCGCGAGCGCTTTATCAGCGGCGCCTGCAATCTGATCAACCTTCTGAACCCCGAGGTCTGTTTGCTCACGGGCGACCTGAACGACATCTCCGGAGGGATATACAAAGAACTGGAGAAACGCATTGGGCGGTCGACCAACCGGGTCGCGCGCAATGTGCGCCTCTTGCGGCAGCCTTGCGATCCAATGGGAGTCGCCCGCCATATGGCCACGATCGTCCTTGACGAAAAGGTTTTCGGGCCCACCGCGGGCAAGCTTCTCTCCTCGGGAAAATCAGCAGCGGCGGCCACACCCGCAAAAAAGACCACCAAAAGAAAAACGACACGAATTCGAGGTTGAAAACTTCTCATGATTTTCTTTCTGCGACTGAAACCAACGCCGTTCCTGCTGATTCTTTCGTTGCTCAGTATGGGCCTTGTGTCCGGCGCGGCGGCAGCAAAGTTCACCATCCCTTCCATTTCGAGGGAGGAAGCCCTCCGGCAAGAGGGGGCAAGGCTTGTGCTGGCCTCGGGGCTCGACGGATCGCAGCAGGATCCTGCTCCTGCCATTTGCCATGCCGCATATACAGATCAGGACCTCCTCCTGCTTTTCCAATTGCGGGGCGAAGGGCGCGAGGTTTCTGAAGAGGCTCCTCGCGATGATGTTTCCATGTTTGAACACCCCGCCGCCGAGGTGTTCTTCAGTCCCGGTGCGAAGACGCCTGATGCTTACTACCATATCGCCGCGGGAGCGGGCGGGGGCGTCTTCGACGAATTTGTAACTGCCGGAGGGTGGGAGCGTGATCCGGCGTGGGATTCCGGTGTCGAGGCGGAATGGATGGAGGCTCCGGAGCAAGGCCAATGGAGCGTTTTGCTGCGGGTTCCCCTTGGGATTATGCGCCGGGAAACTCCAATTGCGCAGCCGGCCGCCCAGCTTTCCACAGAGTTCCGTATCCAGTTGGCCGCGACAGCCGCGCCCAGACCTGGCGAGCTTATGCCTGTGACCTGGAGCAAAACATTTGGCGGATTCCACAGTCCCGGGGAATTTGGCACCATGGCGTGGCAAGGCCCGCCGCCGACTTTTCCGGCTTCGATGAACATGGATTTGAAACAGGATCAGTTCGAGGGACAATTGGCCGCCCGGGTGGAAGGGAAAGAAGGCAGCTACGTTGCCGAGGCGTTCCTTCGCCGCGTTCGGGTCGAGCCTCTCCAGATGCCCCTTTTTCGCGCGAATGTTTCTCCAGGGTTGCCAGCCACCCATGCGATCTCGCTCGGCAAGGCGGCCAATGCGCGTTTCGTTGTGGGGCGGCTCTACACGAAGCAAGGGGCCATGATCGATCAGGTGCAGATGGATTGGATGCTGAGCGAAGGAGAGCCCGTTTCGCCGCTTTCCGAGCGGTTCATCGACCGATTGGAGCTAACGTTTCGGTCTTTTCCAAACCGGCCGATCTCTTTGGCTACGATTACTCCGCAGGGCAGCGGCGAGCCCGTCTGGACTGGAAAGCCGGAGGACGGAGTGTCGGAAGAGGAAATCGACACGAGCGCATGGAGCACCGGTCTCTACGAGGTTTCCTGGGAAACGGAATCCGGGGAATTGGGGGATATTCTTGTGCGGCGCTTGCCCGATGATTTCCCCATGCCGGAGCCTGGATTCGCATTCTGGGGCTATGATCCGGACGAACAGCTTCTGGCGGAATACCGCGCGTTTTCCGAGCAGCTTGGAGAGGGAGCGGGCCTGACGGGCCTGATATACGGGGGGTCGGTGGATCCTGCGGCGGGGGCGATCAGCGCAATTAACCTGGAGCCGCTGCGCCGCTGGCAGGAAGCGCTGCCTTCTGCTTCGATGCACGTGATGATTGATGGTGCGGGGAGTTTCGATCAAGTGAGCGATGAGGATGTCGAAGCGATCGCCCAGCGAATTGTTGATGAGTTGAAGGGGGCGGAGGAGGTGGCGGGTGTCCACTTTGATCTCGAACCCTACCGTGCCAGCCAGGTCCGCCTGACCCGGGCGCTCAACCGTCGCGGGTGGGACAAGGCCATCAGCATGGCCACGGGCCTTGCCTTAACCATTCCGGACAGGCAATGGGCCGGGGCCGATTTCATGGTGGCCATGAACTACGATCTCGGCCGAACCCCGGAAGAATTTCGCCAGCGTGCCGCGCCGAATGCCGAAGCCTTTGCGGAGGCGGCGGCGCGCAATCAGATCCCCCTGTTCATAGGGATTCCTGTGATCGCGACTCATAACGAATATGCCTTCGCCGTGGAGAAGGCGACGGGGGAAATCACCAGCGGAAGCGAGTCGGACACGATGGTTCCTTATGTCGTTGAGGCACTGGATATATGCAGACGAATCGCGAAGGATGCGCGATTGAGCGAGTATTTCTACGGCCCCGCGCTGTGGGGGGCGCTTGCTCGCGGCCACGGAGTGGGGCTCGGGGAGACTCAATACCTTCCTTCGACGATGGATCCCGAGAGCTGGACATTGTTGCTGGATTACCATGGGAACAGTCAGGAGTAGGAAATGGCGCGGAAGGCCTGTATAGCTCTGGCGATCCTGCTCGGTTGTTTCGCGCTGGCGGCATGCGGACGCGGCGAGGCCGGCGAAGAACGGGGCGATGTGGAATTGCGCCTCTGGGTTTTCAGTCCGGACGTGGAACGCGATCTGGAGCCGGCGCTGGCCGAGTTTGAAGCCGAAAATCCCGGGATTACCGTCGCCGTGGAGCAACTGCCCTGGGACCGGGGATTCGAGAAGATCCTTCTGTCGCTGGCGACAGGGCGGCCGCCCGACGTTTGCGAGCTGGGGATGACATGGCTCGCCGGCTTCGCCAGCCAGGATGTGCTGACGGACCTCACGGAACAGATGGAGCCAACCATCGACGACCGCGTTCTTGTGGATACGGCGACGTATAATGGCCGCCTCTATGCGGCGCCCTGGATGGTGGGGACGCGGATGTTCTTCTATAACCGCGAGTTACTGCGCGAGGCGGGATATGATGATGCCCTCCCTCCCGAAACCTGGGAGGAGCTTGCGGAAATGAGCGCCGCAGTAGACGCACTGGGCGAGAAAGTTCATGGGATCGGCCTGCCGGCAGGAGATACGGAAATCACCTGGCAGACGTTCTATTCGTTTCTTGCGTCCGCCAATGCGCGTCTATACGACACGGAAAGAAAACAGCCCTTGCTCGAATCGGAAGGGTTTCTGGAAACGCTTCGCTTTTACCGCTCGCTGAAGCCGCATGCCCTTGTTGATCGCGGCGCCCAGCTGGACCGGGCCTTTGGGTCGGGCGAGATCGGGTTTCACGTGAGCGGGGCCTGGAACTTTGTGCTACTGCCGCGCGATTATCCTCTCCTCGACTATGGGTATGCACCGCTACCATCTCCCGGAGGAGAGGGCGGAGGCGCAATGGCGGGCGGCCAGTTGCTCGTTGGATTCAAGAGATCCAAGCACCCCGGGGAAGCGCGGAAATTAATCGCGTTTCTGTCCCGGCCGGAAATCATGGCGCGCCTGACGTTTCCGATCAAGTCCGTGCTGCCCGCTTTGAAGAACGCCGAGGAGCTTCCAAAGTTTCGAGAGGATCCGGCGCGCCGGTTTCACGCAGGGATGATTGAGCGAGCCATGGCCCCGCCTGCGGTCCCCTATTGGGAAGATATGCGCGAGGACATCGTGACGCTGATGGATACGGCGCTTCTGACGGAAGCATCGCTCGAGGAATTAATTGAAAGAACCTCTGAGCACTGGAACGACCTGGCGGAGGATTACGGGCTTGAGTAAACGCTGGACAAAACCTTCCCGGCCGAACGGGCTTCAGACGCTTGTGCTTTTGTCTCCGTGGATTCTCACCTTCGGCATTTTCGGCATCTTTCCGCCTGTCTATGCGTTTGTGATGAGTTTTTTTCGCTATTCTCTGCTGAACCCGGAGTGGGACTTCAATGGCGTGGGGAATTACGGCTACGTCATGTCGAACCCCGTGTTCTGGAAGGCTCTGTGGAATTCCGTTTACTATACAATCGGCACGGTGCCCTTTATCATCTTTCTCGCGCTTGTTTTGGCGGCGGTGCTCAATCGGCCGCTGCCGATGCGGGGATTGTTCCGTGCCGGTTTCTTTCTGCCGACGGTGACCTCGATCATCGTGATCGCCATGATTTTCAAGTATCTCTACGCAACAAACGGCCTGGTGGATCAAGCGCTCGAGTCCGTGGGCGTTGCGCCACCCCGGCCTTCCTGGCTTCTGAACCCAAAGCTGGCGCTTCCCTCTTTGATGCTCATGGCCATCTGGACGAGCATTGGATTTTACGCGGTGCTTTTCCTGGCGGCGATGCAGAGCATCCCTGTGCATTTGTATGAAGCGGCGCGTCTTGAGGGGGCCGGGCCAGTGCGCCAGTTTCTCCACATCACCGTCCCAATGATCCGGCCCACCGTCGCCTTTGCCGTCTTTCTTGCGACAATCAATGCGATCAAGGTCTTCCCCGAGGTCTTTACCATGACCCAAGGCGGGCCGATGGGTTCCACAACGACTCTGGTCTTTTGGATATACGAACTCGGGTTTTCCCGGTTTCAAATGGGCCGGGCATCAGCGGCGACAGTGCTGATGGTGTTCATGCTCGCGATTGTGGTTTTCGTCCAGTCGGTGATTCTCCGCACAGGTAAAGGAGTGGAAGATTGAGCCGCCGGGACACGTTTTCATGGTCAGGGATGCTGCGCGACCCGCGGCAGATATTGGGGCTGGCCGTTGCGGCGGGGCTTCTCTTGGTGTCACTTTATCCGCTGTATATCATGCTGCGGACATCGCTGCAAACCGTTGGAGATCCCTTTGAGGGGGCGCCGGAGGAAATTGTGCTGGCCCGGGCGGCCGACCGGGACATGACGATGCAAAGCCGCCCGATGGAACCCGGCCGATGGACGGCGGAAGAGGGGTTCCTTGCCGCCGAGGAGGTATGGAGGCTTGACGATGGAATCTATACAGCGGACTTGGAGAACGCGGCCTTCCGGTTTTCATGGGATGGGGATTTGCGCCGCTACCGCCACATCGCGGTCCATGGGAAAGGGCGCTGGCAAATCGCCTGGCAAGACGCTGCCGGCAACACGGCACGGCAGAAAGTCAATGATTCAGGCGGAGAGATTTCACTCTTGAGGCCGGATTCATCACTGATGGCAACCTCGCCTCCCGGGGGAGATTTCGATGCCAAAAATATCAGCACGTTCACTCTCATTTTCGAATCGCCGGCGGCGTCCTGGGAACGGATCCGCCTGATTCCAAAATCCGTGACCCTGGCAAACTATCTGGATGTCTGGCAGGCGGATAATTTTTCGCGCTACACATTGAACAGCTTCATCATTTCCTTTCTGATCACCTTTGGCAGCATCGTGACGAGCCTCTGCGCCGGCTATGCGTTCGCCCGCGGCGAGCTGCGCGGCAAAACGGTGTTTTGGGCGGTCATGCTGGGGAGCATGCTGATTCCCGTGGAGGTACTTCTGGTTCCCGGCTTCCTGATTCTCCAGCATTTTCCTTTGTTCGGAGGCAATAATCTCTGGGGGCAAGGGGGCATAGGCCTGCTTGATTCGTATCCGGGCCTGACACTTCCAAATCTTGTCAATCCCGTCGGTATTTTCCTTGTCCGCCAAAGCCTTTTGTCTCTTCCGGATTCCTACGAAGAAGCTGCGGTAATTGACGGGGCGTCTATACGCCAGGTTCTCTGGAACGTGATCGCACCGCTCCAGCGGCCGATTCTGGCGACGGTCGGCCTCTTGTCCTTCCTTTTCAGCTGGAATGCCTTCATTTTCCCGTTGATCATTATCCAGAGTCCCGAGATGCGCACCCTGCCCGTCGGGCTTGCGCTGTATAGCGCCAAAAACACCGTGGACTGGGTGCATCTGATGGCCGCATCAGCGATGACCGCGATTCCGATTTTTGCATTGTTTGTTGTGTTTAACCGGCAACTCATCGCCGGCCTGACTCATGAAGGCACGAAAGGATAAGACGCCGCGAGGCTTGATAATATGTCTAGACACTTGTATTGGAGCCCGAAAAACTGGGCAGAACCCCTGTATTCCTTGGCGGTGTTGCTTTTCGTTGTGGCCGCACTTGCGGCAGCCGCAATGGCAAACCGCCCTCTGGCCGTGGCCGAAGGATCCCGGCCCGAACCGCTCGCACCGCCAACCCTGTTCACCGACGCAGACGAAAGCCGCTCTTCTGAAACGACGGCCTCTCTCAGAACAATCGAGGTCTCTCCGCCCGCAGGCAATGCGGGGCGCGCTCTGCGGCTTGTTTACGGCATCAGGCCAAACCAGGCCCTCGGCTATCATTACGCTGGCGTTGCCTTCCCCTTCAACCCTCCGCAAGAGCTGAATCCCTCAGGCACGATCGAATTTCTGGTGCGCCCTTCGACAGATATACGGGCACAGATCAATATCCGCGATGCAAGCGGCACGAATGGTTTCGGCGAGCCGATAAAGCTTAAGGCAGCCCAGTGGCAAGTGATGAAAGCGGTGGTTTCGAGCTTTCCGAAGCCCGATATTTCAAGCATCGAAAGTGTGGCGATTTCTATTACTGATGGAGGGCAGGGAAGCCTGGATATTGCCACGGCAACGTTTCCCTTGGAAATCCCCGCGGGCCAACCTGGCGATCAAACCAAGGAGACGAGCGGCTCGGCGGCTTACTCATTTGATTTTGACGAGAACCCGATCAGTCTCGGCAAACCCGTGACCATCTCTGACCGCGACGAGTCCCAGGAGGCGCGAAGCAATATAGACGTTGTCTTTGACGTCTCGGAGCTTCCGGCGGGGGAGAAAGGGAGCGTGATGAGGGTCCGGTTCGAAGTGGTCGATAATGCGGCGCTTGGCTATGAATATGCGGGCATTGCATTCCCCTTCACGGAGCCCCTCGCACTCTCGCCAAATGGAGAGTTCGCCCTGGACCTTCGGGCAGACGAGCCGATCGGCGAGATGGAACTCGTGCTGCGCGACCAAGGGAAGAATCGCGCAACGAAACGGGTAAAGATTGGCGCCGGAAACGGTTGGCAGCATATCTCTGCTCCGGCCTCTGAATTTCGCGGCATAGACACAGCGGCTCTGCAAAGCGCGGCGCTTGTGGTTTCGTCACAAGGAGAAGGTCGGTTTCAAATTGCGAACCTCAGGCTGCCGGTCGATCCAAAAACGGGAAGAGTCCAGAGGCACTCGCAAATCGAAAATCGGACGCGATGGTTCACGCATCCTGGCATGGCCCGGAGCGTCGCCAGGGAACGAGGCCTGCCGCTTCTGATGCTTCTGGCGCCTTCGGTTGAGGAAGTCGAGAAGGCCGCCGAACGGTTGAATGAGGACAGTGCCTGGAAAGGTCTGAATGCGCGGGCTATCAGCCTGCGGGCTGGAGGCAAATCCGCGAAAGAGCTGGGCGTCACCCCGGAGGACGGAACAATCATTGTTGTCTATACTCCGGACGGGCAGGAACTGGCTCGCACTGGAAACTTCACACCTGGAGAAGCTGAGCGCATTGCCCGCCTCTTGCAGCAGGCCCCTGAAAGCGGGGAATAGAGAGTCATTATGTCCGAGTTGATTTCAGAAACAGTCGAAGCGGGAAAAAGCGGCTTCGTCCATCGAGCCCACCAGCTTGCGGGGGAACACCGAGCGATTCGTGAAGGCCGGCGTGCCGGATCGATGATAACGGCGAACGCCTGGCTGGGGGGATGGGGAGAAGTCTTTGCCCTTCCCCGCTGGCGCGGAGACAGCCGCTATCCCTATGGCAAAGAAGGTTTTAATTTCTGGGCGTATGCGTCTGGTTATATGCATGCGAACGAAGGCTTGCTTTCTTATTTCCAGCGTTCTGCGGAAGGACGCGAGCCGGCCATTGCGTTCTTTGCCGGGCTGCCGGAAAAGGAGGGCGACTATACGCCGTTCCCCTTGCTTCAAGTGCCAAAGATGGCGGGTAATCCCAAGGCGGAAAGATGCACTGTCTTTACCCCCGCCGCGGTTTACTATCTGTGCGAGGTAATGGATTTACGTTTTACAGTTCGAGTCTTTGCAGGAAAAAATCGAAGCCTTTTCTTTTCTTTGCTGGCGGAAAACACGGGAGACAATCCCCGTCGCCTCTTTTTTTCCCACTTTATGAATCCGTTTCTCCGGCACCAGCTTCATGAAAGCGATGAAGACCGCTGGTTCAAGGAGATCCGAGTCGTTCCGGAAGAGGAGTGCTCCGGCGCCTTGCCCGGTTTTACCATTCGCGTCAATGAAGACAAGGACCGCCATTCCTCAATCACCCGGGCGGCATATATACGCCAGCGAGTGGAACTGGGGGGGAGGCTCGAAGCCGTTGAGGCGACCGCCTCCCGCTATCAGTTTGTGGGCGGCTCCCTGAGCAGCCTCCACACCCCTGAGTCGCTGTTTCGCGGCACTTTTGGAAGTCCGCAGCACGTTTGCACGTTCACGGAGTCAGCCATTGCGGGGGGGATCTATCATCTCGCTCTGGAGTCGAGGGGGACGTGCCGGTTAGACATGGAGTTTGGGGAAGCGACGAGCGAGGAAGAAGCAGGTAAGCTTTGCAGGGCGTCGCTCAACACCGGGGAGTTAGATGACGCGATCGAGGCATCATCGAGGGAAGACCGGCGGCTGCACTCCGCCCTGCGGGCAACGATCTCCGCGCCGGAAGAAGGCTTTTTTCCCTCCGCCTCATTCAATTCCTTCTTCGAGTTTCTCAAGCGGCAGGTGGAGTTCTGCTCTCTCATCAAAGGGTATATACAGCTCGCACCGAATTCTCTTATTGGAATCCGGGATGTCTTTCAGGCTTTGGAAGCGCTGGCATTCTGGCAGCCGAAGGCAACGCGGGGAAAAATGCTGGAGGCGATGGAATACATGACGCCCGATGGGCGTTTTTTCCGCCAGTATTCCCTTCCGGAAAAGGGCGGATCTATTGGAAAGATGGATCTGCGCGAGTTCATCGACCAGGGAACCTGGGTGATCAGCGCTGTTTCAACGTATATTCGCCTTACCGGCGATTTTGATTTTCTGAGAGAAGAGACGGCCTACCACGAGATCGTGGATGAGGACGCCGGGGCGGTGAGGCGGAGCCGCGAAACCGGCACCGTCCTCGCCCATCTGGATCGGGCCATGGACTACCTGCTCCGCAACCGCGACTCCGGAACAGGCTGTGTCCGTGCCTTGTACGGCGATTGGAACGACGCGTTGGACGGCCTCGGTTTAACTCAAGAGCCTGGGAAGAAGTTTGGCTCGGGCGTCAGTGTGATGGCCACTTTGCAGACGCTTCAGAACGCGCGCGAAATGGCCGGACTTCTTGCTGCTATCGATCGGTCAAAGTATAGACAAAGAATTGAGTCGCTGGAAAGGGCGTCGGTTGAAATAGAAGATGCCCTCAACCATTGGGCTCTCGTTCGTTCCGAGGAGAGAGATGAATTGCGGGTGCTGCATGGCTGGGGAGACGGCCGGCGCTATCTCGTTGGCGGGTTTTGCGATTCGGATGGTGCTGAACGCGACAGTCTCACGGCCACGGCTTACTGGGTGAATTCCGGGGTCTATGACAAGAAGACTTCCTTGCGGCCGCACATTCTGAAAGCCTTCGACCGGTTGGACTCCAAGTACGGCCTGCGAACTTTCGCCCCCGCTTTTCCCCAGCACGCCAGCGGAGTGGGGCGGATCGGAAAGCTGCCGCCCGGAACCGCCGAGAACGGAGCCGTCTATATCCATGCCACCGCTTTTGCTCTTATTGCGCTGTTCAGGATGGGCGAGCCACGCCGCGCCTGGGACCAGCTCTTCAAGATCCTGCCTTTCACATCTTTGCACAAAACCTTGTCCCATTCCCCATTCGTGATGCCAAACTCCTACGGATATAATCCAGAATTATGTATAGATGGAGAGAACATGAATGACTGGCAGACGGGCAGTTCGAATGTCGTTCTGAAATGCCTTATCCGCTATGTGTTCGGCTTCGAGCCCGGCATGGATTCTCTCAGAATTCAACCCGCATCGTGGGCCCCTTTTGAGCACTTCGTTTTCCAGGCGGGATACCGTTCGACAGATGTCCACATTTCCTATCAGAACAAAAAGAGGGGGATGCGCGCTTACATCGTGAGCGGGAAGGAACGTCCCGCAGAGCGCGACGATGTCATGAGGATGGACGTGCTTTCCCTGCCGAGGGAGGAATTGGATGGCCTGGGTAGGATTGATATCGAAGTGATCGATTAACTCGGGCGCTCAAGATCCTTGAGTCCTGCGAGCGAAACCGTGGTCGGCTCATTGAGGAAAAGGCCGCAGCCATCTGGCTGGACACTACCAGCCCT
>CAYFUR010000090.1:0-14765 GCA_964346275.1 uncultured Candidatus Sumerlaeota bacterium
TTGAAGAGAATCGGAGAAGCAGTTCAACAGCAAGTTGCACCGGGGGTCAGTCGATTTTGTCCTCAAGGCGGCGAAGCATGGCCGCGCGGCGCTCCTCCTCGGCATCCGTCGTGGTCAGCAGCCCCTTCGTCGAGCGGGCCATTTCCAGCGCTTCTTGCCGCGAACCTGTTTCCAGAAGGAATTCCGCGAGCGTCAGGCGATGGCTGACATCGAGGGGGTGCCGTTCCACGGCGTGCCGCTGGAGCCGCAAGGCCTCGTCCCACTGGTCCCGGCGGGCATGGGCTTGCGCCAGGCTTTCATGGAGGCGGGCCGATTGGGGGTGAATCTCCCGGGCGCGCTCCAAGTCCGCCATCCCCGCCTGATCGTTGGCGCGCAGCCGAAAGACCCCGCGCGCTTCCCAGAGTGCGGGATTGGCTGGGTCGGCATCGATGGCGCGGGAATAAGCCGCGATGATTTCCTCGGAAGGCCGTCGATCCATAATCAGCGCCTCCGCTTCCTCGCGCGAGAGTTCGCCCATGGCCGGAACGAACCAGAAATGATAGACGCCGAGGGAGCCAGCCGCCGCGAGCGCCAGCGGAATGGCCGCAAGCCCGCTCGCCGACCTCCGGCGGGTCCATCCAGGCAGCCGCATCGGCGCGATTTGCTGGCCGAGGCCCGCCAGCGCCGCCAGCAAGAGCACGAAAAGCAGCAGGCCCTCGTTGAAGCAGAGCGTATACTCGGCAAGCCCATGGACGACAAGCGCCGCCGCTGCCGCCGCCATGGCAAGATAGATGGTGTATTCGGTCCAGCGGCCCTCGCGGTGCAGTCGGCCAAGAGCCTTGAGCATGGTGATTTTGACCGAGGCGATCAGCGCGGCAAACAGCCCAAGGCCCAGCAGCCCCGTTTCCGCGAGATGATTGAAGAGCCAACTGTGGGGCTCGCGGGTTTCCCCGGCCCCGGGCACGCGGAATTGCGGATAAAGGATTTCGAAGGAGCCTGGGCCTTGTCCGAACAAGGGGTTTTCCTGCCAGATGCCCAGGGCCGCCTGCCAGTAATAAAGGCGCTGCTGGATGCCCGAGGAGCCGAGCCAACGCTCGCCAGTGCCCCCCGTGGCCAGCGCGGCCAGAACGGCGCCCGCCAGAACAACGGCCGCGATGATCGCCACACCCGCGACCAGCCAGCGGAGTTGTTTTTGGGTGAGGCGGCATCCGATCAGTCCCGCGGCGAGCGTCAGCAGAGCCACGAAGAGCGCCAGGACTCCGCCGTTGGAGCCGCTGGCGATGACCGCCCAGGCGGACACCACCGCCAGGGCGCCGAACCCATAGCGGGCGGCGGGATGCTTGAGCGCAAAGGCGAGCCCGGCGGCGAGCGCCGCGCCCGCAGCGCAAAACGAGGCAAACAGATTCGGCGCGCCGATGGTGCCTGCCGCACGCCCCTCGCGCATGGCGTGGAGCAGCCCGGCGCGCATGGCATCGCCCTCGGGCATGGTCGCGAGGATGTTCTGCTCCATGGTGGCAAAGGTCCGGGGCAGGCCCGCCGGGCCGTAAACCTGGTAGAGGCCAAAAAGCGCCCCGATTCCCAGGACGAAAGCCAGTGCTCCTGCATAGACGAGGAGGCTGGACGGGAGGGCGTCCTCCTCTTTTGCGGGGAACACGGGCCAACGCAGGGCCGCGGCGAACCCCGTGGCAAAAACCAGCGAGGCGGCCACCGCGATTCCCATTTCATCACGGGCTGCCGCGTAGAGGGGCGCAAACAGCCCGCCCAGCGCCCAGACCGCCCCCCAGAGCAATGCCAGCAGCACGGGCGGGTTCAGAAGCCACTCGCCCAGCCGCCGGCGCTCCGCCACTGCGGCGAGGGCAAAGAAGATTGTATAGACGAAGGCGAGGCTTGTTCCACGGAGGGGAAAAGCCCGCGCTGGATAGACGTAGGATATAGAAAAGAGAGCGGCCAGTCCGAGGAGGAGAAGGGCGGGATAAAGGTCCGCGGCACGGGATTGTTGGGATGGTCGGCGTTTCAAGGGCGTTGAGAGGACGTTCCGGAGAGGCCGGGCCTCTCCGGAACGGAAGGGGGATTTACTGGCCCTGGCCGAGGGAGAAGCCGGGCTTTCCGTCGAAGGAGCAGAGGTGTTCCGTCTTGATAAAGTCGAATCCGGCGTCGCCGCAGCGCTGCAGCAAATCGACGACCTGTTGGTGCTTGATCGGTTTTTCGTCCTCGCTCATGAAGCGGCAGCGCCAGTGGTCCGTGCAGAACGTCTCCGGCATGCCGCCAGGCCAGACCTTCACGCCGCGATTGGTGATCATGACGAGCTTGAGGCCGCCGCCGTTGACTTTGGAGAGCGACTCGCCCAGTTCGTCCGGCGTCCCCTTGGTCCAGTCCAGGAACACATCAACGCCGAGGAGTTCCTTCCTGGCGGGAGCCGGCGCGGACTTGGCGGCGGAGGATTTTTTCCCCTCTGGCGGAGCCTGATAGGTCACGGTTTTGAACTTCTCGGGATTCTGCCCGATGCGCTCGATCACGGCCTCGGTGAATTCCTTCGTGCCGAGTTTTTTCTTCGACAGTTCGTCTTTATAAATGTCGCCGGTGTGCATGCCATCTTCCATCGTGCGCAGCCAGGCATTGTGCACCCTGGCGGCGACGTCGTACTGGCCGATGTGGACAAGCATCAGTACGGCGCCCAGCAGCAGCCCCGAGGGGTTGGCGATCCCCTGGCCCGAGATATCGGGTGCCGAGCCGTGGACGGCTTCGAACATGGCAACGTGTTCGCCGATATTCGAAGAGCCGCCGAGCCCCACCGAGCCGGTGAGCTGGATCGCGATGTCCGACATGATGTCACCATAGAGGTTGGGCATCACGATCACGTCGAAGATTTCCGGCGTGTCGGCGAGGCGCGCCGCGCCGATGTCGACGATCCAGGACTCGCTTTCGATTTCGGGATACTCTTCGGCGATTTCCTTGAAGACCGTGTTAAAGAGTCCATCGGTCAGCTTCATGATGTTATCCTTCACGAAGCAGGAAACCTTTTTCCGTTTGTTGGCCACGGCGTAATCAAAGGCATAGCGGACGATTTTCTCGCAGCCGGGGCGCGAGATCAGCTTGAGGCATTGGGTCACCTGTTCGGTCTGGCGGTGCTCGATGCCCGCATAGGTGTCCTCTTCATTCTCGCGAATGATAACCAGGTCCATGTCGGGATGCTTGGTCTGGACGTATGGGTGAAGCGCGCGGCAGGGCCGCACGTTCGCGTAAAGACCCATGCTTTTGCGGATTGTGACGTTGAGGGATTTGTAGCCGCCTCCGCGGGGCGTAGTGATCGGCGCCTTGAGGAAAACCTTGGTGCGGCGGAGAGAATCCCAGGCGGATTGATCAATGCCGGCTGTGTGGCCCTGTTCGAATTTCTTCAGGCCGATTTCGATCACGTCTTTATCGAGCTTGGCGCCGGCGGCCTCGATAATGGCGAGCGTGGATTCCATGATTTCCGGGCCGATGCCATCGCCATAGGCTACGGTAATTGGTGTCGGTTTGTCGGTCATCGTCCTCTTTCTCTTCGGGGAGTTTAACAAGCGAGAGGGATTTTGTGGGCGGGGGGAGCTGGATGCAACTCGCTTCTCGGGTGTCCACCGGTCCTCGCGCCAGGAAATCGCCGTTGCCAGCGCCTGGCGTTTGAGCAGACTTGGGAAACAGGCGAGCCGATTCTTTCCGGGCAATGGAGGTTTTCTCCATGCGCCTCAGCTTTGTTCCGCTGCTGGCCATCGTTTTCATCAATGTGATTGTGCTGGGGTGGGTGATCCGCCACCGCGACAGCACCCGTTCGGGTTTTTTTCTCCTTCTCAACGCGTTGTCGCTGATCATCTGGGCGGGAGGACAGGCGCTTTATAAATTCGTCGGCTTTGAATTTCCCGGTGTCCTTTCTCTTCCTTACCTGGCCATGCTGCTGGTTCCCGGCAATTTCCTCTATTTTGCGCTGACGCGCCCGGTTCCTATCCGCGAGGGCTGGCGCGGTCCCTGGGTGCTCTGCGTGATTTTTCTGCCCGCGCTCATTCTCACGGTTTTCGAGAGCTACTCCGCCGACATGGCCCACCTCTTCGGCTACAGCTACCGCCGGGGCGAACTGAGCCCGGAGGCGCTGCCCCAGCGGGCCACGCTCCTCTATGTCATGATTTTGGTCCTTGCGGGGACGGCGGTGCTCGCCGTGCGGTATTACACGTCCTCCGGTCCGGAGCAAAACACCTCGAAACACCTGATCGCGACGATTCTTGGGCCGGTGATGTTTACGGCGTTTTTCTGGGCGGCTTCGCAGTCCAGCGGCCCGGCGATTGTTCCCACGCCGGGATTCCTTTTTGCCGTCATGGGCCAGATCGGACTCGTCGTCGTTCTCCGCCAGGAAGAGCTGCAGAACCCGCGGCCCCTCAGCCGGGCGATCTATTATATCATGGCGATCCTCATCGCCTTCGTGCTGATGACGCTGCTGAAGGAGTTCTATGTCTTCGCCCAGGGCAGCATCGTGCTCGACCGCACCGCAGGGTGGCTGCTCCTCGGATGCATCCTGGTGCTGTTGCTCGTGGCCCAGCTCGCCCCGCTCGAGCGCGTCTTCGACAAGCTGCTCTTCACCCGCGCGGCGGAATATCGCCGCCTGGTTCAGGAAACACGGCACGAACTGAAGGAGGCGCGCGAGCGGCTGCGCAAGGCCGAGCGTCTTTCCGTGGTGGGGGAGATTTCCTCGCGCATGGCCCACGAGATCAAAAACCCCCTCGGACCGATCCGCGGCTATACCCAAATGATGCGCGAGAAGCTCAATGACGACCAGCAATTCAAGCACCGGGACCGGTTTTTGGATTACCTGGATATTATTCAGGAAGAAGTGGAGTCCATCGACAGGCGCGTGCGCGATTTTCTCGAATCCTCGCGCGAGCCGACACTGGTCATCGAGGAGACAGACGTAAACGCCATTATCGAGCGGTGCGCAAAGGTGATGGCACTGGAGATGTCCGGCGGACGGGACGTGTCCGGGCTGGTGCTCCCGGTCAACTTCGTGGCTCGGCCGGATCCGGATCTGGAGCCGATCCAGGCGGACGCCGGCCGCATCGAGGAGATGGTCTTCAATCTCGCGCACAATGCGCTCGATGCCCTCGGCGACCGGACGCGTGGCCTGGTTGTGCTGCTGTGCCGCGCGGCGAGCAATCCCAGCGGAGAACCAGGAGCGGAAATCGTTGTGAAAGATAATGGCCCTGGTTTTCCCATGGACGAGATGGATCAGTATTTCGAGCCCTTCTTCACCCAGAAGCGGGGCGGGACGGGGCTTGGACTCGCCATTGTCAAGGCCACGGCGGAAGCCCACGGGGGGACAATCACGCTGCGCAATCGCCAATCCGGCGGCGGCGAGGTGCATCTCTGGCTTCCGAAAGTTCCGAAAGAGAATCCGGGCGCCCTGCTTCCCAAACCGGGACCATGAGTCTTTCAGAGTTTTCAGAAACAGAAGCCGGGAAGAGGGCGCCCACCCTCATCCTCGTCATCGTCCTCGAAAATGCCTGGCGAAGTTGCAGAAGAGGGCGCCCACCCTCATCCTCGAAAGCCCTTTCCAGGGCCCTGGGTAACGAAAACGAAACAATCATGTTCGCGGACGGGAGTGTGTAGAGAGAGAGCAGGCCTATTACCGGCCGTTGCCGCTGCGCTTGCGGCGCCGGGCGCTGATGATGCCGCGCTGGCGCGTGAGGGACGCCAGAAGCTGCTCAAGCTGGCTGGCGTTCTTCACGTTGAGATCGAAAGTCAGGATCGCTTTGCCGCTTGAGAGATCGCTGTTTGTATGACAGCTTTTGATGAAAATGTTGTGTTCCGCGATCATGCCGCTAATATCATTCAGCAACCCATTGCGGTCTTCCGATTCCACGTGGATCGTGGCGGCAAAAGACGAGCTTCCATCGCCGGACCAGGAGGCGGGAAGAAGCCGGTTCTTTTCTTCCGGGTGTTTTCGGGCGCGGACGATATTCCGGCACGATGTGCTGTGGACCGTGATGCCGCGGCCGCGCGTGATATACGCGACGATGTCGTCGCCCGGGATGGGCCGGCAGCACTGGGCGATTCGGGCCGCGGCGCCCTCCGCGCCTTCCACGTAGATCGACCCCTCGGTCTTTTTTTTCGGCGCGGTTTTTTTGGCGGGCTTTTTGGGCTGAATACTCCAGTTGGGGTTCGCGCGAGCCAGCGCGGCATGGGCGCTGATGGACCCAAAGCCGATCTCCACCAGCAGGTCCGACACGCTTTGCATCTTGTAGGCATCGAGAAGGCCCGAGAGCGCCTGATCCAGCTCTTGCTGGCTGACCTGGTGGCCGCGGTCCTGCAGCAGCTTGTTCATCGACCGGCGGCCCATCTCCACCCATTCGTCGATATTCCGGGCTTTGAGCCAGTGCTTGATCTTCTGCCGGGCGCGGCCCGTGACGACATAGTCGAGCCAGTCGCGCGAGGGGTGGCCGTTCTTCGCGGTCAGGATTTCAACGACGTCGCCGTTGCTCAGCTGGGTGCGCAGGTTCACCATGCGGCCGTTGATCTTCGCGCCGATGCATTGCTCGCCCACCTTTGTGTGAATCGCATAGGCGAAATCGATCGGGGTCGCCTTGGCGGGCAGCTCGATCACATCGCCGCGGGGAGTAAAGCACAACACGCGGTCGGCAAAAGGATCCTGCTTGAGCGCCTCCAGGAACCCTTCCGGCTCGTTCGGGTCCGTAATCCATTCGGTGAGCTGCCGCAGCCACGCCAGGCGCTCATCGTTTTGTATATTCGCCCCGCCTTCTTTATAGGCCCAGTGTGCCGCGATGCCGAACTCAGCCACACGGTGCATCTCGCGGGTGCGGATTTGGATTTCCGTGATGGTTCCGCCGAGCCCGATGACCGTGGTGTGCAGCGAGCGATACATGTTTTTCTTGGGCATGCCGATGTAATCTTTAAAGCGTCCCGGGATTGGCGGCCAGATGGCGTGTATATGCCCGAGGATTTCGTAACACTCGCTCTCATCCTTGCAGATAATGCGAAGGGCCGTCAGGTCGTAGAGTTGCTCGAAGGTCAGGCCCTGGTGGCGCATCTTGTGAAAGATGGAGTAGAAGTGTTTGGGTCGGCCGTGGATGGCGATATCGGGAAAGTGCGATTCCAGGTATTCGCGCAGATAGCCAATCGCCTCGTCGATCATGCGCTGGCGTTCTTTGCGCTTCTTGGCAACAAGCTGCTGGATGCGGCGGTACTCCTCGGGATAGAGCCATCGCATGGAATGGTCTTCCAGCTCGCTCTTCATCGAGGCGATGCCAAGGCGGTTCGCCAGCGGAGCATAAATATCCAGCGTTTCCTGGGAGATGCCGACCCGCTTGTCGGGAGAGAGGTGCTTCAGCGTCTGCATATTATGCAGGCGATCGCAGAGTTTGACGATCACCACGCGGATGTCCTGCGCCATGGCGAGGATCATGATGCGCAGATTCTCCACCTGGGCTTCCCGGGTCGTCTCGAATTTCATCTTCGAGATTTTCGTCACGCCCTGGACGATCTGGACGACGGATTCGGGAAAGATGGCTTCCAACTCCTGCGCCGTCATTTCCGTGTCTTCCAGCACGTCGTGAAGCAGGCCCGCGGCCACAGATGCCCCGTCCATGTTCAGGTCCGCGAGATAAGTGGCAACGGTCAGGGGGTGGAAGATGTAGGGCTTGCCTGATTTGCGCTTTTGGCCGCTATGAAGGTGTTCGGCGAATTCGTAGGCCTGGCGCACCAGGGACCGGCTTTCTTCCGGCGTCACTGCCAGGAGATTCTCGAGACTGACCGAGGACGGAGCTTCCAGGATTTTGTTCGCGGAGGACGCTTGCGCCGGTGCCTTGGCGGAGTCTACGCTCCCCTCCTTTCCCGAAGAATCGGGAAGAACCGTTGCGGTGGGTTTTTCCTGGTGAGAACGTGGCGGCATCTGGTGTTGCTAACTCCTGTGAATCCAGCTCATCGCCACATTCCAGCGACGACCTTGAACATGGTAAATAAGGAAAATCTCCACCTGTCAAAGCGAATTGCGGACGACGAGGCGATGTATCCGCTGCAAACGCGGGCCTTCTTTTTATCCTCCGCCCTGTTTGAGTATCGCGAATCGCTTGCCGAACACCTCGGTTATCTCAGCCGCAAGGGCTATAATACCGTGGTTGTGCCGGTGCTCGAAGACGGATCGGTGCTTTTTGACACCACTCGGGACGGAGAGCTGCGCGAAACCCGGCGCTGTCCCGGGCGACAGGTCCTCCAGATGCTCCGGGACTATTCCTTCAGTGTATGGCTGTCCCTGGACATTGTCACGGCCGGACCTCTGGAAAATCGCCGCCTGGGCTCCCTTGCAAGAAATCATCGCGACTGGCTGATGAAGAATTATCAGGGGGGGTATGGAGGCCTGACGGATACGCGGGTTCCTGGCCGGTTTTGCTGGACTTCGCTTTCCTATCGCCGCTTCGTCGGCAACCTGCTGGTGGATATTGTCGAAGGATATGCCATCGACGGCCTGCTGATTGATGTGCGCAACCTGCCCCGCACAACCCACAAACCGGAGTCCTGGACGCATTTCGGAACGAGTTGCCTCCGCCGGGTGCAGTCCGAGCTGGGGATCGACCTGGAGGAGCTGCTGACCCAGCCAACAGAATCCCAGTTCCAGGCCGTTGATGACTGGCGCATTGCTCAGTTTGCCGGATTCATTGAAAACATCAAGGCTCGCGCCCAGAAAACCCGAGCCTTTCCCATCTGTCTTCTGGCGCGATTGTTTGACGAAGAGAATCCTTATACCCCCTGGGGGAAAAGCCTGGCCAAGGGCATCATCGACGAAGCCGCCTTCCGCGCGGGGCCGGGAGCTGTGGTCAAGCGGGCCGCCGCCATCGACAAAGCGGTGAATGACCAGCGGCCCTATCTCCTGGCTCTCGATCGCGAGGCGGACCTGGATTCCGTGTGGGACGAACTGCGGCGCGTCCCCTCCACGGGTTACCTGATTCTGGACCCCGACGAGGAGAAGGCGGAACCATTGCCCGATCCGGGAGTGCGCTGGAATCACCCCGGCGCTGTGGAAAGCAATCCCATCGATGCGGCGCTGACGCTGCTTTACGATTTGTACCGAAACCTCGATCCAACCGATCCCGTGACGATTTTCTTTCAAGAGCTGGAGGATTATCTCGAAAAGGGACAGGAAAACCTCTTCTTCCAGGATGTGTTAAAAGTGCGCGATGATGTGAACGAAGTGAAAAAACTCATCGCGGCGGAAGAAGGGGAATTGAAAATTGATCGGGAAGGAACGCTGAGAGAATTGGATCTGGTGACGCGGCTGCTTCTCCTGACTCCCGCGCCCCCCTACGCCTCCACATGATTCCCGCCTTTGTGAAAAAGCCGTGGCTGGTAGCGCTGTTCTTTCTGGCGCTGGCGATGGTGCAATTGCTCGTCCTCCCGCGAAAGGAAAGCGTGGACGGCCGCTGGTTTCTCTACGGCCGCGACACGGTGTCCCACGACGCCCTGGTTCATCTCTGGGTGCAGCAGGCGGGAGAGAAATCGCCGGGGACGATTCCTCTCTGGATGCCCGGGCTGCAGGGCGGCCTGCCAACGCTGGGGGCGTTTTTGTGGACGCCCTTTTCCCCGGCGGCGTGGCCGTTTCTGATCCTTGAATACCCCGAAGCGCAGAAAGCGGCGTGGATTCTGGCGCTCTGGCTGGCGGGGTGCGGAGGCTTCCTGCTGGGCCGCAATCTCCGGCTGGGCTGGGCGGCGGCGCTGCTGCTGGGAAGCGTCTATATGCTCAGCGGCCACGTGGTGACGCTGATCCACGCCGGGCATTTTCAGAAAGTTGCGGCGCTGGGCTTTCTTCCCTGGGCCGTGGCGGGGAGCGTGATGATGAGCCACCCCCATGGGTGGCGGCGGCCCATGGGCGGGGCGGCGCTGATGGCTTTTGGCGTGGGGATGATGCTCCTCGCCGGGCATCCCCAGATCGCCTATACGGGGCTGCTCACCGGCTTTTTCTCTATTGCCTGGTGGGTTGCGCTCCGCCGGGCGGCGCGCCAGTTCTGGTGGCGTTCGCTGATTGTCTATATCGCCGGGACAGCGCTTGGCCTTTCCATTGGCGGTGCCCAGCTCGTTCCCGGCATGGAAATGAGCGCCCTTTCGAATCGCGGCGGGGGAGTTTCCTACAGAGAAGCCGTGGAAACCAGCTACCCGCCGGGCGAGTTGATGGAACTCCTGGTCCCGCGCTGGAAAGGCAGCTCGGTCCGCGGAGACGTCTATACAGGAGGCTGGGGCGAGCGCATCGTGAGCGACTACGCGGGCAAAGCCGTGATCGCCCTCGCTCTCATCGCGCTCATTGGATCAATCGGGCGCCTGCGAGCCGTTCTGTTCTGGCTCCTGATGGCGGGGATGTGGCTTCTGGTGGGACTTGGGGATTCCACGCCCCTCTATCGGGCCTTTTATGATTATCTGCCCGGCTTTGCTTCCTTTCGCAGTCCCGGGACTTTCATGGCCGGCGCGGCCCTCTCCTTTGCCGTGCTGGCCGCCTGGGGCGTCCAGTCTATCGCGGGAGGCCTGAAGAATTTTCGCCAGGGCAATCGCTTTCCCTGGGTCTATCCCGTGATACTCGCCGCCGCCGTCGCGGACCTTGGCTGGGCCAACCGGCATTTTCTTCTCGCGGAACCGTGGAATCGCTACGAGGCCTACCTCGCTCCCCGCCAGGCGGAGTTCTGGCTCCAGGAGCGGGGCGAATTCCCGTCGGCGCACGGCCTGACGAATGAGCTCTCGCTTCGCCCGGTATTGTATGGCGGCCGGGCGCTTAACGGCTATCATCCCATTGTCTATCAGGCGAAGGCCCGTCAGGACGGCAACCTGGGCTATAATACGCCGGAATGGTATCGCGCCTGGGGGGTGGCGCACCTGATTCTGCCGGATTCCGAACAAGTCGGAGCAGACGGCTTCGAGGTTGTCTATCGGGGCGGCGGGCAACAGGTGGTCCAACCTCCGGCAATGCAGCCCTTTCTCTCCCTGGACGGCGAAGAGCCGGACGAAACGGCGTGGAACCGGCGAAATCCCAACGACCGCACAGCGACGGTGGCGGGCCCGCCGGGTGAGCTTCGGCTCGCTGAGGTCTTCCCGCCCGGAATGCGTCTCTACAAGGATGGGGATTTGCTCGCCGAATCGAGCGAACCGGCGCTTGCAACCACGACTCAACATCCCGGCGGCACGGCGGTCTATCGCTGGGAGTACCGGCCGCTCAGCTATCGCCTGGGCCTCTTCGCAACGGCCATGGGCGGACTGGTTGTGCTCGGGGTTGCCGGCGCCGCGCGAAGAAGAAAGCGCCGCTGATCAATCCTGTTCCCGAAAAAAATCATGCACATTCACAACGCGCGTGCCCTCGGGCGCGATGGCTTCCAGCAGGTGGCTGTCCGAGGAAATAATGTAATCCGCCTCGCCGGCAGCAGCGCAGTTGAGAAACTTGGCATCACTGGGATCGGCGGGAAGCTGGATATCCGAATGCGCCTCCACGAGTACCACCGCGCCGCGGATGCATTGCTTGAAATCTTCCAACTCCTCCTGGCTCAGGCGGAAGCGGACGTTCCGGAGGACCTTGAAATACTCCTTCAGAATCGGCTCCGTCGCCACCCATTGCCAATCGCCGCGCTTCAACAGCTCGTCCACCAGCCGCCGCGAACCGCCGCGATGCACCGCCGCCGCAAAGAGGATGTTCGTATCCACCACGAGGCGCAGCGGTTTGCCTCGATCTTCGTTCATCACGCCGTGAGGATGACCCGGAGAATCCGCGCGATCAAGCCCCGAGAGAAAGACGGGTAAAAATGAAAGACCCCGGCAGAGGCGGGTGTGCCGGGGTCCAGACAGCGCGATCAGGAAAACAGAGCGGCGACGTCCGCCCTGGCGTCTTTTCCGATCGGCTGGAGATCATACTGCTCCTGGAGAATCTTCAGCACGTTCGGCGTCACAAAGGCGGGCAGCGCCGGGCCAAGGCGAATGCCTTTCACGCCGAGATGCAGCAGCGTCAACAGCACGGCGACGGCCTTTTGTTCGAACCAGGAAAGCACCAGCGTCAGCGGCAGATCATTCACCCCGCAATCGAAGGCCTTGGCCAGCGCCAGGGCGACCTGGATCGCGCCATAGCTGTCATTGCACTGGCCCATGTCCAGAAGCCGCGGCACCTCCATTCCATTCAGGCGGATCGTGCCGAAGTCCTGCTCGCGAATGCGGTATTTCCCGCACCCCACGGTCAGAACGAGGGATTCCTGGGGCGTGGCGCCGGCGAATTGCTGAAAGTAATTCCGTCCCGGCTCGGCACCGTCGCATCCGCCGATCAGGAAAAAGTGCTTGAGACGGCCATCCTTCACAGCCTCGACGATGTGATCGGCAATTTCAAGAATCGCTGTGTAGTGGTAACCAACGGTGGACTTCTTCCGCTCCGTGGCGGCGAGTGGGCCGCATTCCAGCGCCTTTTCAATCACCGGCGTATAGTCGTCGTTCTCGATCTTGTTGGCGCCGGGCACCGCCGTCACGCGCGTTGTATAGAAGCGGTGGAGATACGTGTTGTCCTCGCGCGGAATGAGCACGCAATTTGTGGTGGCGACGATTGCTCCGCCGAATTTCTCGAATTCGTCGCGCTGCTTCTGCCACGCCCCGCCGTAATGCCCCTTGAGATGGGGGTAGCCCCGCAGCTTGGAATACATGTGCGCGGGCAGCATCTCGCCGTGTGTATAGACGTTGATGCCCTTGTCCCTGGTCTGCTCCAGGATGTTCTTCAGATCGACCATGTCGTGGCCGGTGACAAGGATCGCCGGGCCTTCGTGCAGGCCTTCCTCCACTTCCACCGGCTCGGGCTTGCCCATCACTTCCACATGCCCGTCGTTGAGAAGCTGCATCGTGCGGTAATTCATCCGCCCGCATTCCAGCACCAGCTCCAGCAGCGACTCCATGTCAAAATTCACATTGGTCACCGTGGCGAAAAGCGCTTCCTCGATGAAGGCTTCCACCTCTGGATCCGTCTTGCCCAGCCGGCGGGCGTGGGCCTTGTAGGACGCCATGCCCTTCAGGCCATAGAGCAGGAGCTTCTGCAGGCTCTCCATGTCGGCGTCTTTTCCGCAGACCCCAACGGTCGTGCAGGCCGTGCCGCGAAACGTCTGTTCGCACTGATCGCAATGCATCATCGCTTCCATGATCGTCGTCCTTTGTCCGTCGCGGATTCCCTGTGTGTCCTGTGCTGCGTCCCGAAAGGCGGCGTCGCGGCCGCCCTTTGTTGGAGAGCAGCAAACGGGAAAAGAGAATCGAACGCAATCAAAAAAGATATTTCAGATAACGATTATCGCGAATTGGCCTTGCCACGCAACTTCGCCTCCCTTCTTCTTGATGCCCGGAAAACAGGAGAAACAACGCCGATGATCACGCAAACGTCCGAAATCGCCATCAAAGCACTCATCTATCTCGCCCGGTGCGAGAAGTACCAAACCGTGCCCCCCGCAACCATCGCCGGGGCGCTCGGCTGCTCGCCCTCTTACCTGCGCAAGGTCACCGGCCAGCTTTCGAAGGCGGCGCTGGTGGAAGCCCGCCGCGGGCCCCACGGGGGCGTGCGCCTCGCCGCCGATCCCCGGCGGCTGACCTTGCTTGAAATCGTGGAAGCGACCCAGGGGCTCCTCATCGGGGCTTACTGCCGCGGCATCGGAGACGATCTCGGCCCGGTCTGCGCCTATCACAAGGCCATGTGGGACGTGCGCAAAGCCACCCGCGACGCCCTCGCCCGCTGGACGCTCCAGGACCTCCTCGTCCGGCCCCTTCCCACGGGCGAGCTCGCCGCGAACGCCGAGTGCAAGATGCGGTTCATTGAAGACTGGCCGGATGAGAAATAGCCTACGCCTAGTATTGGATTCAGTAGTAGCTTGACAGACTAAGAGTTCCCGGAAAGAAAAGTGCCAGTCGTTAGTTACCCAAATTGAGATGACCATAGGAGGGCTAGATGAAAGCGATTATTCTTTGTTTGTTGATACTCGTGGTCAGTGCATGCACCACAACATCCGGTAGGAAAATATGGAGTTCGGACGTTGGCTCGATACAAGCGGGTGTTACGACGAAGGAGGATATCCATGAGAAGTTTGGGCCGCCTGCTTCGGTCAGCATGAATAGCGATGGTAGAACTGTCTACACATATACTTTTTCGAGCGTGACGAGTGGTTTCATGTCTGCGGATATTCACACCCGAATGTTACAAGTTCTATTTGATGATGAAGGGGTTGTCGAAAAGCATATTTTCACCAATTCCGCTGGAGGAGCAGGGCCTTTTTCAAAAAATCCCAATTCAGGTATAGAGGTGCGTGACATCGTCGAATCGGAGAAAGTCAATAGCGATTAATCTGAGAAGTAGGAGTTGTATACACTCTAAAGCGATGTTCTGAAACGGAAGACCCTTTTGATGTGCTGAGGACAATGCCTAGAATCAAAATCTGCTGCATTGCGAGCATTTCCGAGGCCGAATTGGCGATTCAATGCGGAGCGGATGCGCTCGGGCTGGTGTCGGCCATGCCGAGCGGTCCGGGGGTCATCACCGAACGGACCATCGCCGAGATCGCCCGGGCGGTGGGGCGCCGCGTGCCGGCGTTTTTGCTGACCTCGCTGACCGATCCGCGGGCCGTGGCCGAGCAGTGGCGGCGCTGTGGGACGTCCGTGATCCAGCTCACCGACGGGCTTGCGGGCGGGGTGGAATCGCTGAGGCAATTGCGCGCCCTGGCGCCCGGGGCCGCGCTTGTCCAGGTCGTCCACGTGCGCGATGAATCGTCCCT
>CAYFUR010000091.1:0-10490 GCA_964346275.1 uncultured Candidatus Sumerlaeota bacterium
GTGCTCGAAGCCGGGTCGGGGATTGGCAACCTGACATCGCTCTTGCTCGACCGCCGCCGCGTCGTCTCCGTGGACAATGAAGAGTTTTACGTCCGCCGCCTCCAACAGTCCTATGGCAACCTGGCGAATTATCATGTGGCCATGGCCGACCTGGCCGACCGGGAAAGCCTCCGAAACGCCTCCCGCGGCAGGCCTTTCGACAGCGTGATCTGCATCAATGTTCTGGAACATATTGAAAACGATCGAGAGGTGCTGGAAAATTTCTCCTCCATTCTGCGTCCCGGAGGCCACGCGGTGATCCTGGTGCCCCACGATCCGAATCTTTACACCGAGGTGGACCGAACCCTGGGGCACTGCCGCCGTTACACGCGCGAGGAGCTGATCGGCAAGCTGGAGGAGGCGGGGTTTGAACTCGTCTCGTGCGAGGGGTTCAACCGCGTCGGCGGCTTGGGCTGGCGGATTTCCGGCAAGGTGTTGCGGCGGCGCACGCTCTCCACGGGCCAGATGCGGCTTTTTGAACTTCTCATGCCTATCATCAGAAGGGTTGAAAAGATTCCCTTCCACCCGCACAATAGCTTAATTGCTATTGGGCGCAGGCCTGCCAATCCACCCGAATCGGATGTCTAGACGTGGCTTCTGAATCCATCGACCCAGCGCGGCTGGACGAAGAGTATTCCAACGAACTGCGCTCCATGCTCGAGAAAATCCGCGAGCAGGCCCGCCGGCGCCATCGCACGGTGTCGGGGTTGGAAGCGGCGATCCTCTATTCGGACCAGTTGCGCGATCTGCTGTTCCACCACATGGAGAAATCGGCGGCGCGGCTGGGCTGCCCGGAAATGGCCGATCACGTGTGCCTGGTGGCCGTGGGCGGGTTCGGACGTTACGAGCTGGGGTTTCATTCGGATCTGGATTTCTGCTTTTTGACGAAGCGGTCCGCGACGAAGCGCGAGGAGGAATTCATCAAGGCGGCGCTCTATCCGCTGTGGAACCTCAAGGTCGAACTCGGCTATTCCGTTTATTCACTGAAGCAATGCCTGGAAACGCTGGGGAGTGATCTGCATCGCGCGACGTCGCTTCTGGAGACGCGGTATATATGGGGCGCTTCGGAGGTGGCCGAGGAGTTGGCAGACCGGGTTCATGCGCGGCTCCGCAAGCAGCATTATTCCTGGTTTATTCGCGAGCTGGAGAAAGAAACACGCCAGCGGCACGCCCAGTCGGACAACACGATTCACCTGCTTGAGCCGGACGTGAAGAACGCCTGCGGCGGGCTGCGCGATGTGCATGTGATTCTCTGGATCGCCTATGCGCAGTTCGGGATGGCGGACCTGGACGCGCTGGTGGAAAACCGCCTGATCTCGGACGAAGAACGCAAGCGCCTGCTGGATGCGTGGTCGTTCCTGCTTGATTTGCGAAACAGCCTGCACCTCGCGGAAAACCGCCATCGAGACAAGCTCTCCATCGAGCGGCAGATCCAGGTGGCGGAACTCATGGGGATCGAAACGACGGAGAGTGCCCTGGCGGAAGAGCGGCTTATGTGCACCTACTACGGGCACGCGGCCATGGTGCGCCACGTGTGCGACCGCCTGCTTTCGACCACGCTTCGCCAGACGCCGGGAACGGTGCAGTATCTCGACGAAAGCCGCGAGGCCCGGCGTATAGACAGGGACTTCTGGCTGCGCGGCGGGCGCCTCTGGCTTGAGCCGGAGGATGCCGAGTGGCTCATGGAGACGGACCGCTACTGGCCGTTCCGCCTTTTTCTCGCCGTCGCGCGGGAGAAAGCCCGCCCCAGCCACGAAACCCTGCGAGTGGTGGAGGAATTCCTGCCTCGTATAGATGGGGATATCGTCGCGTCACGGACCGCGCGGGATATGTTTCTACAACTCCTTGCCACACCCGGCTATCTCGGGCCGGCGCTCCGGGATATGAACGGCTGTGGCCTGCTCCCGGCATTCCTGCCGGAATTCAAGCTGGTCCGCCATCTGCCACGCATTGACCATTACCACCAGTTTACCGTCGACGAGCACCTGATCCGCGCCGTTGCCGTTTCGGATTCCCTGATGAACGAAGAGCCGCCGGCGGGAATGGAACACGCCGCAGCCGCCGCGCGGGAGATCCTGCGCCCGGATCTGCTGAATCTCGCCCTGCTGCTCCATGACGTCGGAAAGGGCGAAGGCCGCGCCCACGTGATCCGCGGCATGCACGCTGCCCAGCGCGTTGCCGAGCGCATGAATCTCCGCGCTGTGGAAACCGATATTCTGCGCATGCTGGTCAGCAACCATCAGAAAATGACCCACACCGTCATGCGCCGGGATATCGAGGATCCCGCGATCACAAAGGAGCTGGCGGATGCCGTTCCCAAGGGCGAGCTGCTCCGCATGCTTTACGTTCACAGCGTCTGTGACCTAGCCGCCGTATCGCACACGTCGTGGAACGACTGGCGCGGAAAGCTCCTCGCCACGCTTTACGAGCACACGCGGAGCGCCCTCCGCGGCGTCCCGCCACGGACGCACAAGGCCGTTCCCGCCAACCGCATCACCAATGGAATCTGGCGCGAACTGCAAAAACACCCGGAAGGGAAAAAGTTCGATCGCGAGCGCCTCGATCATTTCCTCGGCGATATGCCCGAGCGTTACCTGAAATCCGTCACGCCATACGACGCGGTGAAGCACTTTCTCCTCTCCACGCGCGTGACCGGCGAGCACCGCATCCTCTATAGCATCGACCGTTACGAGGGAAATGACTATACGGAGATCACCTTTGTCGCGGGCGACGCGCCGGGGCTTTTCAGCAACCTCTGCGGCGCCCTCGCCTCCAAGCGATTCCATATCCTCTCCGCCCAGGTCTATACGGCGTTTTCCGGGGAGGCCATCGATGTGTTCCAGGTCCAGGTGCCGCCGGCCTTTCAGGAAACGCTGGAGGAGACCCTGGATCGCATGTGCGAGCGTCTGGCCAGGATGCTCCAGACAGGAGAGAGCCCCCGCTGGTCTGCTGTGATCGACAAGGACGCTGTCATGCCGATCACCAAGGACCGCCTCGACCTCCGCCCGCCCCGCGTCGATATCAATAACGATATGTCGCGCACCCACACTGTCATCGAGATTCGGTCTCCCGACGCGCCAGGCCTGCTCAGCGAGATCACGGCTGAATTCGACAAAATGTCTATTAATATAGACAATGCTTTCATCGCAACGGAGAGCTACCAGGTTGTCGATGTCTTCTATGTCACGGATCTGGAGACGAATAAGATTCAGGAAACGAGGACCTTGGCCCAACTGCGCCGGCGCCTGCTCCAGACGATTCATGAGGCGCTGGGTCTGACGGAAGACGGTGAGCCGTCAGACTAGTTCCAGCCGCCGGATCGCGGCTCCCACCCGGAAATCGGCGCCCTCCAGGACGGCCGGTTCGCTGGAAAGCAGCTCCACCTGGACGATCGGTTCCTTGTCCGGCAAATTTAGCTCCTCTGTTCGCCACTCTTTCTCTTGAGCTGAAAACGATCCTGCCGTCTCTCCATTGAGTTTGACCAGGAATGGACTCTCCGGTTTTCCGGGGACGCCGCTATATTCAATGTGAAGTTGCTTGGCCCCGGGTGGCCGGCGAAGAATGATCGACGCCCGCTTGAGTATATACCTGTAATCCCTTCCCTCGCCGCCGCCCGCGGGCCCCCACCCCGCTTCCAGAAGCATCCCCAAATCATGCCCCGGTTCCACGGAGGCGGGAAAGCGCTCGGGATTCCGCGCCAGGATTCTTCTCCGCAGACGCTTGAGTTCCTCCGTCCCATACCTTAAGGATTCCAGGGTTTTATTTTCATCAAATGCCGCATAGACGTCGAAGAGGGTGCCGGCGGATCCGGCATCGCTGGTTTCCCGCGGCGGGGAAGCGGCTTCGCGCTTATCGCGCACCGCATAGATATTCACGCCGGCGGTCACCGGGAGGAGCTTGCGCCATTTCCACCCGGCCAGCACCTCGCCCGGCCAGAGGTGTTTCAGGTAGTTGTAGGGCACGCGGGAAAGGATGCGCCGCGAGCGGCCGACCTGTTCGAACGGCCAATACTGGATCGCCACGGAGGAGGAAAGCCGGGCCAGAGGGCGTCTATACGCGAGCAGGGTGGGAGCCTGCTCGTTCATCCCCTCCTCGCGATCCACCGTGCCGACGTGGTGCTCGCTTTCCCGGTCGAGGATGCTGCGGGCGGGCTCGGCGCAGAGGATTATCAGTCCGCCGGGGCGGACAAGGCGCGCCATCTCGGTAATCGCACTGCCGACCCGGTCTACGTGGTGAAGCATGGCGCGGCAAAAGGCGGCATCGAAGAAGCCGGATCGGAAGGGCAGGCGTTGGATATCCGAAACGACGCGGGAAAAATACGCCGGATAGCCTTTCGGGTCACGCACGGAATAGGGCCGGTTGTTCAATTCGAATTCCTGCGGATCGCCGCGCCCCTCGCTCTGGAAATTGGCGTAGCGGATCATCGAGATTTCCGTCTCCGTGCCGACGGCGTCTATACCGCGCTCGGCAAACCACGCGGTTGTTTCAAACATACCCGCTCCGCAATCGATCAGTCTGAGGGGCCGTTTCTGCGGAATGCGGTCCGCCGCTTCCCGGAAACAGATGTCCGCCAACTCGCTCACGGTGCGGTCCTGGTCCGCCTTGCGCTGGTCTTCTTCGCCGGCCTGCTTGGGCGTGCGGATATTTTCCTCGATAATCTCGCGGCGGTTGATCAATTCCTTGAGAATCGTTCCCCACGCCTCGTCCAGCACAGCGAGATAAGCGGCCCCTTCGCGGATGGGATAGACGCGGCGGCAGGATTGGCACGCAAGCTCACCGTGCAGAACCAGTCCCCCGCTGCGCTCTTCGTTGGAGAGTGAAAGCGCGCCATGGCAGGCGGGGCAGCGGAGGCCTTCAAGGAGGCTTTCTTTCATGAGTGGGATCGGTCCTTGCGCTTTGACTGGAGAGGGAGCCTCGCGGAGGCGGGGCGAGGCTGCAACGGGAAGGTTTTCAGGGTCAGACGACGGCCGTGGGCGGTTCCTTGCCGTCGAGCCCGGCGACAAGGTTGCGCGCCATCAACTCGGCCATGGCCGACCGCGTTTCCATGTCGGCGCTGCCAATATGCGGGAGCAAGACCACGTTTTCCAGTTCCTCCAGGCCGGGCGCCAGTTCCGGCTCCTCTTCATAGACATCCAGTCCGGCGGCGAACAGGCGTCCGCTTTTTAATGCCTCGACCAGCGCCTTTTCATCCATTACCGGCCCGCGGGAGGTATTCACAAGCACTGCCGTTGGCTTCATCAGTTCCAGCTCGCGGTGCCCGATCATGTGCTTCGTGACCGGCGTCAGCGGCACATGGATGGAGACAAAATCGGATTCTTTCAGGAGTTGGTCCCGCTCCAGCCGTTCGGCCCCGTGGTCCTTCTCGAATTCCGGCTTGCCGGACGGATGTGTATAGACAAGGCGCATGTTCCATCCGCGGGCGCGGCGCGCCGTGGCCGAGCCGATACGCCCGGCGCCGATGATGCCCAGCGTCTTGCCCGTGATGGCCGTGCCGAGAAAGTCGATGGGCCCCCAGCCGTGAAACTGCCCCGCGCGCACGGCCCGCTCCGCCTCGCCCAGCCGGCGCGCCGCCGCCATCAGCAGGGCCCAGGCGATGTCCGCCGTTGCCTCTGTCAAAACGTTCGGCGTGTTGGCCACGCGCAGGCCGCGGCGCCGCGCTTCGTCCAGATCGATGTTGTTAAATCCCACGGCATAGTTCGCCAGGATGCGCAGGTCTGGCCCGGCCGCGTCAAAGGCCTCTGCGTCCCAGCGATCCGTCAGCATGCAACCCACACCGTGGCACCCGCGAATCGCATCGAGGAATTCCGAGCGCGGCATGGGCTCGTCGCGTCCTTCCGGCGGCAGCACCAGCTCGCAGCCGCGTTGTCGGAGAATCTCTTCCCAGGGCCCCGCGGGGCGCCGCGTGATACAGACTTTTGGTTTTTCAATCGCGGACATTCTTGGAACCGGGCCCTCAGCGCAGTGTCGGGGGAACCGGCCCCCAGTCCACCTTGCGATTTTCGCCGTTGCTGGTGATCTGGCGCTGGTTGGATCCATCGTCCAGCATCAGGTAAATCTGCCAGCTTCCCGTGCGGTCGGACTGAAAAGCGATGTGCGTTCCGTTGGGTGCCCAAGTGGGGGCTTCGTTGTTTCCCTGGTTCATGGTCAGGCGGCGCATGCTGCCCTGCTCGCCGCTGGCGTCGCAGACATAGATGTCGTTGCGGCCGCCGCCGCGCTTGACATAGGCGAGCCGCCCGCCGTCCGGCGACCAGGAGACTTCGTCATTCCAGCTCCCAGTTGTCGTCACGCGGCGCTTGCCCGATCCATCGGCCTTCATGACAAAGAGATGCACGCCGCCCGCTTCGTTGGACGTATAGGCGATCTTGCTGCCGTCCGGCGACCAAGCCGGGCTGCCCTCGGTATAGCGTGTGCGGGTCAGGCGGCGAAGATCCTTGCCCGACCGGTTCATTGTATAGATTTCTGAGTTGCCGTCCTTGCTGAGCACCGCCACAAGCCGCTTGGCCCTGGAATTCCAGGCTGGCGAGCTATTGGTGCCGCCATAGGCGGCGATCGGCCAGGTCTGTCCGGCGCGGTAATTCAGCGCGTCGTCGATCGTGAGCTGCATGCCATAAATCACCGCGCGGTTGCCGTGATAGGACGTGTAGTAAATTTCCGTTCCATTGGCACCCCAATCGGGCGAAGTCGCGATTTTGCCGTATTGGGTCAGCGACCGGCGGTTGAATCCGTCCCAGTCCATGATGGAAATTTCGCGCACGCCGGGGATGCTTTCGGTGGTGAAGAGGAGTTTCGTGCGGCCAACTCCTTCGACGCCTTTGAGCTGGAGGATCAGGGTGTCGGAGATCTGGTGGGCGAGGGTGCGCACCCGCGCCTTGCTCTCGCTGAACTCGCGGCTGAGGATCATGCGCCGCGAGGGAATGTCGTAGAGCACCACCCGCACCTTGTATTGGCCGTTCGCTTCCTCGACGCCGCCCATGAGATAATGCTCGACGCCCTCCTGGCCCCAGAACTCGAAGTTGATGCGGCCCTGGCGGTGATCGATGATGTTCTGCCGGTTGACCTTCAATTGGTCCTTGGGCAACTCGAAAAGGCCGCTCAGCAGCAGATCATTCCGGATGATGCGGGGGAGCGTATCGCTCTCCAGCGAGGTGTTCGAGGCATTGAACTGGGGGATGGCGATCTTGGACTTTTCGTAGCGGTAGGTGGGGCGAACCCCTTCGAGCCACTGTTCGCGTTCCTGGGCGGGAGACCATCCCGGCAATCCCAGCAGCAAGGCCACGAAGAAAAGGGAAAAAAGAGAAAAACGGCAACAAGACATGGATCGAGATCCTGAACGGGAAGATAAGTCGCGAGAACGCGGGAGGGGGTTCAAAAAAACCGCACCGCCTCCCCTTTGAGGGCCGGGACGCATGAAAAGCAACCGGAAAGAGGACAGGCCCCGCGCCGAAAACCGGTGCGCGGATTTCCGGCTCGACCCTCCAGCCCGCATCCATCCATGATCACGGCATTCCGCACGGAGTTTGGGCGACGTCCCGGCGAAGGCGGAACTCTGGAAAACCCGCTCAGGAGCAAACCATGACACGGCCCAAAGCCGCCGCCAGTGATCCGATCCGAACCAAGATCGTCGCCACCCTCGGCCCCGCATCCAACTCGCGCGAGGTCATCAAGGGCCTGATCCAGGCCGGCACCGATGTTTTTCGCCTGAATTTCAGCCACGGCACCCACGATCAGCATCGCGCGTTGATCGACACAATCCGCAGCTTCTGCCCCGACCCCGTGTGCCCCTATGCGGTCCTGGGCGACTTGAGCGGCCCGAAGCTCCGCCTGGGCGATATCGAGGGGGCCTGCGTGAATGTGGAGGAGGGGCAGCGCCTCGAGCTGACCAGCAGCGAGGCCGACGGCACCGGAGGGCGCTTTCACGTCAGCATCCCGAATTTCGAACAACTCGTCCAGCCGGGCCAGAAAATCATGCTCGATGATGGAAAGATCCAGTTCCTCGTCGAGGAAATCAAAGCCGATACGATTCATTGCCTCGTGCTCGACGGCGGGCCGCTCTGCTCGCGCAAGGGCGTCAATCTTCCGGATACCGACCTGCCCTTTCCCGCGCTCACCGGGAAAGACCACGAGGACATGGAGTTTGCCATCGAGGCGGGCGTGGATTTGCTCGCTCTGAGCTTTGTGCGCTCGCCCCGGGACATTCTCGAGGCCAAGGAGGCCATGCGCAAGCTCGGCGGCGACGTCCCCCTGCTGGCGAAAATTGAGAAGCGCCAGGCTGTCGAGCGGCTCGACGAAATCCTCCAGGCCGCCGATGGCGCCATGGTGGCCCGCGGCGATCTCGGCATCGAAATCCCCATGGAACAGGTGCCCAATGTGCAAAAGCGCATCATCCACCAGGCCAACCGCGTCGGCAAGCCGGTGATCACGGCGACCCAGATGCTGGAATCGATGATGACCAATCCGCGGCCCACGCGCGCGGAAATCGCCGACATCTATAACGCCATCCTCGACGGCACCGACGCCGTCATGCTCTCCGGCGAAACCGCCGCCGGAGAACACCCCGTGCGCGCCGTCCAGGTCATGCGCCGCGTGGCCGCCGAGGCGGAAAAAAGCCTCACCGCCAACAAGGGGCTCGATTGGATCCTGGAGCCCGGCGAGGAACCCAATGTCACCCATGTGACCTGCAACTCGGCGGTGATGATGGCCGAGCGCATGGGCCTCGACCTGATCCTGGTGCCCACGCAATCGGGCTACTCCGCCCACCAGGTCTCGCGCTTCAAGCCCCATGTGCCCGTGTTCGCCGTCTCCACGGACCGGCAGACGGTGATGAATATCTCGCTGGCCTGGGGCGTGACGGGCCATCTCATGGAAAGCGTGAGCGAGGAAGAGGCGCATCGGAACGAAAGCGACGCGGTGGTGGCCGAGGCGGTGCGGGTGGCCAAGGCGACGGGGTTCGCGCGCCCGGGGATGCAGGCCGTGGTCATCGGCGGCGCCCCCTACGGCTCCAGCCCCCATACGAATTACCTGCGGATTATTGATATCGAGTAGTGGGGGCAGGCGCGGCGCTGTCTTGTATACACAAAAAACCCTTGCCCCCCAAGCATCCCCATGGCGCAATTTCTTATCAGCTCAACCCATAAAGCCTCTGGAGTGTAGGAAATGAAAAGAATCCTCACTGTTTTTTCGCTGCTTCTCATGACGATTTCGCTGACTGGATGTGGCGGTTATATTGCCCCCGTTGTCCCGCCGCAGGGCTTGCTCTTCACCTCGGTTTCCGCGCCGATCGATACGGATATGGAAGAAACGAATGCCGATGACCTGCAAATGGGCAAAGCCAGCAGCCTCGCTATTCTCGGCCTTTTCGCCTTCGGTGACGCCAGCACGGAAGCTGCGGTGCGAGACGGAAATCTGGATACCGTGGAATATCTCGATTATTCCTATCTGAACGTTCTTTTCATCTATCAAAACTTTACGCTTCGAGCCCATGGCGAAGGAGCCTATGGCAATGATTACTAAGAGAGGCGCGCTCTCTGGCGCGGCCGCTTTCTTACTGGGCTGTTGCATGCTGCTCTGGTCCGGATGTTCTTTCATTTACCAAGCACCCGTGAAGCCCCCTCCCGGGACCTTGTTCGCGCAGTATAAGGCTCCGCTGACAACTGATTTCGACAAGACTCCCGTGGGAAGAGATGTGAAAAAGGTTTCAACTGGAAGAACATTTTATTTTTTGGATTTTCTGTTAACGGGGCAGAGCTTTGCTTGGGATGATGCTTCCATTGATACCATCGCACGGGAGGGCGGAATCGACCAGGTTTCCTATGCAGATTACGAAATACTTTGGATTCTTGGGATATATGCGGAATATCGAGTGCATGTTCATGGAAAATAACACCGACCAAGAACAAGACCTGAAGCACGTTTGGAGTCCGCTCATGGCAAGAACATTAATATCTTTTGTTATATTGATGTTAAGTATCATAGTGCTGAGCAGTTGCAATGCCACCTACCGTGCTCCAGTACAACCCTATATGGGGACGGCGTTCAATCAAACATCGGCGCCGATGGATATTACGTTCGACGAGACTCGCCTTGGCGAAAGGCGGGGAACAGCAAGCTCGAAAAGAATTATCGGCTTGTTCAGTTTCGGCGATGCCAGTATCCAGACAGCCGCGCGGAATGGGCGCATGGATGTCGTGGATCAAGTCGATTACGAATTCTTGAATATCCTGGGTATTTATGTGGAATTCACAACCATCGCCATCGGGCACAACCCCGGCGATGAGGGCTTTGAAATGGAAACGATAGAAAAGGGAGACGCTGCTGAATAGTCGGCTGATTCCCGCTCAAGCTTCAGGTCACGGGGTCCTCTTGGGGGCCTCGGTTTTTTGTTCCCTGGAATGAATGAGGCGGACCCTGAAAAAGAATTCCTCCTCAAAATAACTCTTGCCCTTTTCCGTGAA
>CAYFUR010000091.1:10590-13225 GCA_964346275.1 uncultured Candidatus Sumerlaeota bacterium
GGCGAATCGGACATCATTCTCGGCCTGATCGCCAGCGGCGAGGAAGGCCACGGCCTCCTCCTTGGGGAAGCCCAGAAATCCTATGGCCAGGACGTCTCCACGGTGATGCACATCATCGCCGACTATGAATACCAGGGCATCCTCTTTCCGATCTATGGCACGGTGACCACCAATTATCATGGCGTGGCCGTGCGCATGGAGCGGGCGGAAAACGTGAATACGGACTGATCGCGCTGGTTGAAAAATCCGAGAAAAAAAACACCGGCAGAGGGCTCGTCCCTCTGCCGGTTTGTTGTATCGGGGGGGACGAATAAACAGGCCGTCTTTCGCAGGGATGTTGAGGGCCTGGCCCTGCTGATACCACTCTTTGTCTGTTGCTTAAGCCGGCCGAGAGAGGACGATGACGAGGATGAGGATGATAACGAGAAAAACGTCCCCGCCTTCTGTTTCCTTCGCCTCGGCCCCTCACACCGTCAGTTGATCTTCCTTGCGTTCATAGCGCTCTTCGTCCGGGTCCGGGCCGGGCACCTGCTCGGGATTGCGCTCGGGCCGCTCGGTGTTCAGGGCGAAGACCAGCGCACAAAGCACGAGGGCCAGAAAGGCTCCGCTGGCTGCACGGCGGGGCGACTTCCAGACCCAATAGGCCAATGCGCCGGCAGCGGGGGGCACGGCGAGGAAAACGGCCGCGCGGAAAAACATCTGGCCGAGGGTGATGACATCGGACAGGTAAAGGACCATGGTGGCCGTAATGGCGGCGAGAACCAGAAAGGCCTCGCCGCCGAAGATCAGCGCATATCTCAGGGAGGTGCGATCCATGGTTTTTTCTGGCCCGGCCCGGCCGCTTGAGTCGAGCGGATTATTCGTAACGGAAGATGGTCAGCTTCTTCAGCGCGACAGCGCCGTTGGGGTCATTGCCCTGGTCCACCCACAGATAGTCGAAGGAAATGGTCATCGTGCTGTTGGTGGTTGTGGCGGGCGGTTCGATCCACTGGTAATAGGTCTGGGGATTCCCCACGGTGGGAACGCGGGGCGTCTGTCCCGTGGAATCGATGTTGATATACCATGAGCGGGCCAGCGTTGAATCATTCACGCGGAGGCGGAACGTGGGCACGCGCTCGCGGTCGTCGATATTGATCTTGGACTTCACATCCCAAACGAGAAGGTAGACGGTCCGCTGCGTCGGGCGCGAGAGCTGGATATCCGTCTCCTTGGTCCAGGAGCCGAAGATGAAGTTCGATTCGGGCGGGCCGATGGACCCGGACGCGTTCAATCCATCGTCGTCATCGATAAACAGGACGGGCTTCTCAACGCCGGGGGGGCTTCGCCTTTCAAATCCGCCGTCGTTTCCCACGCTGAAATCATAGACAAAGATATCCGATGGGGTCGTCTGGGAGGGAGGGGTGATTCCCGAGTCCGCGATCGTGGATTGATTGATCTCCTCCGCATGGACAGCCCCAGTAGCCGAATCCGTGGGATCGATATTCAGAATGTCAAAGCTGAGCTGAATGTCCTGCATGGGAAAGGGCTGGGGAAAGAGCTGCTCATAGAATCCCTTCCACTGGGCGCCCGTGGGGTGGTTGTCGATGGGCACGTTCATTCCGCCGCCGAAACCATCGATGGACGTGACCGTGCTCACTACTGAATAGCTCAGGTCCGCCGTGGTCGCGCGCAGGCGGAACTGGGGGTGGTCGATCGGCTGGTCCACGTCGGAGAGGATCGTCGAACTGATGCGAAAGAGGTCTCGCGGGTTGCTCGGCCCCTGGACAAAATCCACCGTTGGCGGCGTGAATACCGGGGAATCCCAGTAACCGAACGTGTCCGAGTTATTCTGTGCTTCCAGCTTCAGCGTCCCCGCCTCATGGGAGGAAAACGGAGCCGTGAAGATTCCGCCGGGAGCAACCGGGGTCCAGCCTTGCGGCCCCCCCTGGAAATCGAAGGGAACCGATTGGCTCTGGGCCGGGAGGGGCGCCGCGTTCCCGAAAAGGACCGCGGCGGAGATAAGGGGGATGATTGGCTTCCAATGCATAGGTACTCCTTAAAGAATTTCCGAGTTAAAGCGGATCGTAACGTTCAACGACCAGCCGTTCCAGGGTGAGTTTGTCCCGTGGATTGTTGTCTCCTCCCACATAGAGATAATCGAAAGAAAAGATCAGGTCCTTTCCATCGAGTTCCTGCGGAGCGAGAAGAATCAGGAAGTAGGTCTCCGAATTGGAATCCGTGGGAACGCGCGGGATGGACCCCGTCGAATCCACATTCACATACCAGGACGCCTGGAACGAGCTGTCGTTCACGCGCAGGCGAAAGGTCGGCACCTCCGAGGCATTGGCGTTGGGCGTGTCCGATCCGACCAGGAATCGAATGATATAGGCGCTCCCGCCCTGCAGGGTGATGCCGGTTTCCTTGCCCCAGCTTCCAAAGATGAAGGGGGGCTGCTTGGGAACAGCGGATTCATCCCGCGCGGCCTTGCTGAGATCGGGCAGCCCCTGGATATGCAGGCCATTCGCGTCCTGGGAAAACAGGGGTGTGGTTGCGGCCGCGGGGCTGCGCTCGGTGAAACCGTGGGTTCCCGCGCCGAAATCCAGGTCCGCCTCGACGGCGTCGGGAGGCCCGCCGGGAGGAGACGTGGCTTCCACGC
>CAYFUR010000091.1:13325-14568 GCA_964346275.1 uncultured Candidatus Sumerlaeota bacterium
CTCCGTTGCCGTGAACGCCCGCGGGGGCCGTGAAGATGCCTCCCGGCGCGTTGAAGCTCCACCCTTCGTCGCCCCCCTCGAAGTCCCACGCGATGGGCTGCGCGCCGGCACCGGCGGCCAGGAGAGCCGCGAGGGCCAGGGCTGGGATCGTTTGTTGAGCCAGTCTTCGTATAGACAAAAGTCCCTCCTGGTGCTGTTTTCGTTTCTTCATATGATGGGCCCCCTTCCGCTGGAAAGCCTCCCTTTATCACCTTACTTGACGATAACGGGCGTGCCCTCATAGCGCTCGATGAGCAATTCTTTCAAACTGATTCGATCACGCGGGTTATTGTCGCCGCCGACATACAGATAGTCGAAGGAGATGATCAACTTGTTGCCTGCGAGTTCGGGGGGAGCACTGATCAGCAAGGTATAGATCTGTGATCCGGCGTCCGTCGGCACGCGTGGATCGACACCGGTGGAATCCAGGTTCAGATACCAGGAGGCCTGGAGCGAGCTGTCGTTCACGCGGAGGCGGAACGTGGGCACCTCGGCCTTGTCGGCCTCCGGCGTATCGGAGCCCACCTCGAAGATCAGGCGATAGAAGCTCCCGGAGTTGAGGGTGATGTCCGTTTCTCTGGACCAGCTGCCGAAGATAAAGCTGGGCTGCTTGGGGTTCGAGGCCTCGCTGTTAAGGACAACCAGGTCGAACATGCCCTGGATATTCAGGCCGTTGCTATTCTGGAAGAAAATCGGAGTGGTCGCGGCGCCCGGGCTTTCCTCCGTGAATCCGTTGGTGCCAGTGGTGAAATCCCAGTCGGCTTCGACGGCATCCGGCGCGGACAGGAAGGGGATGTCGGGCTCCACTGTGAGAGCCTCGAGGCCAAGCTCCGCATCGGCAGTATCGGTGGGGTCGATGTTGAGCATGTCGAAGCTGAAGAGGGCATTGCGTCCAGAGGGCGCCATGAAGGGTTGGAAATAGGTGCGGGAGGCTTCCAGGTCGAATTGCTTGAGCAGCAGGATTTCCGGCGCATAGTCCGCATCGCCCACCGATGTGACGGTATGCACCGCCGTATAGCTCAGATCGGAAAGAGTCGAGCGCATGCGGAATTGCGGCACGGCGGACTGGGTGAATTCATCGGAGGTCACGGACCACTCCGACATGTAGAACGTTTCGGAAACTTGTCTATTCCGCGGCGCGTCCTTGAGGACAAGCGGCGGCAGCAGTTCCACCGGGGAATCCCAGAAGCCGAACGTATCGGTG
>CAYFUR010000092.1:0-14557 GCA_964346275.1 uncultured Candidatus Sumerlaeota bacterium
CGCCTTGCCCAGCCCCTCTCCATCCCCCACGCCCTCGATCAGTCCCACTCCCACGGCCACGCCCGAGCCGAGTCCGAGTCCCTCCGCGACGCCTTCCCCCACTCCCGAGCCCTCGCCGACGGAAACGCCCTCGCCAACGCCCGAGCCTTCGCCTACTCCCTCGCCAGAGGCCTCGCCCACACCAGAAGCTTCTCCCACGCCGGAGGGCGAATCGTTGCTGAGTGGTTTGCTCGACACCCCGGCCCCTACTCCCACGGAGGAAGTCGTCGAGCCCTGGACTTATGACGGACATGGCATCCTCCGCGTCGAGCAACCGCGCACGGCCTGGCCCGCAGCAGTGCTGACGTGGCTCCGCCAGAGCGTGGGCCAGCAGCTGAGCGGGGAAGATCTCCAACGGCTGAAAAACATGGATCCCGAGGAAATCGCCGGGCTCCAGCTCACCACGCCGAGGCCCCCGCTCTATCTGGCCGAGGCGCGCTTTCCAGCGGACCTGTCTCTCCTCGATAAGCAGCATCTGCCCGTGTTGATCCAGACGGATAATTCCAGCACGCGTTTCGGTCCCTGGTCGGTTCTGGTTTCCGTTGAGGCGGAGCGGGCGATTCTCCACGATCCTCGCCGGGGCCGAATCGAAGTGCCACGGGCCGGGCTTGAGGATCACCTGGCGGGAATCGTTGTTCCCTTCTTCGATCGCGAGCGAATCCTGGGGCTCAAGCCCGGGGACGATGGCCCGCGCGTTCGGGCGCTGCAGGAAATGTTGCGAGAGGCCGGCTATTACAACATGGAGCCCAGCGGGGTTTACGATGAGTTCACGCGCTCGGTGGTGGAGCGTTTTCGGGAGAAGGAAATGCTGCCGGGCGGGCCGGAAATCGGGCCCATGCTGGCGTTCGAGCTGACCTCGCGGGAGAAAGATTCGCCATGAGCTCAATCCTCGACGCACTCGAGCGCGCGAGCAGGGAACGGCAAGGCCAGGACGAAAGTTCCCTTCAAGGAAGCGATCTGGGGCGCCAGGCGGCGATGGAGCGCCGTCTGCGCGAGGAATCGCAACGCCAGCGCCGACGCCTCCGCGCCGCTTTCATCGGGCTGGCCGTGGCGGCCGTGCTGCTTCTGACGGTGACCGGCGGCGCCTGGTATTTTCTCTTCGCATCCGGGCCGGAACCGCCGGTTGAGAATCCGGGCATTCAAAGGGCGGCGCTTGCCTCTTCCAGTCAGAAAGCGGAGCCTGGCCCCGAACCCACGCCAACGCAGGAACCGGCGCCGCAGCCGACTCCGGCGCCTTCCCACACTCCGTGGCCCTCGCCGACGCCATGGCCGTCTCCAACGCCCCCGGAAAAGGTGGAATCCACACCGGCACCTGAAAGCCGAGTGGCCGAGAGAGCCGCCGGCGAGAGCGGGGCCGTGGACCTCGGCGCGAAGTATCGCGGTGTTTTTCAGGACGGAGATGTTGTGCGGCCAGCCGAGATTGGTTTGAATGTCGGAGGGATCATGGAGCTTTCCGGAGGGTATCGGGCGATCATCAACGGGCAACAGGTGCGCGCCGGGCAGAAGGTCGACGGCCTGCACATCGTGGATATCGAGTTTGGCCTGCTGACGGTCGATCTGGGAGACGGCACGATCGTCAAAGCGCGTTACTAGACGGCCTCTTCTACCAATCCCTTTCTTCCCATTCTTCCGCCCCGCCGAAAACGTCGCGTTGTTCGCCGGGGATAATATGGTCAAACTGGCCCACCAGGGGCCAGCCGACCAATAAGACCACGACCCCCAGCACAACCCCAAGGAGCGCGCTGGTCCCCATGCGGTCCGTTTGAAAATCGGGGAGGAGGGCAGGCATGAGAAAGTGCGTAAAAAGGGTTCCCAAAAGGATGGCAACGGCCACGGAAGGGAGGGCGGAGTCACCGGGAAGGCCCACGAGGATGGCCACGGGAGTGCAAAGCACGGTGGGGACGGGGCCAACTATGGCATAAAGAACCCAACTGCCGACGGTCTCGATACGAATGCGCTCACGCATCAGTGCCGCTGCCAGCAGCAGCACGATTGCCGAAGCAACGTAGCTGATCCCCATGTACACCATGAGGGTCTCCGTGAATTCCATGGGCTTTCTCCCAGGCGGGGAATCTTTGGATTTCTTACGAGGGGGTGCCCAGATGGTAAACAGAAAAATATCAAACAAGCGACGACTCGGTCTTGTTTATGCTGCTTCTCCTGGAAAATGCGGAGTCAGTGGCTTGCGATGCGCAACAGCCCGGCTCTCGCATCAATAGAACGATTGGTAAGGATGTTTCTCCATGAGTGTCAGCCTACCCCCTGTTTCACCTCTCATCGGCAACGAGCCCATCTCGCCGGAGTTGCGCGAGCGTATTCTGGCGGCGAAGGAAAAGCTCGGCAGCCGACTGCTCATCCTGGGGCACCACTACCAGCGCGACGAGGTGATCGAATTCGCCGATTTTCGCGGCGACAGCCTGGATTTGTCTCTGCGGGCCGCCAAGGCCGGCGATGTGGAATACGTGGTCTTTTGCGGAGTCCATTTCATGGCCGAAACGGCGGATGTTGTGACTCCGGATTCGGTTCAGGTCATCCTGCCGGATCTGCGCGCGGGCTGCTCCATGGCCGATATGGCGGCGCTCGACCAGGTGGAGGAAGCGTGGGACGTGCTGTCGGAGGCCACCGATGAAACGATCGTTCCCATTACCTATATCAATTCCGCGGCGGCGATTAAGGCCTTCTGCGGCCGCCACAATGGCGCCGTCTGCACCAGCTCGAACGCCCACAAGGTGATCCGCTGGGCCTTCGAACAGGGCAAGAAACTCATGTTTTTCCCCGACCAGCACCTCGGCCGGAACACCTGCTATGACTTGGGAATTCCCCTCGAGGAGATGGTGGTTTACGACCCGCGCAATCCCGGCGGACTCGAAGGGGGCCACGAGCTGGATGTTTACGAAAAAAGCCGGGTGATTCTCTGGCGGGGGCACTGCAGCGTTCACCAGAATTTCCAGGCATCGCACCCCGACACCATGCGCCAGCGCTATCCGGGGATTAACATCATTGTTCACCCCGAATGCAGCTTCGAGGTGGTTCAGAAAGCCGACTTTGTGGGGTCGACGAAACAGATTGTCCAGACGATCGCCGATGGCGAGCCGGGCAGTAAATGGGCCGTGGGCACCGAGCACCACCTGGTGAATCGCCTGGCCCAGGAAAATGAGGACAAGTTCGTGTGCACTCTGGCGCCGTTTGCCTGCCAGTGCTCAACGATGTTCCGGATCCAGCCCAAGGCGCTGGCGGAGCGGCTGGAGGAACTGGTTCGCGGCGAGGCGAAAAACGTCATTTCTGTCGATGACGAAACGGCCAAGTGGTCGATGATTGCCCTGGAGCGGATGATGGAAATGAAGTAAAAAAATGAAAAGCGGGTCCGATATGTGAAAAATTGCCCGATGCTGCTGTTTGCATCGGGTTTTTTCTTGTCAGGGGGATCACAGAGTCCGTATCTTTGCTTAATCCCCCCGATCGGAGGTTCTCCGTATGAAGTCCAAATCATTTTCAGGGTTCACCCTGATCGAGCTTCTCATCGTCGTCGCGATCATTGCGATCCTGGCGGCCATCGCTGTGCCGAATTTCCTGGAAGCACAGGTCCGTTCCAAGGTCAGCCGAACAAAAGCTGATATGCGTTCCGTGGCGACGGGCCTGGAGGCTTATTACGTGGACGAGAATAAGTATCCACCCGATTTTTCCGACGTCTTGCGCGGCAATCCTCAGTACAGCGTCCTGATCCAGCGCCTTCGGCATCTCACGACGCCAATCGCCTACCTGACGTCCCTGCCCAACGACATATTCGCCGAACCGGTTGCGTCCGGCAATGCCACTAACACGGCTGGCAACCCGGTCAGCCCCGCCCCTTATCGAGAGGGTGGCACCGTTGGGGGAGACATCATCAATCCCATCGTGTATGACTATGCAAAGTTCGACCGGACGAACGACTTTCCCGATAATCCCGCTATCTGGGAGCAGATCACCCAGAATCCGGCAAATGTGCAGTGGGCTTTGAACTCTCCCGGGCCGGACCCCAAAAACTTCGAGTATCTGGGCTTTTCGAATCTGACCGTTTACGATCCCACCAACGGGACGGTGAGCAATGGCCAGATCATTCGCACCAACCTGGGTGCCGAAGATCAGCCTTCGGATTAAAGCTTCGGCCTGAGAGCGAAAGATTCAAGAGACCGCCGGATTGATTCCGGCGGTCTCCGATTTTCGGCCGTCATCATTCTTCTTCTTGCCAATTAGCTCGCCTTTGGTCATCTTTCTTTATCCCTCCAGATAAGGAAAAAAAGCCCATGAAAAAGAATTTTGCTTTCACCCTGATCGAGCTTCTCATCGTCGTCGCGATCATTGCGATCCTGGCGGCCATCGCTGTGCCGAATTTCCTGGAAGCGCAAACTCGCTCGAAGGTTTCCCGCACGGTGGCGGATATGCGATCCATGGCGACCGCTATCGAGTCCTATCATATCGATAATAATAAGTATCCCCCCATCGGCGCGCCGAACCGGAACCTTGCCCCGGGAAATGGAGTGAACGGCCCCAGCGTTTACGATCCGAGCGTGATGGGCATCAGCTCGCGTTTCATCTGGGTTACGACTCCCATCGCCTATGTCACATCGGTTTTCCGCGATCCGTTCATCCCGCACGCCATCGGCCAGGCCCTCGCCCCGACAGGCAATTCACGCCTCGGGGGGTATGACACATACGATTACGCCCCGGCCCGGTCTTTCACGCCCGAAGGCTTTCTGGGCCAGGCTTTTGGTGGCGACCGCGGGGGCGGCGCGGCCACTTCGGGAGCCCAGTGGCGCATGGTGGGCGCCGGGCCCGATACGCGGAATGCCTTTGGCGGCGGCATTGTGCCGGATTCAGGCCAGACCACCAATGAGCGCGGTGTGGACTACGATCCCACGAATGGAACTATTTCCACTGGTGATGTCGTCCGAATCGGAGGTGGCCCGGCTCCGGCAACGAACAATAAGCTTCCGGCAATTAACAGGGTTTCCAAGGAATATAATTTCTAGGAACAGCGCCTTCATTCGAACTCAGCCCGCCGGGGAGCCTTCGCGCTCCCCGGTGCTTTTATTTGACGCACGGGCGCGAATATGAGGAGGCGTCGAAACGCTTTGACTCGATCCCTCTCATCCCGATAAAGAACAGGGTTCGGAAAGACAAAAAAAAGCAAAGCTGGATTCACTCGGGAAAAAGCTGGGCCCCCTATGGCAATGACCTTTTGTATTATCGATGACGAGCGCGAGGTGTGCGACATCCTGCGCCTTTTTTTCGAGGCGCGGGGACATCGCTGCCTGATTGCCCACACCGGGCGGGAGGGACTGGAGCTTGTACGCCGCGAGCAGCCCGCCGCTGTCTTTCTGGACGTCGCCATGCCCACCATGAATGGCTACGAGGTTCTCGCGGAGTTGAAGAAAGACAATTCGACCAAGGACGTTCCCGTCATGATGATGACGGCGTTAACCAAGAATACCAACCTGACCAGCGAACAATGGGCGGAATCCACGGGGGCGGACGCGTTTCTGGCCAAGCCCTTTGAGCTGGATGATCTTCTGGAATGTGTCGAAAGGATGACCGGCGTGAAGATTTAGGCCGCGGGGCGAGATTTCAAGAGAATCAGCGGTTTTGACAGAATAAGATTACGAGCAGGATCAAGATTAAGAGGACGGAGCAACCGGGCAAGATTTCCCCCTTTCCTGCTCTTGATCTTAACCTTAATCATGATCTTCCTTGTCTATACGAAAATGACGATTAAATAAAATGCTTTTCGTAGGGACAGTGGGGGAGCCGCTCGCGAAACATGCGAATGATCTTTCCCGAGTTGTGCAACTGGCCGATGGTTGTCCACCCGCGCCGGTTGTGGATTTTCACGCGCCCCATGCCCTGGTTGCCGCCGAGGAAGACTTCGAGGCGCCGGCCGCTCATGAGCAGCCCGGGAAACACATTCAATCGCGATTCCATTTTCCGGCAGGCCGAGTAGGGAATCCGGAAATGAAATGCCCCTCCGTGGAAGGCAATGGCGCCGGGTTCGAAACAGAGAAGGCCAATGTCGTCGGCGTCTTCCAGGACTGCTTGAAGGCCCTGGGCGAGCCTCGGCTGGAAGCTGACCTGAACGATATGGCAGGTTTCTTTATCAAAGGGGACGGGCGACCGGCTCCTGGAAACGGAAGTGACAAACGGGTTCAAATTAATCAGCGGATTAAACAGAACAAAGCAAGGCAGGGCCGCGATGGCCATGATGATGCCCGAGGCAATCAGAAGCGCGGACCCCTCATCCGCCCCGATTCCGATGAGCAGGATCCCTCCCAGGAAGAGAACCAAAAACAAGACAAGAATACAGAGCACGACCATGAGCCCGACGACATTCAACAGCGCCACAAAGGTGAGGTTGAACCAGGGCGTGGGGTGATAGTGGAAGGTGGGCTGTTCGCCCGGCGGGGATTGAGGCGCGCCGTGGCTCATAAGGGTCGGAATCCTTCTTTTGGCGTTCAGGGGTTTTCGGCGGGGCAGGAAAAAGTTGCAAGGGCAAAGTGGAAAAAATGATGTCTTACAAAGAGCTAATGAGACAATGAGGGCCTGTTACGGCCAAGCGTATAGACGTCTATTCCACGAGCGGGTTGCTTCTTGAGTGCTGAAAGGCCTCTTCGGGACTTCCCCACGCGGATGAACGGAATGCATAAAATCGGTTGAATGAAATCAGATTGAATGGATCAATGTCTTATCGTAGCGAGGCGGAAGACCAACCAAGCCTTTTCCGGGAAAGAAAATCATGGAATGGAACCTGGTACTCCTTGTCGTCCTCGCTCTTGTAAATATTCCGCTTTATTTATTCCTTGGCAAAATGCTGTTTGGCAACTGGGACGGGTTCGTGGAAGTGATCCGGTATGTGATTATGCCGGATATTCTTTCCCTTTTTAAGGGGGAATATCTGGAGGATTATTGGGCCGAGCTGAAGTTCTTTTGTTTTATCGTTCTTTGTATTGGGTGCGTCTTTGCGGAATATACGGCGATTCAAAAACTGTTTTCATAATTGAGGGACGAGAGCCGCCGTCAGGTTTTGTGAACGCGCCAGTTTTCGTGTTTCAGGTTCCATTTCTTCACGCGGTTGTTCATCCGGTCGACAGAGATATTCAGCAGCCGCGCGGCTTCCGTCTGGTTCCAATTCGTCCGATTAAGGGCTTCCAGCACCAATTGCTTCTCGACTTCATCCAGGTCGATCCCCTCCTCGGGAACCTGGACGATTTTGGTCACGGGCTGGGCTGTTGCGAGGCCGCAGGCCGCGATGTCGTCTCCGGTGATCGTGTCGCCGCCGCGGGCGCGAATCACCAGCCGCTCGCAGATATTCTTTAACTCGCGTATATTCCCCGGCCAGTCGTATTGCTGGAGACGCCGGAGGGCCGTCTGTTCGATCAGGGGCACGGGCCGGCCGTATTTCTCCGCAAAGTGCTGGATGAAAAACTTGGCGAGCGCCGCCACGTCGTCGCGGCGTTCGCGGAGCGGCGGAATCTGGATGGGGAACACATTCAGGCGGTAGTACAAATCCTGGCGAAAGAGTCCTTCGCGCACGCGTTCGAAGAGATCGCGGTTGGTTGCCACCACGACGCGGACGTTGACCTTGAGGGGCTTGGTCCCACCCATGCGGGTGAAGGTCATGTCTTCGAGGACGCGGAGGAGCTTGGCCTGGACGGCGAGAGAAATCTCGCCGATTTCGTCGAGGAAAAGCGTTCCGCCATCGGCCAGCTCGAGCTTTCCCTTCTTCATCTGGTGGGCATCGGTAAAGGCGCCGCGCTCGTGGCCGAAGAGTTCACTCTGGAAGGCGTTGTCGTCGGGGAGCAGGGCGCCGTTGATATCGATGAACGGCCCTTCGCGGCCGGAGGCGCGGTGGATCGCCCGGGCGACGAGTTCCTTGCCAACGCCGGTTTCGCCAAGAAGCAGGACGGTGGCGTGGGTCGGCGCGACCTGGGCGATATCCGCCTTGATGGTATCCATGCTGGGCGACTGGCCGACCATCTCGCCAAATTCGTCGGTGCGGGCGATGGTCTCGCGCAGGCGGACGTTTTCCTCGGCGAGGTCGCGCTGTTCCAAGGCGCGGCGCAGGCGCACGGCGATCTCCGCGCGGCCGGCTTCCTTGGTCAGATAGTCCGACGCCCCGCGGCGCATGGCATCCACGGCGGTTTCCACATCCACCATGGAGGTCAGCATCACCACCGGCATGGTGGGGTCGATTCCCTCGTCCTCACCCGAGCGCACGCGGCTCAGCAGCTCGAGTCCGTTGAGGCCGGGCATCTTGATATCGCAGAGGGCGGCGTCGAAGTGCTCGCGCTGGAGGCGTTCCAGGGCCTCGTTGCCTCCTTCCGCAAGGTCTGTCTCGAAGCCGTCCATGGCCAGGTTGCGGGCCAGCCGCCGGCCGAAAGAGGGGTCGTCTTCGATGATAAGGATACGTGCCATGCCGTTCGCTTTGGGGGAAATGGATTCTGTCACGGGACCGCCCGCCGGGGGGAGTTGTTTGTCCGGGAGGAGTTCATCCTTTCTGCACGAGGGGAAAGTTTCGCATCTCGACGTGGGCCCATTCGATGCCGGGGATACTGAAACGTGCCTGGGGAGCCGCGGCGAGAGCGCCGAAGAGCCACATTCCGTCCTCGTAATCAATGGGACCCTTGATCTGCCATCCGGTGGCGACCTCGCGCAGCATGAGCAGCAGGCGGAAGATGGCGTCCTGGGGCTCAACACAGTTGAGCGGCGAGGACAGCTTGACTTCGTATAGCTCCTTGTTGCGCCAGGACCCCTGGCTGCTGAGGACGCGGGCGCGGGTCCCCGCTTTCTTCTGGAAATGGTCGAGGACCTTGTCGACATGGGCGGGATCACCGGCGCGCACCTGCAGGTGCCAGTCGATATGGTCGAAGCGGCGCGTCATGAAGACTCCGTCCGGGCGGGATTCAGATGAGTTCGCCGGGGCTTTCCACGGCTTCCTCTTCCACGAAGGGAGAGGCTGAGCGGTCCGTCACGCCGTCGGCGGTCAGCTCGAGGAAGAGATCTTCCAGGTTGCCGCGCTCCCGGGCCAGGGATTTTCGGAGTTCCTCCACGCTGCCGAGAAAGCGGAGCTTGCCCTTGGTGATGATTCCGAGCCGGTCGCTCAACTCTTCGGCGATGGCCAGCAGGTGGGTCGACAAAAAGATGGTGCCGCCCCCGGCGCAAAACTCGCGCAGCATGTTTTTCAGCCGGCGCGCGGAATAGGGGTCCAGGCCGACCATGGGCTCGTCGACGACAAGGAGGCGGGGCTTGTGCATGAATGCCGCGCTGAACACCAGCTTCTGCCGCATCCCGAAACTATAGTTCTCGATCAGGTTGTTGGCCGCGTGATCGATCTTGAACGCGGTAAAGTATTTCTCGGTCGCTGTTTCCACCTCGCGCTTGGGGACGTTGTAAAGGTTGCCGACAAATTGCATGAAGTCCCGGCCGCTGAGCTTTTCATAGAGGTAGGGCTGGTCGGGTATATATCCGATCTGGCGCTTTGCGGCGAGGGGCTCCTTCTGGATATCGTGGCCACAGATCAAGGCCCGGCCTTCGCTTGGCCGCAGGAGGCTGGTGATGATTTTGATGGTCGTGGTTTTGCCGGCGCCGTTCGGCCCCAGGAAACAGAAGAACTCGCCCGGCGGGCATTCCAGGTCAAGATTCTTCAGCGCCCAGAAACCATCGTAATCCTTGCTCAGGTTTTCCAGAATCAGTTGATTCATTGGTCCTCCGGTGATGATGCAAGATTCTCCATCAGGCCGCCGCTGAGAACGGAGAAAATGCTGACGCGCTGGAGTACTTCTCCCTGGTTTTCCCCGGTGACCGCTTCGCGGGTGACTTCCGGCTCGCGGGGCACGACATCCAGCTGGGGATAGCGCTCGGAGCCGTCCATCTGGTCGATGTGTTCCAGAACCAGCGTGGTTCCCTGGATCTCGCCTTTTTGCTCCGTCGCGCCGGAGCCAAAGAGTTCGAACTCGCGTTTCAGCACTGTGCCGCTCTCATCGGTATAGAGCAAGCTGCGGTTGGTTCCCATGCGCATCTCGATCTTCTTGGCGTAATACTGTTCGCCGCCTGCCTCGACGCGCTCGTTTCCCAGGTATTCCACCTCCATCTTGCCCGCTTTGTTGCCCCACAGCGGTTCGTAAATATCGACGGAATAGGTGACCCCTTTGGTGAGCATCTGGCCGCGGAAAATGGGAGTCAATGAATCCGCAATGGTGACTGGGCGGGCAAGCCGTACGGAATCGTAGCGCACTGCGTCGTCGCGGCGCATGCGCAGGCGAAGATCCTTGCCATCGACCCGGGCAAGCAGCTCAAAAGCGCCCGGAGGCAGTTCCCCGCCATCCAAGGTTTCCGCATCGTAGGGCTTCTGGTTGAAACCGGGCAGGTGGGCGCGCAAACGGGCCGACTCCAGCTCGAGGCCATGATTCAGCCTCACTGCCGTCATGACCCGGCCCTTGATGAAGGGCGCATCGATTTCGACATGGGCCGTCGCCCAGTAAAAATCCTCCTCCTCTTCCCAATCGGCCGTGGTGCGCATGGCGCCCAGATTGTATTCGCCGAATTCGATGGTCATCCATTCGTCCTGGTTGGACCAGCTATCGGTCAGGACGTTTCGATCCACCTCGATCCCCCCGCCACGGTTCCAGGATGGAACGACATGGTCACGGAACAGAAAAAACATCATGACGAGAAAGAAGATGGTGATGGCGGCGGACTGGAAGTAGCGGATCATAGAATGAGAATAAGGATCAATGGGGCTTAATGGTTCCGGGAGGCAGAGAGCGTCACCCGCCCGACGCCATCAATGCTAGGCGAAAGGCAAGCCAGATGGCAGGAGAAATTCTAATGCAGAAGTGTCTGCACTTTGTGTTTGACACAATGCGGGAAATGTGCAGAGGTTTCTGCAGTCGTGCGCAAAAGGAGGGGACGCCCATGCCCCGGTTTACCGAAGGCGAGCTGGAGGTGATGAAAATTCTCTGGGAGGAAGGCGGCGAGCTGAAGCCGCCGGAAGTCCAGGAGCGATTTCCCCGGCCGATCAAGGATCCGGCGCTACGCTCGTATCTGCGCATTCTTGTGGAAAAGGGTCATGTGGCGCGGCGCCGCGTGGGCAAGGCGTTCTACTACCGAGCGCGCACGCGCCAGGAATCCGCCTTCCGGTCGATGTATCGCCAGCTACTCGACACCTTTTGCGGCGGCTCGCCGGAGGCATTGGTCGCGCGGCTGATGAAATCGGAGGAGTTGTCGCCGGAGGAAATCGAGGAATTGAAACGCCTCGCGGAAGAGGAAACCCCGGACGAAAACCAGGGAGGAGGCAGATCATGAACGGCGATGCCGTGATGCTGGCGGGAAAGATGGCGGTGCTTCTTGCGGCGGCGTGGTGCGGACACCTGATGTTGGCGCGGGCCAATGCCCGGTGGCGTGTGATGCTGTGGAGAGGAACCACCGCGGGCATCCTGGCCGTGGTGTTGTTCCACGGGGCGCCGGTGCGCTGGACCTGGAATGTGCCGATGCAGCAGCCGGGTTTCTTCGAGGAAGGGAGGGAGGGTCCGACGGTTTCCGATTCGCGGGAAACACAGTCAAAAACGCGCGGGGCGACGGCCGGAGCAGACGAGGAGGTTGCCGCCGCCAGCGCGGAAACAGCCGCAACCGCGGCAGGTTCCACTGGCGGGGGCCGGGGCGATCCGTCCCCCTGGGTGCTCCTTTGGGGTGTCTATACCGTTGTGGCTCTTGGACTTTCCGCGAGGCTGGCGGCTGGATGGGTGCGGGTCAAAGGATGGCGGCGAGCGGCGTCGCCCGTTGATGACGAAACCCGGCTGCTTGCGGAGGAAGCGGCGCGGCTTAGCGGCGTGGAAAACGGAATATCCGTCTATACTCTTGAAAATCTCTCCACGCCCTTCCTGACAGGATTGCGGCGTCCACGGATTTTCCTGCCCTCCCGGATGCTGGATGCGGATCATCGTGAGGAACTGCTGGCGGTTTTCTGCCACGAGCTGACCCACTGGCGGCACCAGGACGTCGCCTGGGGCCTGGTGCTGCGCCTTGTGCGGATTGCGCTTTGGTGGAATCCGCTGGCCTGGCGAATCCCATCGGCTCATGCGAGCGCTTGCGAAGAAGTCGCCGATGCCACGACGGCGGAATTGCTCGGCGACCGCGACCGCTATACACGCACCCTGGCCCGGATTGCGGTGGAAATGGTGTCCCTGCCGCCCAATGCGGCTCTCGGGGTGCCTATGGCGCGGGTGCCCGAAGTTTCGCGCCGCCTGCGCGCGCTCAAACAAGGCCGCCGCGCTTTGCCGCTCTCCCGGCGCCAGATCGCTTCATTCGCCATTGCCGGACTTTGCGTCGTGGCATTGTTGGGCACGCTTCGCCTTGCCGCGACCGCGCGCCAGGCACCTCCGGAGCCCGCGGCCGACACTTCTCAACAGACAGCCGAAAAGGCGCAGCTTCAGGACCTGATCGACCAGGCGAAGGCGGGCGGCGTAGTCGAATTGGAGCCGGGCGTCTATCGCGGACCGGCGGAGATCACGAAGGCGCTGACGCTCAAGGCTGCGTCCGCGGGAAACGTAACGATTGAGCACCTCGGCCAGGAACCGGCCGTGTATATCCGGGCGGATGATGTGGCGCTGGAAAACATCACGGTGCGCTGGGCGCCGGAGGTGACAGGCCAGCGCATGGAATTCCCCGCCGCCGTAGCGGTGCACGACAGCAAGGGCGTCGTTCTCGACGGATGCCGCCTGGAGCCGCTGGACCGCCCCGAGCAAACGCCCGGCGGGCTGCTCGTCACGGGCCGCGGCGACGCCACCTTTACGAACGGCTCCACCTTTGGATTTGCCTATGCCATCCTCTATACAAACGGAGCCAATGGCGCGGTGACGAATTCGATCCTCACCGGCGCGGGGCACAGTGTCGTGACACTGCACGAGTATTCCAACGTGCGGATCGAGAACAATGTCCTGGCGCAATGCGGCTACCACGCCGTGCGCAATACCGGCGGCACAATGGAGATGGTGAACAACCTGGTGGCGGACAACGTTCGCGCGGGGGCCTATCTTGGCAACAAATCGGCCCATGGGCGCATTGCCAACAACCTGTTTTCCGGCAGCAAGGGTTCGATCTGGGGTTATGCGCAAAGCGATGTGCTGATCGAACACAATCTGTTCTATCGCTCGAAAGCCACGGCGATTGGGGCGTGGCTGTCCTGTGAACTCGGAGTGGAGCGAAACAGCTTTGTCGAAAATCCATCGGCGATGACGCGCTATCCGCGGCCGGAAAGCCTCATGACGAAAGCCGGACCGCCGACAGATGCGGGGATGATTGCCAGCAGCAATCACTACTGGAAGAACGACTCCGAGCCGGTGGATATGACAAAGGGCGAACCGGCGTGGGCGGGTGATCCCTGGTTCCGTGATCCGCCAAATGGCGATTTCACGCCGGAAGGCGGATCGTTGCTCTACGGAAAGGACGGAGCTATTCGCGCGGGGCTGGCGGAACCGGCGGCGATCCTGCCGCTCTGGAAGAAATACGAAGACTACAAGACGGCAGAGTAGAACCACCCGTCTATACAGGCACTGCTTGAACCGGCCGGGCAAGAGCGAAGACAAATGCCGCCCCGGCCATGGCTTGAAATCAATCACGCGGGCGCCGCGGACTCGGAGGCTTTCCGGGCTTCGCGGCGCTTCTTTGTGATATGCAGATTGATAAACTGAACAAACAGGGAAAAGCCCATGGCAAAGTAGATATAACCCTTCTCGATGTGTTTTCTGAACCGCTCGGCAACGAGCATCACGCCAATGAGGAACAGAAAGGAAAGCGCAAGGATTTTCATGGTGGGGTAGCGATGGATGAAGTCGCTCACGGCGTCGGCAAAGATCATCATCACAATGATGGCGATAATCACGGCGACCACCATGATTGCCATATGGTCGGCCATGCCCACCGCCGTAATCACCGAATCGAGCGAGAAGACCATATCGAGGATCATCACCTGGATAAGTACGCCGGAAAATGAGGAGGCAGCTGTGTGGACCGGCCGGTCGGCGGGATTGCCCGCCTCCTCGATACGCTCATGGATTTCATCGGTCGCTTTCGCGATGAGAAACAACCCGCCGGCAAGGAGGATCAAATCCCGTCCTGAGATTTCCTTTCCAAGGACATCGAAAAAGGGCTTGGTCAAGCCCATGATCCAACTGATATCAAACAGCAGCATAATGCGCATGCCCTTGGCGCCGAGCAGTCCCCAGCGCCGGGCCGAGGCCTGCTGCTTTTCCGGAAGGCGCCCGGAAAGGATGGCAATGAACACCACATTGTCTATACCGAGAACGATTTCGAGCGTGGTCAGGGTGAGCAGCGCAATCCAGCTTTCGGGCGTGGCAAATGCTTCGAGCATGGAAGCCCCCAAGTCTGAGAGGGTAGACTGGTCTTTTCGGATAGAAAAGGCGAGGTGCAAAAGAAAAATCAGCGCTGGCGCCGCACGCGCTGCATCGTCTCGCGGATACCGGCTTCATAG
>CAYFUR010000093.1:0-4804 GCA_964346275.1 uncultured Candidatus Sumerlaeota bacterium
TCGCCATGGCGATAGCGCGGAAAGCCCAGGATGCGCACCAGCAGAGGATAGAGCAGGATTTCCCCGGCGCGGATTGCGAGAAAAATGGGCAGCGCCGGCACCGTGACCCAGAGGCCCAGGTGGTTGCGCACCGGCCCCACGATCCGGTCGAGCGTTTTCCGGATCGTCGAGGCGCCGCGATGGCCGCGGGCCGCGCTGTGAAGAATCGTAAAGGTGATCAGGCCGAGAGCCTGGCCCGCCAGGCAGCCGCCGAACCCTTCCCAGCCGCCGCGCATCGCCGCGTAAATCCAGGGCAGCCACGTGAACAGGCTCATCACGACGTCCAGCAGGGGAGCGCGGGCGACCGATTCGCTCGCCCGCCACGCCAGCATCACCAGCGCAATCAGGCCGAGCGTCCAGATCCAGGCAATCAGCAGGGCGGAGAGAAACATGGCGGCGCCTTTCGCAAGCGGAAATCAGGAGACTGATACGCGGCGAGTGTGAAACCGGCGCCACATCGCGCCAATGAAAATCGCGGCGAGCACCAGCGCGGCGCCCAGGGACACGCGAAGCCCCGTCCGCCATCCCGGCGGGCGATAGCGCATCTCGACCGTGTGCGGCCCGCCCGGCACCGGCGCATAGCGCAGCAGGCCGTTGGCCACGCCCATATCCTCCCAGCCGTCCCCGGAATCCGCCAGGCGGTATTCCCATCCCGGCCAATGCACGTCGCGCACGAGCAGGATGGAGCCCTCCGGCGGCGCGTCTATACGCACCTTTTGATAAGAAGGTTCGTCCGCCAGCACCTTGATCCCCGGCGGCGTCAGCCCGCTTTCCACGGGCGGCAGTTCCTTCCACTGGGGATCGGCCAGCACGGTGTCCGCCTCGGGCTTCGAGGGATCGTGCCAGAACAGGAAGTTCTCCATTTCCTGTTCATCCATGGGGCGCCATCGCTTGGCGTAATCGAATCGCGGCCGCGTATTCTTGATTTCCAGCAGGTCGAACCCGCGATGCCACTGGACGACGCGGAATTCGTGGCCGAGGTTCCGCGCATGGCAGAGCGCGTCGCTTTCGTCGAAGCGCGATCGCTCAACCACCAGGTGGGATACGGCAAGGTGGCGAAGCGGCGCCGGATTGCACAGCAGGCGGCTGTCGCGGAAACCAACGCCCACGTTGGCCAGGCCGACGTAGCGTTCGAGCTGCATATTCAGCAACGGGCCGTATCCGTTCAGCGACCTGTATCCCGGAAACAGAAACGTCAGATGGGGATACGCGAGATAGCCCACCGTATTCGCGTCGGGAGATAGGCTGTAGAGACGCACGACATCGTCCTGGACGCGTTCGGGAAAGAGCGGGTTGGCATCGGCGTTCAGGATTTCCCGCGGGCGGCCGGGCTCGAACAGGGCGTGGCGCTGGAGAATTTTCGTGTCGAGGCAAAGCAGCGCCAGCACCACCATCCCGGCAGCCAGCGGCACCCGGCGGCAGAAGAGCAGCGCCCCCCCCAGAAGCACGCTGATCAGCGCGTGGATACCGGTGAGATCGAAGAATCCGCCCGCCCCGGGCAGGCCCAGGCGGCGCAGCGTCGCGTCCATGTGGCGCACGTCCGGCGGGCTGGAGAAAAACGCCTGGCGCCAGAAACCGTCCGTGGCCGCCGCCGTGCCGGAGGGCGAATTGCGAAAGACCAGCGCCAGGCCGATAATCAACGCGGCAAAGGCCGCCCACGCGGCCAGAAACCACCCGAGGCGCTTCCACGCCGCCAAGCGCAGCAGCTCCTGCATCCCGTGGGCGCCCAGGATCACGCCAAAAGTGGTGGCGAGAAACAGGTAGCGCGATGGAATGCGGAAGAAGCTGAACGGCGGCACGCCGAAGAGGTGTCTATACGGCGGAAAATGCTCGCCCAGGGCCAATAGATACGCCGCCACGGCCCCGAGAGCAAACAGGACAATGGCGCGGCCGCGGGGGCCGCCGCGCACGCGGCGCCGCAGCACCCAGAACACAACCGCCAGCAGCGCCAGCGCCCACGCGAAGGACGGAATCGCCACCACCAGCTCCGACGCATAGCCGTCGCCGAAATAGCGCATATATCCAAAGGCGCGGGGCGACAGGAAAAAGAGCACGTGCGACGGGCTGAAGCTCGACGCCATCCAAAGCTCCGGCGTCATCGCCGCCCGCGGCGTGGATTCGATCAGCCGCAGCGAACTGAATAACTGCGCCCCCATGAGCCCCGTGCCGAGCGCCCCCGCCGCCGCCATCCAAAGCGCCGCCCGCAGCGACAGCCATCGCCAGCGCAGCGTCTCGATCCACTCCAGCACGATCCACAGCACCGTGAAGAGATAGATCTGCTGGTAGCCAATGGCGATCTGCACCCCCAGCGCCAGGGAAAACGCCACGGCCCGCTCCGGTCCCGGCTGGCGCATCAGCCGCCGCGCCAGCCATACCACCCACGGCGCCATCAGCCCCGTCTCGCGCATGGAGATATGCGCCCAGTGGGAAATCCAGAAGGAATTCGCGGCAAACAGCAGCCCCCCCGCCACGGCCACAAACGGAACGAATCGCCGCGACCGCAGATAGACAAACATCCCCAGCGCGCCCATGAACGAATGAAAAAACGCCAGAACGTTGGAAATCCAAGGCGGCGAGACGATATACAGCCAGTTGGGCGGATACAGCACGCCGGTGTACGACGTAGCAAAGATCGGCATCCCGCCGAACACCTTGCTGGTGAAAAAGGGAAAATGCCCCTGGGCGAGCTGGCGCCCCGCCTCCACGCGCCAGGGAATGTATTCCGAAAAACTCTCGTCCCAGCGAAACCCGCCGTTCAGCAGCCCCGGCGTCTGGACCAGGGCAAAGGCCGCGAACGCCAGCAGCACCGGCAGCCAAACGCGCCAGCGCGGCGGCGGGGAAAAAGCGAAGCTGTCGGGCGGGTGGGACATCGCGGGCGGCGGGCAAGCCTCCAGAAGATGAAGAAAGCGTGTCGCCAGAGCGGCCGATCAGGTCAAGAGGTTCGGGGGGAAGGGGCCTATTCCAGAGAAAGCGAATCGAACTGGTTTTACCACCACAGGGTTATCCCTTAAAGTTCTGCCAACATCGATTTATTTCTTCGGGGAGAATGAATAGGCCATTCTATCTGTCTTTTTCGTGCCGAGGTCTCGATCTTTTGAAAACTGTGTATGCCAAGCCGAATACATGCGGTTCAGTGCAGCTATTAGAGAAACCATGCAGAACAGGAGTACAGATGCCAAGACTCCCATGCCTCCCAACAATGCGATCGCAAGCCCAACATGCGAGTCTGCCGGGATGAGAAAAATGCCTATTACTATGGCAAGAAGACCGAGTAGGCCCGCGCAGATGGCAGCCAAGACTTCCAGAACTGGTGAGTAAACCTTCATACCGATATCCCCGCAGCTGGCTGTGTCAGCGTTTCCAAATTTTGTTTGAAAACTATTGTTCGAATTTGTTCTTCCACACGTGCAGAGGAAAGAAGAATCTAGAGTTTGCCGCGATCTCTTCCGCAAATCAGGTTCCCGATTACGAGGATGAGGACGATTACGATAATGACGGCCCGGACTTCGCCACACGCCGTGGCGGATGCCCCGGCTTCGCTCTGGCGAGCTTCGGTGGGCGGGGGCAAAGATGGGGATTGCCACTCTTTCCCTTGTTGCAACGATGGAGGGTCCAGGACTTTCGCGCCTGGAATCCCGAGCGGAGGGCGTCATGGCTCAGAAGAAATCTTCCGCCGCGCCGGAGCTGTCGATCATCCTGCCCGCCTTTAACGAGGGCGCCCACCTGCGCGATACGCTGCGCATCGTCGAGCGCCATCTGGGCGAGGTGGGCGAGAGCTACGAAATCATCGTGGTGGACGATGGTTCCCGCGATAACACCTGGGAGGCTGTGGAAGAAGCCAGCCACTCGATGAAAGGTGTGCGCGGGATCCAGCTCAGCCGGAATTTTGGAAAAGAACGGGCGCTCTGCGCGGGGCTCGAAGCGGCGCGGGGAAACGCCGCCATCGTGATGGATGCCGATCTCCAGCATCCGCCGGAACTGCTCCGCAAAATGGTGGCGATCTGGAAATCGGGCGAGGCCGATATCGTCGAGGCGGTCAAAACCACGCGCGGGCGCGAATCGGCGTTTAGCCGGTTTTCCGCCTCGCTCTTTTACCGCACCATGAAGCTGCTCACGGGATACAACCTGGCGAACGCGTCGGATTTCAAGCTGCTCGACCGGCGCGTGCTCGACGCCTGGGCGCGCATGACGGAAAGCAACGTCTTCTTTCGCGGCATGGCGGCGTGGATGGGTTTCCGGGTCAAGCGCCTGCGCTTTGTCGTGGCGGACCGCGTCGAGGGCGCGTCCAAGTGGTCGCCGGTGGCGCTGACGCGGCTGGCGGCCTCCGCCATCGTGTCGTTTTCCTCGATTCCGCTGCGCATCACGCTGATTTTCGGTGTCGTGTTTCTGGTGCTGGCGGTGCTGATCGGGGCTCGGACGCTCCAGCTCTGGATCGCCGGCGAGGCCGCCGTGGGCTTTACCACGGTGATCATCATGCAGCTCATCAGCGGCGGCTTTATCATGCTGTCGCTGGGCATCATCGGCGAGTATATCGCCATGATCTACGAGGAAGCCAAGGGCCGGCCGCGCTACCTTGTCGCGCGCACCACGGATTCAGGAGATGGAAAGCGGAAAGCGCCGAAGCAGACCGGGTAGCACAACCCCCTTACACTTGCTCGTGAGCCTCCACTTACACTCCGTACTTCCTCTCCCCGTTTTCTCCGCGGTGCCCCTAAAAATCGTGCGCGCGGAGCGTGCCTTTCGGCGATCACCCCGCGCGGCTTAT
>CAYFUR010000093.1:4904-8982 GCA_964346275.1 uncultured Candidatus Sumerlaeota bacterium
CCTAAAAATCGTGCGCGCGGAGCGTGCCTTTCGGCGATCACCCCGCGCGGCTTATATTGAGAAGAAAGCCCTCGAATCACTCCGGCGGCTTTCCGCCGTTGTTTTCGTCCGTTGCTCGATAAGGCAAAACTTGGACCGTCTTCACAAACGTTTCATCCACCCAGTGGCTTTTCAGGATTACTCCTGGACAACCCGTGCGGGCGACACGCCGCTCGGCGATTCCACCACGCTTTCGGCGGCGTTGGTTTCGAACACCAGCGGCTCCAGGCCCGGATCTTCCACGGACTCGGGAACCCGCTCGATCTTGGCGCCCAGTCCGCGAAGCTTCTGCTCCATGGCCTCGTATCCGCGCTCGATATGATAGATGCGACGGATTTGCGATTTGCCATGAGCGGCAAGGGAGGCCAGCACCAGCGCGGCTCCCGCGCGCAGATCGCTCGCCATCACCGCCGCGCCTTCCAGCGCCGGGACGCCGGTTATCTCGATGCGTCCCTTTTCCGGCGGAGTGATGCGCGCGCCCAGGCGTTTCAGCTCGGGCACGTGCATGAATCGCTCGGGATAGATCGTATCGCGCAATGATGACACACCCGGTGTCAGCGCCAGCAACGCCGTCAGCGGAGCCTGCACATCCGTCGGAAAGCCGGGAAAGGGTTCCGTCACGATTTGGAGCGGACGTTTCTTTGCCTTTTCCCGCCGCACGCGCAGGGTGCGCTCGTCTTTCCACTGGAGCGCGGCGCCCCAGTTTTCCAGCGCGGTGAGCGTCGAGCCGATAAATTCCGGCGCCGGCGCATTTTCCAGCGTCACGTCGCCGTGGGTCATCAATGTGGCCACGGCATAGGTGGCCGCCTCGATGCGGTCGGGCTGCACGGTCCAGCGTGTTCCCCGCAGTTTTTTGACGCCCTCGATGCGCAGGGTGTGCGTTCCCGCGCCTTCCACTCTGGCGCCCATGGCGTTGAGGAACCGGGCCAGCTCCACGACTTCCGGCTCGCAGGCGGCATCGTCGATCACCGTCGTGCCCTTGGCCACGGCGGCCACCATCAACACATTGCAGGTGGCGCCGACACTGGTGCCGTTTTTTCCGAGGAGAGAGAGCCGCGCGCCGGCCAATCCGCGCGACAGCGCGTGGAGATAGCCCTGGCTGCGGGCGAGCTGCACCCCGAGCGCTTTAAAGCCCCGGATGTGCAGATCCACGGGCCGGTCGCCGATGGCACATCCGCCGGGCTCCGACACGCGGGCCTTTCCCATGCGGGCGATCATGGGCCCCATGGCATAGAACGACGCGCGCATTTTGCGCATGATTTCGTAAGGAACGAAGTCTCTGTGGACGCCAGAGGGATCGATTTCCATCCGGCCGTTCTCGAACGAGACGCGGGCCCCCAGGTGTTCGATGAGGCCGCGCATTTCGCGAATATCCCGCAAATCCGGGACGCTTTCCAAAACCGTTGGCTCGTCGGTGAGGAGCGAGGCGGTGAGCAGCGGGAGGCAGGCATTCTTCGAGCCGCTGATTCGGACGGTGCCGGCAAGCGGCACGGCTCCGTCGATTTGATACATGTCCATTTAAGGAAAGGCTCCTGGCGGCGAATGTCGCGCGATGCCCCGGGCGGGCCGGAGCGGGACCACTCGAACTGGCTTCTCGAGGCTCGCTGTCCAGCCAGAGCACCGGGGCGCGAACAGTGTCAAGTTCGGTCGTATCGCGAAGGATCACTTATTTTTTCGCCTGCAAACCCCGAGAGAGCTTTCCCTCGCCCCGGGAGGAGGCCTCCTCTTTTTGTCTCGATTGTTTTCGCATGTAAAAAATCACAGCGAGCCGGGCACTTACCGTGGTAGAAGCGTCAATGTGGAAGGAGTTTCTTCTGCCCATGAAACCGTTGGACGAGGGAGAAGACTCCACACGCCAACTCGCAACAGTTGCCGGTGCTTCCGGGCCGGGGAAAAAAGCAGGCGGCAACAAGCCGTATGGATGGAGACGCCCAGAGAATCGATCGCGAGACCTTTGTCCGTTTCCAGCGCGGAGACGAAGAGGCCGCCATGCGAATTGTCGAAGCCTATCAACACCGCCTTCTGGCGTTTCTGGCACTGCAGACGCGCGATCACGACGCGGCGGAAGACATCGCCCAGGAAGCCTTTCTCGCCGCCTATCGCCAGCGGCGGAAAATCCAGGGCGAGGCCCAGTTGAAAGGATGGCTGTTTACGGTGGCTAACCGGCTGATGTGGAAACGCAAGACCCAGGACCGCCGGGCCCCGGCTTCTGGCGGGCCGGAATTCGACGAAGCCCGGGAGACGGCGGCGGAGGAGCCCGCCGCGCGCCGCGAACTTGACCGCCATCAAATGCAAGCGGTGTTGCGGGACGCACTGGGAAAGCTGGCTCCGGCGGAACGCGACTTGGTGATGCTCCGCTACTTTGGGGAATTATCCATCAGGGAGCTTGCCGAAACCCTCAATATGCCCATGGGCACAGTTGGGGTGAAACTTGGGCGGACGCTCAAGAAGATGCGCGAGGAATTGAACCGCCAGGGCCTCGCGCCGGGAGATTTTCTCTCATGACTGATCGGGACAAGATGGATATCACACCGTCGGACGCGGAGATGGACGCGCTGTTGCGCCGCTTCGCCGACGAGGCTTCCCAAGAGCAAGCCGAGCGCGGAGCGTCGTTTCAGCAACGGATGCGCGGCGCGCTCCACCAGGCCGCCATGGAGGAACGGCAACGGCCAGAGGGCAGGCCTTCCTCCCGCCCGGCAAGGATTGAGTCTGTTTCTCCGCGCCGGAACCGGATTTATCCCCTCGCCGCGGCCGCGGCGCTTCTCATCGGGGTTGCTGCCTACTTTGTGCTGTCCGGCGGCGGGTCGGAAGAAGGGCTGGGCGAACTCGTTTTGGCCCAGGGCCGCGTGGAGGTTTTGTCCGGCGAAGCGGGAGCGGTGTCCATCGTCTCCGCACCGGATTCCGGCTTTGTCTATCGCCTCGACGCCGGCCGGATCCAACTCTTCGGGACAGAGAATACGGAACTGAGAATAATGGAAGAAGAGCGCGTTTTTCTCGAACAGGGCGAGGTTCTGGCCGTCGTGGAGGAAAACTCCGGCGATTTTGCCGTGGAGACAAGCCACGGCCGGGCGGAAGTGCTGGGTACGGTCTTCGGAGTCGAAACCGGGCCCGATGAAATGCAGGTTTATGTTGATCGAGGGAGCGTCCGTGTTGTGAACTCTTCAGGCTCCATTGAACTCCCGGGCCGCGAGCAAGGCCGTGCCATGAAGGGGAGTCCCCCGGAGAAGCTGCCGGCCCAGGCCGAGGTTCCGCCCTGGGCGTGGGAATTACTCGACAACGCGGAAGGGATCGATTTAGGGGATTACTACCCCTCCGTAGTGCATTAGTCCGGAAACGGAGTGCGTATAGACATGATAATTCAAAAATCGGCCGAAAGGCAAAAAGGACTGACTTTCATCGAGCTTTTGATCGTTGCGGCGATCATTGCGCTGCTTGCGGCGATTGCGCTGCCCAATTACCTGGAAGCGCATACGCGCAGCAAGGTGGCGGCGGCTTCAAACAACATTCGCGTGCTTTCCAACGCGCTCGAGGTCTATGCGCTGGACAACAATCATTACCCGATGGCCCGGCGTGTTTTTCCCACAGACCGGCTGGGCATTCTGGCCGATATCCAACTCGATGCACTGCGCTCTCCCGTGGAATACGTCTCCGCTTCCTCATTCCACGATCCGTTTTCCAAGGCGCGGGAGATCAGTTACTTTCGCGAGCGTAACGGCGAGCCCGCGCCGCGCTCGCTGAATCCGGGCAAGGCTTTGCTGTATTACAATTATCGGTACCTCGCCGAGAGCTGGGGAATGCCCTGCCTGGAGCGCCACGGCGCGGCGGTGGTCAGCCTGGGCCCGGACCAGCAGGACTCCCTCGGGGCCTACCGGCCCTTCGATCCCTATTGTTTTTCCGGGATGTATCGTTCGAAGGAAGCCGGCTATCATCCCGTCAATACCGAATACGATCCGACCAATGGAACCCTGAGCCAGGGCGACATCGCCGGGTTTGCCGGCACGGGCCGCATGCACAGCTATCAATAAAGAAAACGGCCCGG
>CAYFUR010000093.1:9082-14467 GCA_964346275.1 uncultured Candidatus Sumerlaeota bacterium
TCAGGCGCTGACCGTCTTGCGCTCTTCCAGCAGGTTTTTCAGCCGCGGCAGCATCATCTCGCCGTGATGGCGCGAGTTCTCGATGAAGACGTGGCCGCTGATATTTCCATAGGTAATCACGCCGGCAATGAACATACCCGGCACGTTGGTTTCGAGCGTGTCCGGATTGTGTTCCGGCTTGTTCGTTTCCGGCTCCAGTTCGATGCCCAGGCTCTTGAGATAATCCACCGGCGGATCGTAACCGAGCATGGGCAGGACAAAGTCGTTTTCGATCGTGACGACTTCACCATCTTCCTTTTCAATCTCCACCGTCTCCCAATCGATGCGCTTCACATGCGCGCCGAGAAACGCTTTGATTTCGCCCTTTTTGATGCGGTTTTCAATATCCGGCCTGAGCCAGTATTTGACGCCGCGCCCCGTGAATTCCTTGCGGCGATAGCAGAGCGTCACATCCGCTCCGGCGCGCCAGAGCTGCAGCGCCGTTTCGATCGCGGAATTGCGTCCCCCAACCACAAGCACCTTCTGGTCGAGATAATCATGCGGTTCTGTGTAGCGGTAGCTTACCTTTTCCAGTTCCGCGCCCGGAACATCCAGCTTGCGCGGGACGTCCCACGCCCCCACAGCCACCACGACGGAATAGGCATGAACGGTGGACTTGCGGCCGCCCTGGCGTTCCAATTCCACGGTAAAGACGCCGTTTTCCCCGCGCTCGACACCATTGACCTTGATATAGGTCCGCACCTTCAAATGATGATAGCGAGCGAAGCCCGCGAGGTATTTCAGGTATTGCTGGCGGGAAGGTTTTTCATCGCTGATCCCCAGGGGAAAATCGGCGATTTCCAGGTTCTCGTTGGTGGAGAAAAAACGCATGAAGGTGGGATATTGCGCAATATGCCACGCGATGGGGCCTTGCTCGTAAACCTGGTAGTCGATCCCTTCCTGGTGGAGAGTGTGGGCGACAGCCAGGCCGGCGGGGCCCCCTCCGATAATGACAGTGTCCAGAATGTGTTCCGGCATGATTCCTCGCTCTTTTTGAAAGTTGCGTGGTATTCTATCCCACGATGAGGGAATAATTCCCTTGGAGATCATCGGTTGCGGGTGCAAATTCCTTGCCCGCGTCCTGGCGCGGGCCGATTATCGGTTCGGCAGCAGCCAGGAAACTGAAACTTCTACCTTTCCGAGAGGATCAGGCCATGCGTCAGATGGCAACGCGTATCGCAAGAGCGGGCCTTACAGGGGCAGCGATGCTGCCGATCGCCTTGCAGGCGGAAACGCTGATTATCGAGGCCCACAGCGAAGGCGAGAACCGCCAGTATTATTCAGAACCAACCGGTGAGTGGCAAGACCACGGCACAAGCAGCCTGGCCGAGGGCCTGTCGGTGGAAACGCGCTCGCGGATTCTGCTTCCTGATGCCGACGGCGATCTTGATGGCTCGGCCCGTTTTGCCCCAACGCTCCAGGAATCGGGCACCTACGCCATGGACATCACCTGGCCCCAGGATTCCAACGCCGCCGGAACAACGATCCGCGTGAATGGCCCCGGCGTCGAAGATTCGATGATCATGAACTTTACGCCGGGAACAATCGCCGAGGGCGCTGAGAATCGGTGGGTGCGCGTGGGCTCTTATACATTGCCGGAAAATGCGGAGGTTCAGGTCACCCTCGATGCAAATACCTCCCAGGGCCCGGTGGACGACATGGCGGATTACGCCCTCGCGCTTTCGGCCATGCGGTTCAGCAATGAAGACCTTGGGGCGGCCGATCCGCCGGTCCTGAGCCGTGATGCAGTGACTGTTGGCGAGGCCATTGATCCGCCCTTCGACACGCCTCCGGAAACCGTGGATAACCTGGAAGAAGAAAGCCCCTTCACCACCGATGCGGAAGTGGATGCCCAGCCCGAATCCCCCTTTGCCCAGGACGATCCCTTTACCCAGTTCCCCGGCGAGGGCACCGAGTTGTCGCCCTTTGTTCTCGGTGAAGGAGAGACGGCGGAGGAGGATCCCTTCGAGGAATTCCCCACGGAAAGCCCCTTTGCCCAGGCGCCGCAGGATCAACAGGCGCCCAGCCCCTTTGAAGGAACGGAAACGCAACCGGACCCGTTTGAGCGGGCCCAGGCCCAACCGCAGGAGGGCCCCGGCCCCTTTCAGCAGGAAGGCACCGAAGAAGTTCCCAGTCCCTTCGGTGAAGCGGAAACGGCTCCCGGCGCTCCGCAGGACGCGGGAGAGGCCTTCGACGTTCCTGGCGAGCAGATGACCCAGCAGCCGGAAGCGGAAGCGGCCGTGCAGAGCCAGCCACAAGTCGTGACGCCGGCGGCGGAACCCCCGCAGCTTGCGGACCTGGATTTCCACAGTAGCATTGCCCAGGCGAAAGAGGCCGCCCGGGAGACGGGCAAGCCCGTGTTGATTCTTTTCTCGGGAGATTCCACCCAGGCCAACACCTTCGAGCGCCTCATGCGCCAGGAGCGCGTGGCTGATAAGCTCGATGAGTTCGAGTTGGTCCGGATCACCTACCGCGAGAATCGGCCTCTGGCACGGGAATACGCGGTGACTTCCTTCCCTTACATCGTGGTCCTTAATCGCCTTGGATACACCATCGGCCACTTGCTGCCCAAGCGCGAAGCGGATCCGTTGATCTCCGAACTCTCGAACTATACCCAGCGATTCTACGAGGATCTGTAAGGATTACCACGCCGGAGGCGGAATGTCGGACTTTTCAGAACCGGATGATCAAGATCGCCATCTTGAGGCGTTTCAGCAGTCGCTGGAAAACCTGAACGAACGGGGCGGGGTGTTTCACTCCGCCCTGTTGATTTCCGGTTTGATCGAGCCGGATCTCAGCCCCGGCTGGGCCGACGCGTGGTATGATGTGCTCGATCGCTGGGTGGCGGAAGTCTCTCCCCACCTCGCCAGCGCCGTGGCCGACGAAGAGCGGATCGCGCGCCTGGCCGAGTTCTTTTGTACCGATCTTGGCTTTCGCGGAGCGGGCCAGGCTTTTCACCATCCACAAAACAGCGCGCTGACCTATGTCATGTCTGCCCGCGAAGGGTTGCCCATCACCCTCTCCGTTCTCCTGTCCGCCATGGGCGAGCGCCTCGGCCTGGATCTGTTCGGCGTGGCCGCCCCCGGCCATTTTCTCACCGGAACCGAGGTTTCCGGCCGCCGCATCTATATCGATCCCTTCAACGAATGCACGATTCTGGAACACTCCGAGGCCATCGATCTCGTCCAGCGCGTCACCAATCTGCCTCCCGCGCTGATCGAATCGACACTGGAGCCCGCGGCCCCCCGCGACATCATTGTGCGGATGCTGAATAACCTGAAAGTCGCCTATCTGCGACAGAACAATCTGACCCAGCTGCTGCCAACGCTGACCTGGATGCTGGTCGTCGATCCCGACAACGCCACCGAGCGCCGCAACCGGGGTGTCTTGAATCTCCGCGCGGGACGCAAGGAAGAAGGCGCCAGGGACCTGCTCCGCTACCTGGAACTCGACCCCCAGGCGGACGACCTGGACGTGATTTACGACGAAGCGCGCCGGGCAAAGAAAAGCCGCGAAGAGGGCGAAGAAGGCCCGTTCGACTGACCGGAGGCTTGCCAAGGCGCCGGTTTTTGCTCACAATAACAAAGCATCCCGATTTCAGGCAGAGCGATGGTCCAGGGGACTGATCCGTGAGTGATGAAGTCCACATCGAGCCGAAGAAAGGCGAGGAGGCGCATTTCCGCGTCGGCGACAAGCCCGTGGTCGTCGAATTGCTGGACAACCGGCTCCGGCGCGTGGCTTTCGCCATTGGCGTGATGCTCATCGCCGCCGGCGTTGTCGGGGGTATCGCCCTTGTCTGGCCGCTCATCGAAGTCGTCTTGCGAACGCTTCTGCCGTTTCTTGTGGGATTCGTGTTCGCCTATATCTTCGATCCCATTGTGACTTTCGTTCAGAAACGGCTCAGGCTCTCGCGCGTGGGCGGCGTGCTGGTTCTCCATTTGATCTTTGTCGGCGTGATCATTCTTTTTTTTGCGATCCTGCTGCCCGTTCTCATCAACCAGATTAAGAGTGCCTATACGGGAATCTCGACCTTCCTTTCCGAGCAGATCGAAAACCTCTCCAGTATGATCGGCGTTCCCCCCGGCCACAGCCTGGAAGAAGTGGACGCGCCGGAACGCGGGCGGCTGGAAATCCTGTGGCAGCAAATCACCATGTGGCTCTCGGAGCAGGATCTGGTGGTGGAAGACATCTTCACCCAGGCCACCAGCGGCATGGGCGTGCGCTCGGCGGCAACCTCGGGCATGCGCGTGGTCAGCGATGCGCTGACGCTCTTCTTCGCCCTGGTTTTCAATGTCTTTGGCGCCGTGATGTTTCTCACCTTTGCCGTGCTGGTGAACATCTATCTGCTGATGGATTTTTCCAAGCTGCGCGGCGTCATGGGCGTCATGATCCCCACGCGCTATGAGCGGCGGACCTTCAGCACCCTCCACAAGGTCGACGATGCCGTGGGCGGATTCGTCCGCGGCATGCTCATCGTGGCGTGCCTCGTCGGCATCATGACGTTTCTCGGCCTTTGGTTTCTCGGGCTGCGGGAATACGCGCTGCTTATCGGCGTGATCGCCGGTGTCGGCAACCTGGTGCCCTACCTGGGCCCGATCATGGGCGCCACCCCGGCCCTCTTCTATGTCGCGTTTTCCGATGTCTATACATCGCCGCAGGAACGCGTGCTCTATGGCCTGGGCGTGATTCTCATTTTCAGCGTGATCCAGGCCATCGAGGGGTTCATCCTTCAGCCAAAAGTGGTGGGCAAAAGCGCCCAGCTCCACCCCATCGCCGTTTTATTCGCCCTCGCCTTTGGCGCCAACTTTGGCATTATCGGGATGATCCTCGCTGTGCCCCTGGCCTGCATTGCCCGCGTTTTGATCAAGGAATTCTACTGGGACCGGCGCGAGACGCATTGGAAACGCCGAACCGGGGCGAAAAACCTGGAGGAATGGGAAAAGGACAAGGCGATCGTCCAGAAATAAACCTTTTCAATTCAAACTCTTATTGCCTCATCGCTTCCTCCGCAAAATGATTTATCCAAACGGGAAAATCCCACGATACTTTCTTGCGGGGAAGGGATATGAAAAGCCGCCCTCCGAAGCTCGCCATCATTGTGCTGGCGATTCTCTTTATTGGCTTTCTCGGCCTCATCGGGACGGGATACTACTTTGCAGGCAAATTTTTGCAGCCGGAATCCATCGAACGATTGGTGGCCGGGCAAATGGGAGCAGCGGGCCAGCCGGAGGTTTCTCTCCCCGAACCTGACGCCGACCTGATGTCCCGGCCGGAAGACCCCTGGAGCATCGAGCCCGTTCCCGTGGAAAGCCTGCTGCTGGTCATGCCGTTCAGCCGGGACGGGGT
>CAYFUR010000094.1:0-14393 GCA_964346275.1 uncultured Candidatus Sumerlaeota bacterium
TCGAAGAACTCGACAACATGATCGAAACGCGTTCGGGGTTGCAAACGACGCGCTTTCACGCGGGTGAAGAAGATGGAATGTTCGGCTATGAAGATTGGTTGGCCGCGCTGAAGAAAAATCAGGCAAATCCTGATAACCACCTGATCATTAACTATCCCGTCCAGTTTATGTTCGATCGGCAAAACAAGGGCGGGCATTTTTCGCCCATCGCTGCCTATAATGAGGAAAAAAATCTCGTATTGATTCTTGAAATCAATCCGCGGCGCGGGAGTTATTGGATTGATGCCCGTGAGGTATGGGAAGCCATGAACGAAGTGGATTCTGTCAGCGAACTGGCTCGCGGATGGATCGTCGTCGAGCAGCAGGAACCCGAGGAGTAATGCGGACTGCCCCCCTGCGGAGCAGGCCCTGGATCAGAATCTGGAACTGGAAGGCTGAAAAAAAGGAGAGGAACCATGCAAGGATTCGGATGGAAATTCGTCACGGTGATGCTGCCCATCTGCGCGGTCCTCATCGGGCCCGCCAGCGGCCAGGAAGTCCTCGCGACATTCAGAGGCAAAGAATACACGCGCCAGCAACTCACGCAGCAGCTCGAAACGAAACGCGAGCAATTGGCCCGCATGCCGGGAGCGCTGGATTCCTTTGACGAGCAGAAGCAGGCTGCCTTGAACATCATACAGTGGGCGGGGGAGACCCTGTTCGCGGACTTTGAACAGCAGGTCTCCATCACTCCGGAAGAGGTGGAAGAAGAATACGCGGAGTGGAAGGCCTCCGGCAGAATGCCCTCGCCGGAACCCTTTCTCCGCCAGCACCGCGTGTACAAGCGCGCATGGGACCACTACTCGGAATTGATCCAGGAGGAAGACCTCGACCAGTCACAAGCCGCGAAGCAAAGCCATCAAATCCTCCTGGAGTCGGATGCCTTCCCCAGCCCCGTTGCTTTCAATTCCTGGCAATACCAGCTCCATCGATTCGAAGAGGCGGGCGGCTTCTGCTGCTTCCCCCTCACGAAAGAAGAATGGGCTCAAGAGAACAAAGAAGCCATTCGCAGGAAACTGGTCATGAGCCGGACGGGCGAAAAGCTCGCGCGGCTCAAGGGAGACATGGAATCGGAACGGCTCCGATCCTTTGTCGAGCAATTGGACTCCTATAACGGCGATGTGGAAAAGGGAATGCAGCGCATCGCCAACGAGAGAGGATATGCGCAGCTTCGGGCGCTGATCCTCCGGGACGAATTGGTGGTTCACGACAAGGACATCCAGAAGGCTGTTGATCACCAGATTGAAACCTCGCTGGAGGCCACCGGAGACTTGGACAGCTACCGGTTTCTCCTCATGAAACCAGAAGTATCCTGGTCGCCCGCCACGACCCCGTGAAGTTCGCCAGGAAAGATCCCGAGCCGGCCCGGCAACCGGCTCGGACCTCTCATAATAATGCCAATCGGTATATACTACTATTCCCGTAACGCTATGAAACAGAGCGGCCTGTTGCTCAAAGAGCATATCCTGCTTGCATCATGCCTGCGTTCTCATTTGAATCAATCCCCGTTGCCGGGATGGCGGAATCGGCAGACGCACCAGACTCAAAATCTGGCGGTGGCAACACCGTGAGGGTTCGAGTCCCTCTCCCGGCACCATCACATCGTATGGGATCCATCATGACCCCCTGGCGCGATCCGTTGGACATGGCTTTGGAGGACAACCACGGGACCCCGTCCTCCCGCTTTATCCAATTGGCCACGGTTCGCCCCGATGGCACCCCCGCCGTTCGCACCATGGTGTTTCGCGGGTTTCTCAATGGATCGGACACGCTCAGCTTTGCGACGGATTCCCGCACGGACAAAGCGGCCCAGATCAAACGCCAGAACATGGGCGAGGCCTGCTGGTATTTCAGCCACACATTGCAGCAGTTCCGTCTTCTCGGTCCGGTGACGTTCGTAGACGGCTGGCAACAGGACACCTCCTTGCTCGACGAGCGGCTCCGTCTCTGGAAACGTCTCAGCCACGACACGCGCCAGCTCGTCCTCTGGCCCGAGCCGGGAGAGCGCCGCTCTGGTGAGGACGAATTCCGCGATCAGCCGACCAATAGCGGCAAACCGCCCTCGAACTTCGCCATGCTTCTCCTCGACCCCCATCGCGTTGATTTCCTCGACCTGCGTCCCAGCCCCCACGAGCGCATGACCTATATTCGCTCCGAGGCAGGCTCCTGGTCGGTCATGCCGCTCAATCCCTGATTTGCTTGCTCCTATACCCTTCCAGCCAGCTTTTTCCTTTTTGTTGGGGATAAATTATTGACGTTGTTTCCCCTGGCAAGAGTTCTGGAGCTAACCGGTTACCCTCGGGCCAAACCGGCAGACTCTGTTTTTAGGGGTTTTATGAGCCTTCCGAGTGGCTGGCTGGCCGGGATCCTCTTTCTGGTCCTGGCAATTACCAGCTCGCCGAATTCCGCGGCGGCACAGCACTCGGGTTTTTACTACACCGTCCGCGAAAAGGACACGCTCTCCGTGATCGCCGGGCGTTTTGGCCTCCCCGCATTGGAAATTGCCAAGGCTAACCGCCTCTCGACCAATGTGACCCTTTCGCCGGGCAGCCGCCTCTGGATTCCCCGGAAGAGCGGAACGAATTCCGATTCCAGTTACCGCCCTTCTCCTTCCACTCGGTCTGAATCATCGCCGCGCCGGTCTCCGTCGCCCACGGCCAGGGCCTCCCCGGGCGTCTATGTTGTCAGAAAAGGCGATTCCCTCTGGAAGATATCCCGGCAATTCAGCCTGACCGTGGAGGAACTCGCCCGGCGCAACGGCATTGCTCCGAATGATCCCTTGGAAGTCGGCCAGCGCCTTGTGATCGTGCCCGCGCGGGAGATTCCCGGCGGCGGACTGCGCGCCCCGTCCGCCCCTTCGCAATCCGGTTCTTCCCGCTCCTCATCCTCATCCACCTCCTCCTCTCCCGCCCCAAGCCGCCATGGGTTTATCTGGCCCGTGGAGGGGCATGTGATCAAGCGCCACACCGTCCGGTCGGACGAGTTGCACACCGGAATCAATATTGGCGTGCCGAAAGGCACGGAAGTGCGGGCATCCAAGAGCGGCCAGGTTGTCTATGCCGGCGATACGATTCCTTATTACGGAAAAATGATCATTATATCCCATGCGGGCGGCATGGCGACTTGCTACGCAATGAACGACCGGCTCCTCGTGCGGAAAGGCCAAAGCGTCCGGCGGGGCCAGGTGATTGCCCGGTCTGGCGATTCCGGGCGGGGGAGCGAACCCTACCTTCACTTTGAGGTGCGCCGGGACGGCGAGGCAGTCGACCCCGAGCCATATCTTCCGTGATTTCAATCCCCTTTTCGGCTGACACCCGCGTTCCCCTCTCCTATGCTTGTTGATCAAAGAATCGGGAATTGGAGGAGCATCTCTGTATGGAAATTGCTCCAGCCGAGAGGCGCATGCGCAGAAAGCCTCTCCTTCTGCCCGGTTGATGACTTTGAATGCGCCGTGACACGCGGCGAAAGGTGATAAAAAAGTGGGTGATCTTCCGGCCTCCCCCTCCGCCATCAACTCCTGGTCTCCGGAATATCTCGAGTCCTTGTACCAGCAATGGCTCGATGATCCCGAGTCCGTCGCCTCGGATTGGCAGCATTTCTTCCAAGGCTTCCATCTCGGAACGTCCCGGCCTCCCGGCGAAGGTGGTGAAGAATCCACCGCCGCGCCCCGCGAACCCGAAGGCCGCCATGTCGATGAACACCTGGTCAAACAGGCGCGCGTCTGGTCGCTGATTTATCACTACCGCGACATTGGCCATCTCATGGCGGACACGGACCCCCTCGGCCAGAAACGGCCACGGCCGGAGAACCTGAAGCTCGAGGCCTTTCAACTGAGCGAGGCGGACTTCGAGGAAGAGTTCTTTACTCCGATCCCCGCCTTCGACCGCCCGGTGAAGCTCCGCGAGATCATCGATTATCTGGAGACCATCTATTGTGGCCACGTCGGCGCCGAGTATATCCACATACAGAACACCGATGAGCGCCGCTGGATTCAAGACAAGCTGGAGAGGCCCTCCTCCCAGGTTTCCCTCAGCGCGGATGACAAGCAAAACCTTCTCAGAAAGCTCCACCAGGCCGAAGTCTTCGAAAGTTTCCTGCATAGCCGCTATCGCGGACAGAAGCGCTTCTCTCTCGAAGGGTCCGAAACGCTGATTCCCCTGCTGTGGTATCTTCTGGAATCCGCGGCGGAATCCGGCGTGATCGAATCGGTTCTTGGCATGGCCCATCGCGGACGTCTCAACGTCCTGGCGAATATCATCAACAAAGCCTATGACGACATCTTTGCCGAGTTCGAAGATAATTACGAGGACGCCTACGAAGGCGGGGGCGATGTGAAGTATCACAAGGGGTATTCGTCCAACTTCATGACGTCGAAAGGCAAGCTGCTCTACCTGCACCTGGCTGCCAACCCAAGCCACCTGGAAGCGGTGAATTCCGTCGTTGAGGGGCGTTGCCGGGCAAAACAGAGGCTGACGGGCGATTCGGAACGCAACCGCGTCGTCCCCCTCCTGATCCATGGCGACGCCGCGTTTGCAGGGCAGGGCATGGTCGCCGAAACCCTTCAGATGGTTAAGCTCCCTGGCTATACAACCGGCGGCACGGTTCATATCATTGTGAACAACCAGATCGGTTTTACCACGGATCCGCTGGCCGCCCGTTCTTCGGTTTATTGCACCGACGTTGCGAAAATGGTTCAGGCACCAATCTTCCACGTGAACGCGGAAGATGTCGACGCTTGCGCTCGCCTTGCCCACCTGGCGATGGAATACCGCCAGCGTTTCAAGAAAGACGTCATCATCGATATGTGGTGCTATCGCAAGCACGGCCACAACGAGGGGGATGAGCCCGCTTTCACCCAGCCCGGAATGTATAAAATCATCCGGGAAAAAAAGCCGATCCGAGAGATCTACGGCGAACAGCTGAAAGAGGAAGGTGTCGTCCACACTGATGAAATCGACCGGATGAGAAAGGATCTCGAGGAAATCCTGGATACCGCCCAGAAGCACGGCAAAGAGACGCCTACCTCAAGAAACCAGGCAGCCTTCGCCAAGAATTGGACGGGTTTCCGCGGCAGCTACAGCCATGAAACCGTGGATACAACGGTGCATTCCGAGGTTCTGAAGATGATTGCCGAGCGGGCCGCCACGACGCCGAAGGAATTCACTCCACATCGCAAAGTGAAACGGCTCTACGACAAGCGTCTTGAGGCGATTCAAAAAAACGAACCAAGGGATTGGGGCGCGGCGAGGATGCTCCCCTATGGCCCGTTACCCCACGAGGGCCCGGGGGTGCGCCTCACGGGACAGGACCCCCGCCGGGGAACCTTCAGCCACCGCCATGGTGTTCTCACTGACACGAAAACTCATGAGGAATACACCCCGCTGGATCATATCAGCGAAAACCAGGCGCGTTTCTGTATATACGACTCTCCTCTTTCCGAAGCCGCCGTGCTCGGCTTCGAGTATGGATATACACTCAGCGCGCCCGACATGCTGATTCTCTGGGAAGCCCAGTTCGGGGATTTTGTAAACGGGGCCCAGGTTATCATCGACCAGTTTATCGCCAGCGCGGAAGCGAAATGGGACCGTTACAGCGGCCTCGTGCTGCTCCTTCCCCACGGCTACGAGGGACAGGGGCCGGAACACAGCTCGGCACGCCTTGAGCGCTTCCTCCAACTGTGCGCCGATGATAACCTTCAGGTGGCCAATTGCACGACACCCGCTCAATTCTTCCACCTGATCCGGCGCCAGATTAAGCGAAAGTTCCGCAAACCCCTCATCGTCATGACCCCGAAATCCCTGCTGCGGCGTCCCGAAGCCAGATCGACCCTGGAGGAATTGTCAAACGGCAGCTTCCAGGAAATTATCGATGATCCCACGGTGCATGATCGATCCGTGATCAAGCGTCTTCTCCTCTGCAGCGGAAAGGTCTATTACGATTTAGTGGCCCGCCAGGAGGAACTCGGGGACACGGACACGGCCATTATCCGGATCGAGCAGCTCTACCCGCTGAACACAAAGATGATCTCACAGGTACTCGCGCGCTATCCGGAGGGCTCGGAGTCCTTCTGGGTGCAGGAAGAGCCGAAGAATATGGGCGCCTGGATGTTTATGAGTGATGCATTCGTGGAGACATTGAATATACGTCTCCGCTATATCGGGCGCCAGGCCTCCGCGACGCCTGCCGTTGGATCGCCAACGGTCCACGAGCAGGAACTGCGCGAGTTGCTGGAATCCGCTCTTCCGGCCTCCGCCCGGGTTGCGGCGGCCAGCTGATGTCAATGCGCAGAGACGATCCCAAAGGCGGCCATCAAATGAGGCCGCCCTTTTAAGAAGCTGAATTCATCATTCAGACCGAAGAATACAGAAAGGAAGAGGCCATTCGCTCATGGCAGTCGAAATCAAAATTCCGAGTCTCGGGGAATCCATCAACGAGGTTGTTCTCGCACAATGGCTGAAGGAAGACGGGGAATATGTCGAGAAGGACGAGCCGGTCGTCGAGCTGGAAACTGATAAGGTCAATCAGGAACTGACGGCGGAGGAAGCCGGCGTCATGCACCAGAGTGCCCAGGAAGGGGACACCCTTTCTGTCGGTGATGTTGTCGGTTCGATCGAACCGGGCGGAAAAGAAGAGGCCTCCGAGGAAGAAAAAGAAGAAAAGCCCGCAAAAGAGAAGAAAGAGAAAAAAGAGAAGGAAGAAGATCAGCGCGAAGAACCCTCTGAGGAGAAACCCAAGAAAACCAAAAAGAAAAAAGAAGATGCGGGCGGAAAGGAAGAACAGCCCCGCCGTATCACACCAGTCGCCCGGAAAATGGCCGAAGAGTATGACGTGAAAGTCGATGAGCTCGAAGGACATGGGCCCGGAGGGCGGATTACCCGGGAAGATGTGGAGAATTACCTCGAGCAGAAACAAGAGGGCGGCGGGGAGAAAGAAGAAGAGAAGAAGGAGAAGTCACCCCGTGCCGAGCCTGTCATGGTGAAAGAGGAGCGGAAGGCCAGGGAGCCCGAGCCAAAACCGATGACCAGCGAAGAGCGCGCAGGGCGTGGCGAGCGCAACACCCGCCGGGAGCGTATTTCCCAGCTGCGCAAGCGCGTGGCAAGCCGCCTGGTCGAAGTTCAACAAAATGCGGCCATCCTGACGACCTTCAACGAGGTCGATATGACCGCCGTCATGGATGTCCGATCCAGATATAAAGAGGCTTTTAAAGAGAAGCATGGCGTGAGCCTCGGCCTCATGTCGTTCTTTGTGAAAGCCTCGGTTGAGGCGCTGAAGGCCTATCCCCGCGTCAATGCCCAGCTCCAGTCAGACGAAATTCTCTATCATGACTATATGGACGTCGGCATCGCCGTGGGAAGCGACCGCGGCCTGGTGGTTCCTGTCCTCCGGAACGCCGAAAAGCGCAGCTTCGCCGAAATCGAATTCGCGATCAGGGATTTTGCCGCGCGGGCCCAGAATGGCAAGCTCACGCTTGAGGAGCTTCAGGGAGGAACCTTCACGATCACAAATGGGGGCGTGTATGGCTCCATGCTTTCGACTCCCATCATCAATCCGCCCCAGAGTGGCATCCTGGGAATGCACAACATCGTCAAGCGGCCCATGGCCCTCAATGACGAGGTGAAGATCCGGCCGATGATGTATGTGGCGCTCAGCTATGATCACCGGCTGATCGATGGGAAGGAAGCCGTCAGTTTTCTGGTTCGCCTGAAGGAATGTCTGGAAAATCCCGAGAGAATGCTGATTGAAGTCTGAGTTTTCGCCTTGCCTCGAAAAAAAAGTTCGCCCCTCTGGACTCCTCTCCAGAGGGGCCTTTTTGATTTGGGCTATATGGTTCAATTGGTTGTCTTTAGCCATATTTCCCTGCCATGATTGCGAGGCCTTTTGATTGCGTGTTTCTTGTCGTCTCCACTTGACAGGAAGCCATTAGCAAGCAATAGTCCACTTATTGTGCCTGGAAATTGCTTGGCTTCTGGAATGCAGCAAAAAACAACCCCGTGAAAATCACGCGCTAGAAAATACCCCCTATGGCTCTCTCGCTTCAGCAAGTCCAAAAACAGACCCAGCGGCTGATCATGACGCCGCAGATGCAGCAGTCCATCCAGCTCCTTCAGATGAACTCCATGGACTTGGAGCAGCTTATCCGGGAGGAAATGCTGGAAAACCCCTTTCTCGAATCGGCGGAAGATGAAGAATCCCTCGAAAGCGAGCCCGAAACGGACGATGACGTTGAGCTGATCGCCCCAGAGGCCGAAGAATCCGGGTTGTCCGAAGAAGCCAAGGAAAAGGCCAAGGAAGAAAGCGTCCCCGAGGAAGCTCCGGAACGGGAGGAAAAGAGTAAGGATCAGGACGATCTCCTGGACCCCGCGAACCAGTCCGAGGGAAGCGACGATTTCGAAACGTTCAAGGAAACCGATGTCGATTGGAGCGAAGAATTTTCCGATAGCGACACAATTTCCTATGGCAGCACTCGAGAGGATTTCGAAGAGAACGACTTCACAACCTATACGGGAGCCACGGAAAGCCTTTACGACAACTTGACGCGCCAACTCCATCTCTCCGCCCTCGGAGGGAGGGACTTCGAAATCGGCGAATTCATTATCGGCAACCTGAACTCCGATGGCTACCTGGACTGCACATTACCCAACCAGTGCCTGATGCTCGGTTTTCCGGCGGAACTCGTCATGCCGGAAATCGCCGGCCCGGCGGAGAAGGTGGACCAAGCTCTGAGGAAGTTGCTCGCCAACATGCATGAAGGCCAGAGCCCCGAGGCCTTTACGGGCATGAAGCGCAAGGAACTCCTTCTGCGGGTCACCGCGGACTACATCGGCGAGCCCTACGACCGCGTGGCCTCGATGAAGAAAGACGAGCAGCTTCGCCACCTCATCGCCAAGCGAATGAAACGCGATTACGAAGAAATCGCCGAAATCCCCGCCATCGATCTGGTGTTGGAAGTCATCGGCTTCCGGCTCGATGTCCGCGGCGACGAGGTTTTCGACGTGCTGGATGTGATTCAGGAATTCGAGCCAACAGGCATCGCGGCCCGCGACCTGGGCGAATGCCTGCGCCTCCAGTGCGAGGAACAGGGAATCCGCAACCGCCTGCTCTACAAGGTTCTGGAGGACCATCTTTCGGATCTGCAGCAGAAGCGCTTTCGCGAAATCGCCAAGGAGCTGGAAGTCTCCGAGGACAAAATCGTCGAGATTTTCCAGACGATTTCCCACCTGAATCCCAAGCCAGGCAGCTCCAAGACAAAAGACTCCCCCCAGTATATCACCCCCGACGTCTACGTGAAGAAAGTGGACGGGAAGTACATGTATTTCCTGAACGAGGGGGATGCCGGGCGGCTGAAAGTCGCTTCCAATTATCGCCGGATGATGAATCACAGCAAGCCGCGCCGCGGACAGAAAGCCGCACAGAGGCGAGAAGCCGCGAACACGGCGGAAAAAGAGGCGCGAGGCGGCAACGGCTGGGAGCACTTTGGCGGCACGGATGCGGACTATGCCTCGGAGAAATACAAGAATGCCGTCTGGCTGATCCGAAATATTGAAAAGCGCAAGTCCACGATTCTCCGCGTCACCGAAGCCATCATGGACTATCAGAAGGAATTCCTGGAAAAAGGGATAGAGTACCTTCGGCCGCTGACGCTTCGCGATATCGCCGAGCGCGTTGGAATGCACGAATCCACGATTGCCCGCGTCACGACGAAGAAATACGTGGAAACACCGCGCGGGTTGTTCGAGTTGAAATACTTTTTCTCCAGCGGCCTGGAGACGGATGAAGGCGAGGCGGCCTCTTCGCGCTCGATCAAGGAATTGCTGACCCAGATGATCGATAATGAAGACAAGCGCCGTCCACTCAGCGACCAGAAAATCGCCGATATGCTTCGCACAAAGGGCTTTCAAATCGCCCGCCGCACCGTGGCGAAATACCGCGAGCAGTTGCGCATTCTGCCCGCCAAGTTGCGCAAGGAAGTGAAGTAGGGCGAAGTGAGGTCGCTTTCTTTCCTTCAATCAAGTTCCTACGCCAATGGCTCCGCTTCCACGCGGAGTCTTTTTTTTACGATCTCGCTCCCGAAGAAACGGCGCTGCAAATTCCTTGCGGCACCAGAGGTCCTTGGGACACTGTCCCCCCCGGTGACGCCAATACTTTAAGGATCAGAAGTTTTGAGCGAAAAACCAGTCCAGCAATCTGCTCCCAGGGCCCTGGCACTTGATGCTCTGCGCGGCCTGGCGATCCTCGGCATGTGCCTGTCGGGACGGGTGCCGTTCGGCGATCTTGCCCTTCCGGCCTGGATGTACCATGCCCAGGAGCCGCCGGCCGCTCTTGGTAAGGCCCATGGATTGCCGGGTTACACGTGGGTTGATCTGGTTTTCCCCCTCTTTCTGTTTTCCATGGGGGTGGCTTTCCCCTTTGCCATGTCTTCCCGCCTGCGCCGTGGCTTTTCCCATGGGCGAATTCTGCTGGGAGTGGCCGGGCGCACGGTGCTGCTGGGTTTCTTTGCCCTCTATTTCCAGCATGTGAACCCGTGGGCCTTGAGTGTCGAGGAGACCGTTGGTCATGCAAAGGAGGCGCTCGGTTTTGTGCCCTTTTTTGCTAGTAATAAATTTATGCTTGCTTTTTTGGGGTTTCTGCTTCTCTTCCCTGTCTATACACGCTTGCCAAAATCCTGGCCGCAATGGGCACACTGGTCAACGCGGGCCATCGGGGCCGTCCTGGTTGCGGCCTTTCTCTGGTTTCTCCGCTATCCCGAGGGAGGCGGTTTCAGCCTCGGACGCAGCAACATCATCCTCGTTGTTCTGACCAACATGGTGCTCTTCGGGTCGGTGATCTGGCTTTTCACACGGGGGAGCATCGCCGCCCGGCTGGCGTGCCTGGCGATTGGCGTCTACGGCCACTGGGCGAATTATTACGACGCTCCGTTCGAGGGCGTGCTCTCCTGGACGCCGCTGCCCTGGATCTACCAGGTCGCTTACCTGAAATACCTCCTGATCGTGATTCCCGGAACCATCATTGGCGATCAGCTCTACGCCTGGATGAAGGCGCCGAAAGACGAGAAATCCCCCGCATGGGACGGCTGGCATCTGGGCGCAATCAGCTTTGCCGCCGCGGCTGTGGTCATCGGGGTGCACATTGGCCTGCATGCCCGCGTGGTGTTTGTAACCGCTGCCGGGACGGTCGGTGTGCTCCTCGCCATGAAAGGACTCTTCAGCAGCCCCGCCGTGGCGAGCGAACGTTTGCTCCGGTCCTTTTATCTCTGGGGCTCGCTCTGGTTGATTGTTGGCCTGCTCCTCGAGCCGGCCGAGGGGGGCATCGCCAAAAGCCCCTCGACGTGGACCTATTATTTCACCAGTCTGGGCCTCTCGATTTTTTGCCTGATCGCGTTTCTTGTATGGATCGATTTGTTTCACCGGGAACGCTGGTTCGGGTTGCTGATTCTCCCGGGGCAGAATCCCATGCTGGCCTATCTCGGCATCAACAACCTGATGGAGCCGATCTTCCAGCTCAAGCCCCTGGCGATGGTCGGACAGAAGCTTTATGTGACTCCCTGGCTCGCGGGCCTGTGGGGTTTCATCAAGACAGTTGGGCTCGCCATTTTGACCAGCGTCTTCACGAAACTGAGGATCTACTGGCGAACCTGACTGTTCTCTACCAAGTTTTTATTGGGCGAAACGAAAATAGGCATTGAGGGCAAGGGCCATGATTGTCTAACCAAACGCCCTTGCTTTCGCCCTCGCATGGGCGAATGACCATCTCCTTGCGTATCCACGACTTAAGAGGACCAGCTTGCCAAACGAAGACGGGCAAAAAAGGAACGAAATCGAAGCGCGGGCCAAGACGCCCTCGCTGAAATTTCACCGGAAGATTCGCATCGGCCGTATCGGTTCAGTGACATCTCCCGCCCGCGTCGGCCAGATAGCCGAGGTGGCCGAGGATATTGCCTGCGAAGAAGGGGCAGTTGTTGTAGTCCGCGCTCTGGGCGAGCGAAAGGTTTATGGTGAGCTGGAACTCCCGACGGGCCGCATGGCCAAGGTGGTGACGGGGAACATCCTGGCCGGCGTGCTTGGTGCCCGCCAGGCGCTTCACGGCTACATGGGCGATGTGCCGGAAACGCTGAAAGCCGGAGATACGATCTACCTGCTCAATATCGGCGGGGTGATGGGGACCTTTAACTCGGCGGGGAAGGCGCGCGGAGCCCCGATCCCCTGCGAAGTCCTTGGCCAGGTGATCCGGAATGGGAAGCGTCTGAATATCAAGGACTTCGCCCTGCCCCCCTGCGACGAAGTCCTGGACCAGGGGCCGCCGATTGTCCTCGTGCTCGGCACCTGCATGAACAGCGGTAAGACCTATGCCGCGGCGGAGGTGATCCGGCTGCTGAGCTATAGCGGTGTTCGCATTGCGGCGGGTAAGCTCTCGGGCGTCGCAGCGCTTCGCGATACACTGGCCATGGGCGATAACGGAGCGGTGGCCACGGCGTCCTTTCTCAACTGTGGCCTTCCCAGCACGGTGCATGCAACGGATCTCGCCGCAGTGGCTCGTTCGGTCATCGCCGAGTTGGAACGCAGCGCCCCCGACCTGATTATCCTCGAACTGGGTGACGGCGTCATCGGCGGCTATCACCTCGACAGCATCCTCAAGGATGCGTCGATTCACCGGCGCACGAAAGGCCGGATCCTGTGTGCCAACGACCTGGTGGGCGCTTGGGGCGGCATCAATTTCCTGACCGACCTGAACCACCGCCCGGAGATCGTGAGCGGCCCCGTGACAGACAACGAGGTGGGTACGACGTATATCTCTCGTGAGATGCAGATTCCTTGCGCCAACGCGCGCAATGAACCCGTGGATCTGGCCCAGAAGGTGGCCGACACCGCGGGAATCGACAGGAAAGTTCTCGAAGGATGAGCGAAAAAATCCGCGTTTCCATCCTTGGCGCCACAGGTTACGGCGGGGGAGAGCTGCTGCGCTTCCTTCTCCCGGATAGCCGGTTTGAGGTTGTTTACGCGACCAGCCGGAAACAGGCGGGTGTTCCCGTCCCCGAGGTGCATCGGAACCTGGAGGGGTTGACGGATCTGGAATTCTCCAGCCCGCAAGAGAGGGAAATCGCCGGCGCTTCCGACTATATCATCGGCGCACTGCCCCACGGCGCATCGGCGGAAACCCTGGCACCTTTCGCTGACCAGGGGAAACGCGTTGTGGATCTGAGCGGAGACTTCCGGCTGAAAGACAAGGACGTCTATACGAAATGGTATAAGCGCGAGCATCCACGTCCAGACCTCCTGTCGAAGGCGGTCTACGGCTGCCCGGAAATCTATGCGGAGCAGATACGCGAAGCGTCCCTTGTGGCCTCGCCGGGGTGCTTTGCAACAGCGGTAAACCTCGCGCTGCTGCCCATCGCCCGAAAAGGCATGGCCAAGGGGACCCCCGTTGTTGTGGCGATGACCGGGTCGACCGGCTCCGGGGCGGAAGCGAAGCCGGGGACGCACCACCCAACGCGGGCAGAGACGCTGCGGCCCTACAAGTTTCTCAAACACCAGCACACGCCCGAGATCGTTCAACTCATGGCGGAAGCGGGCTCAGCCTTGGATGGGCTTTCGTTCATTCCAATCTCCGCCCCCATCATTCGGGGAATTCTGGCCACGGTGTCCATCGATTTGACCGATCCCGCGGCTGCGGAAGATGCCGAGGCGATTTACAAAGATTTTTACCAGGAAAAGCCGTTTGTAAAGGTGCTCGCCTCGCGGGAACCGGAGTGCGCCCCCATTGCCGGAACGAATTACGCCGAGTTGCGCGCGCGGCTTGGCGAGGACGGGCGCTTGCATGTGGTCAGTTGTATAGACAACCTAGTAAAGGGCGGCGCCGGGCAAGCGATTGAATGCCTCTATCTGATGGCAGGACTCGACCCCGCCGGCCGGCAGGCCCCTTTGGCCTGGCCTGGAATGTGGCCCTAAGGAGACCGAATGATGGCTCGCAAACTTGATTCCTTCATGGCGCCGGAGGATTTGACGCTGGAAGAGACGCGGGAACTTCTGGCCCTTGCCAAGGACCTGAAGAAGTCCCCGCACAGCACGGCGCTGAAAAACAAATTCCTCGGAATGCTGTTTTTCAATCCTTCGCTGCGCACACGCATCAGCTTCGACGTGGCGATGCAGGAGCTCGGCGGTTCGACCACCGTGCTGGATATTGGATCGAATTCCTGGAACCTGGAATTTCGAGACAATGTCATCATGGATGGCGATACCTCGGAGCATATCCGCGAGGCGGCAAAGGTTCTCTCGCGCTATGTCGATGCGTTGTCTATACGCGCGTTTCCGAAATACACGCAATCGTGGGAAGAGAACCGAACCGATCCGGTGCACCGG
>CAYFUR010000095.1:0-1155 GCA_964346275.1 uncultured Candidatus Sumerlaeota bacterium
TTAAAGAAGAAGACGGAATAGGATATCATTGTGTGACGGGAGTTCAGACGTGTCCTCTTCCGATCTAGACATTCCCGCCACTGGCCGGACTCGAAGAGCAGGCGGGCGAGTTCTTCGCGGCGGGCGGGGAAGTCTTCCTCGCGGATTTGCTGTTTCAGTTCAAAAATGCGGCGTTCGCGGTCGATGCGGCGGCGGAAAGCCGTCAGGCCGCGCTCCTCATCGCCAAGGATCAGAAAGTTGACGAGGTAGAGGGCGACGCCCAAGGGGGGGATGAAGACGACCAGGATCAGCCAGAGGTAATCGCGTTCACGCCGCAAGGCATCGATGAGAGCCCACATCCAGAGGGAGAGGAGAAGCAGAAACGTGAGCGGGATGAGGTAGAGAGCCATGGGAACGCGTTGGAGGGGCCTGTTATGAAGAAGGCGCCCCGGCGAAAACCGAGGCGCCCGAATCATCGGCCTCTGATGTTACTGGGCATCGGGATCGGGAGGCGCTTGGGGAGCGTTGCCAGCAGGAGATTCGGGAGCGGCTTCGCGCTGTGTCTGCATTCCCTGGTTGGTTGCCGTGTTCGGCAGTTGGGACTGCTGGCTTGTTTCGGAGGCCGGCAACTGGAGGGCGCCGCCTTCGTAATCGCGTTTGTTCCCCAGCATTGTCAGGGCAATGGCCAGGATGAAGAAAATTGTCGCGGTGATTGCCGTCACGCGGAACAGGTTCTTCTGGGCGCCACCGGCGCCGAAACTGTCGGTGAGGGCGCTTGGGGCCGTGCCCATGCCCTCATTGGCCATGCTGCCCGACTTGCCTTCCTGGAGCAGAACGACAATGATCAGCCACAGGCAGGAGAGAAAGTAAATCAGGCCGAGGACCCAAAGGAAAAACGTGGTAAAGTTCATGAAGCCAATCTCGTCATAGCGATACTCCGCCGGCGCCGACGTATGCCGGACGGGACCAGGAGAGCGTGGGAATCCCGCCCCGGGCTGTCAAGGCTAAGGCGCCGAGGGGCCGGACTCCTCTTCCAGCAATTCCTGGTGAAACTCGCGCATTTGCTTGAATTGATACAGCAGGTGCTGGATGCGGAGGAAGCGCCCCTCCTTGCCCGGATCGTCAGCAAACCGGTTGCGATCCCAGTCGCGCTCGATTTCCGCGAGGCGGTTTTCC
>CAYFUR010000095.1:1255-14352 GCA_964346275.1 uncultured Candidatus Sumerlaeota bacterium
CGCCATCCACTCGGACTCTGTTTGCTTTCCGAATTTGTCTATACAGCGTTTGCACTCGGTCATGTCCACTTCGTCGAAGCCGACGTGAATCCAGGGGTGGTCGAAGGTGTTTGAGGCGCGGCGGTATATGGAATCGAGATAATCGACGGCCTTGTCGCTCGCGGGGCAAAGGACGTTTGTATATCCAGGAATATCAGTGCCCATCCACGACCGGTCGGCCTGGTCTTCGTTGGTTTGGTGGAGATAGTCCTGGTAGTCATCCAGGCGGGTGAACATGCGCGAGTGTCCGAGGGATTCGATCTCGGGGATCAGCTCGATGTGGCGCTCCCCGGCGTATGTGATAAGATCGCGGATTTCCTCCGGTCTCCAGGCGTGCTCGTGCATCAGGGGGGGATAGTCCTCGTGATAGAGCGCGGATGTTTGGTCGTCGGTGAGATGGCAAAGGATGGCGTTGATCTTGTAGCGCGCGGCAAAGTCGATCACGCGGCGATAGTAGTCCAGGTTTTCATTCTGGCGGGCGGGGTCGACCATGATCATGCGCAGGGGGATGTCGGGCCAGTCGGTCACACTGCCGAAGGGGACCACTTGTCCTTCGCGGAGTTGATCGAAGGTCTGGATGGCATGAAACATGGCCTGGGGCGATGGGGCTCGAAGCAGAACGCCGGCCTTGCCGATCTCGATTGCATAGCTTTGCCGCAGGATTTCCTCGCGATAGTCCGATTGGAATTCCGGCACTTCCGGCTGCCCCTTGTCCAGGGTGACCGGCGTTCTTCCATTCTCCGCGATCTGTATATGCGCTTCGCGAAGAAGTTCCTTCAGTGTCTCCGCCTCGTTCTCAAATTCTTCGGCTACCGTAAGCGAGACAGAGTGGAGGCTGAGTTTCGCGCTTTTCAAATCAAGGTTCTTGGGCGGGGGAACAGGGACGGCTCCATAAACCGGAAAAGCGAGGAGGCAGAGAAAGAGGGTGAGAAGGAAGTTGCCCGTGGTTAAAGCCATGTCGGCTTCCTTGCCTGGACGGAAATAGAATATATCAGCCGGACGTCGCCGACAGGTTTTCCATTCGCTGGCGGATTTGTTCTTCCATCTTTTCGCCGAGGAATGGGCTACCCTGGGCGCCGAGTTCCTCGTCCAGGGCGAGAAGATACTTGCCCTGCTCCAGCGCGTCTTGCTCGCGGCCCATATTCGCCAACACATCCATCTTCATGAAAAGGCTCTCGGGGTTCAAGGGATTGCGCGAGATGTTTTCTTCCAGCAGGCGGAGGGCTTCCTCCGGTTTATCCGCTTTCTTGTAGGCTTCCACGGCATCGCGGAGCCCCTTGAGCGAGGTCGGGTTGCGCTCGAGGTAGAGTTCCGAGGCTTTTGCCGCCAGTTCGTATTCGCCGGCCTTTTCAAGCAGCCTGGGGGCTTCCCGCAAGGCCTGGAATCGCTGCTCTTCCTCCTGGGTCAACTGGCCTTCCTGTTGAAGAACCTTGGAGAGGGGAAGGGTGGCCACGCGGGCAAAGATCTGCCCGGCCCTTTTGTAATGCTCTTTTGCTTCTTCAGAGCCGGGGGGCAGCCGGTCGGCGATATGTTGATGGGCGAATCCTTCGAAGAAGTGAACGGTGATTTTGTTGTTCAGTTCGGCGGCGCGGTCGAAATAGCGGGCGCTTTCGCGAAAGTATTCCAGGGCCTTTCCGCGTGCGGCCTGCGCCTCTTCCTCGCGGCCTTGCGAGAGCAGCGTGTTCCGGCGATCCGACGCTTCTGTCCCCAGGTTGTAATAGATCACGCCGAGGTTGTAATGCACCTCGGAATAATCGGGGCCGTATTCACGCAGATCGATATACGCCTGGAGGGCGTCCTGCTGATTGCCAAGCCGGTTGTGGACATGGGCGAGGCGATAGTAGGTCGTCAGGCGTGTCGGATCGAGTTCGAGAGAGCGGTCCAGGTGGCCTTCGGCTTGCTCGAGCATGGCCACGACGCGGGGGTCATCGGCGATTCCGCTGGGGCCAAAATAGGAGGGCGGCAATTCGGAGAGTTTCCATCCCTCGCCGTGTTCCATTGCTGCTTCGAAGTTTTGACCGGACCACCAGGTGACCAGCGGAAAATAAAGTACCGCGGCGGCGAGCAATACACCGCGAAGGGTTTGCGTCCTGTCCCAGATGATGGGCGGGGGAGCGGTCTGGCGGCGGCGCGCGGCGGTTGTGGTGTCCGGTTCGCGCTGGGCCATGAGGATAATCCCCAGCGCCGTGCCGATCATGGCGTGGAGGGATGCCGTGCCCACGGGCCAGCGTGTCATCGGCGTAACCAGCGCGCCGGCGAGGATGCTGAGGATGCCCACGAGGCCACCGATCACGGCGACTCGGATCACCATGTCGGGGCATCGGCGCAGGGAGCGATATCCGAGATAAAACAATCCGCCGAGAAATGCGAGGTAGGCGGCGGCGCCGAGGATGCCCGTTTCGGCGAGGAGATCGAGGATCCAGTTGTGGGCGTAGAGGGTGAGGTTGCTGATGCGCGAGAGATGATAGTCCGGGCTGCGGTATTCGGGAAAGAGGAGCCGGAAGCTGCCGGGCCCACCGCCAAGAAGGGGGTTGTCCTGGAAGATGCCAAGGGCGCCGCCGAAGATGATGCGGCGCGGGGCGAGGCTCTCGTCGAGGTTTTTAAGTTCGTTTCGCAGGTCGCCGATGGTGAAATAGAGCAGCGTGGCGGCCATGACCGCGCCCAGCGTGGCCATGAGCCACAGATAAGGAATGCGCCGCATGCTGGCGAAGAAATAAACGCCGCCAAGAAACAGCAGCACGATCATTGGCAGGGCGAAGATCGATGACTTGGAGAAGGTGGTGAATATACACGCCAGGGCCAGCACGACGGCGAGGCCGCTGCCCACGAGCCAGGCAAGGGACAGAGCGACGCGAAAGCCGGTGTCGCCTTCTCCCAGGCGGCGCTTGAAGTTCTGATAGACAACGATCCCGCAGGCCGCCACCGCCGGCAACAGCATCAGCAGGAAATTGCCGAAGAACTGGACGTTCAGGACGGTGGAGAGCATGCTGCGCGATTCCTTGAACGTATAGATCAGGTTGTGCAGGTTGCTCTCTGTCGGCGGAGCCATGGGATTGTAGAGGGCGTTGTAGAGCGTTTCCAGGTGCCCGGCGTAATGGATCAGGCCGAAGCCCGTGGTGACCAGGGCGATGAGGACCCAGAACTTGAGCGACCATTCGACCATGTGCTTGGTCTGAACAACGGCCGACCCGAGCAGCACAAAGCCGAATGTGGAGAGATAGTAGGGGACGTATTGCCAGCCGATCCAGCGGGCGAAGTCCTGGGCAAAGAGGGTTGAGAGCAGGCAGACTCCGAGATAGGCCACATAGGGGATCCAGATCATCCGCGGCGGAGGGGGGACATGGCGAAACGTCCAGAGCGCGGCCCAGACCAGGAGACAAAGCCCGCCGCCGGCGTAGAGACCGAAAATCTTGATATCGTCGAGCTGATACGTATAAGAGGTGAGCCCGAGAATTACAAAGGCCGTGGCGGCGCAGAAGACGAAGAATCCGGCGCGCACGGGCCACGAGGGCATCAGTTCCGGATCATAGGTTTCCTGGTGATTCATGGAGGAAACACCTCGTCGAGGCCCCACATGCCGGGGCGGCGTTCGAGAACCTGGAGGGGAAACAAGCCGCCCATGTCTCGGAGAAGAGCATCGAGCAGCGGCCGGGATGTTTTCGGGTGCCAGACGAGGACAAGGCCCAGGCCGCGGTCCTCCGTGCGCACGAGGAAGTGATTATCGTAGGATTCAAAAATGGCCACCATGTGGCTGATCTCTCCCATGGGGAGAGAAATGCGGCTCGTTTCCCAGTCTTCGTCGGTGAATTCAGGACTTCTCATGTTTTCGGCGGAGTTGGAATCGACCCGGCGAGCACCTTGGCAGCGATGGATTCGTCTTTTCGTGTGCCGGCGGGGATGTTGGCCGCCTTATCGAGCCCGCGGAGGCAAAGCACATTGATCATGCGCTCGGTGGCATGGATCGCCGCGACCACCTGGTCGCTGGAAACCGCGCGGGTTTTGATGCCGTTTTCCCAGGTGATGGTGGCTTCCACCAGGGCGTTGGTGCGGCCGCCGGGGGGGATGTGGATTTCAAAATCCGCCAGCAGGGGCAGGTCGATCCCCATTTCCGGGGCGATGTTGCGGAGGGCATTCATAAAGGCGTCGTAGCCGCCATTGCCCATGGCGATGGCTTCGTATTCCTTGTCGCGGAAACGGACGGAGATATTCGCCGAGGGCTTCATGCTGAGCGTGGAGGAGATAATGCATCCCTGAACGCTGAATTCCTTTTGCTCGGGGGTTGAGAGCAGGTCGGAAATGAGGAAGGGCAGGTCTTCGGTGGTGACGACTTTCTTTTTGTCGCCCAGGTCGATGATCTTTTCCAGAACCGCCTTGCGCTGCTCGCGGGTCAAGTCGAGGCCGAGCTTGTCCAGGTTGAAGTCGAGGTTGCTTTTCCCGGAGAGCTTGCCGAGGGCATAGACGCGGTCGCGGCCAAAGCGGGCGGGGGAGAGCTTGCTGTCGTAGAGGTTGCCCTTGCGGTCGCCGTCGGCGTGGATGCCGGCGGTCTGCGTATAGACGTCATTTCCGATAATGGGCGCGTTGGCGGCAAAGCGCTTGCCGCTGAATGCCTGCACCAGTCGGCTGGCCTCGTTGAGCTGGTTTTCCACGATGCGCGTCGAGCGGTTGCTGTGGTCGTGGAGGCAGGCGGTCATCTCCGCCAGCGCCGTATTGCCCGCGCGTTCGCCCAGGCCATTGACGGTGACGTGGACTCCCGCCACGCCGAGCCGCGCGGCCATCAGGGAATTCGCCGTGGCCAGGCCGTAGTCATTGTGGCCATGAAACTCAAAGCCCGCGCCGGGGTGGCGCTCGATCAGGCCGCCGACAAACTCTTTCACCTGGAACGGGGAGAGAATGCCGAGGGTGTCGCACAAATGGATGCGGTGGAAGCCCATGTCCTGGATCGCGGTGACCATCTCTTCGACGTAGTCCGGGGAATTGATCATCCCGTTGGACCAGTCCTCGAGGTAGATCATCGGCGTGACGTTCTTCTCGACCGCATAGTTGAAGGTTTTTTCAATGTCAGCCAGGTGTTCCTTCAGGGTCTTGCGAAGCTGCCCCTCGCAGTGATGGCGCGATCCCTTTGTCAGCAGGTTCATGCGGTGGCATCTCGCCTCGGTGAGCCAGTCGACCGACGCTTTTCCGTCGGTGAAGGAGAGCACCTCAACGCGGTCGCCATAGCCATGGCCGTTGGCCCATTCCATGATGCGGGCGAGGGAGCGCTGTTCGCCGCTGCTGACCCGGCAGCTGGCGACCTCGATGCGGTCCACGCCGACTTCTTCGAGGAGAAACTTGGCAATGATCAGCTTCTCGTCCCCGGGAATCGAGACACCGTGGGTCTGCTCGCCATCGCGCAGCGTGGTGTCCATGATCTCAATGGGCTGGAGTTGAGTCTCGCCAGACATCTGGTTTTGCTGGTGTTCCGTCATTTAGTTCGCACCATGGGAAAAGGGTGTGTGATCTCTCCGGCCCGGGCCGCTTGGGGAAACCGGAAAGGGAAGATGAAGTTTTTCGGCCTTCGGCAGGCTCAATCAACGCCTTTTTGGCCCGCAAACCGTGAAAAATCAATAAAGCTGGGAATAAAGTGGATGTGGCGGGGCCGTTCAGTCTGCTTTGCGCTCGATTTCCCCGCTGCTGGAGGCGCGGGAAGCGTGGCGGCGTTCCTGGTGGCGCTGCTCCTCGCGGGCGGCGCTGCCCCGGTCGAAAAAGAAGTCGAAAATCGAGACAGAAAGAAAGGCCAGGTAACAGACCGTGAGAACGGGCAGGACGCCGGCGACAGGCTGGGTGTTACGGCGGCCCATCTCGAGAGCGCCGAGATAGGTGATCGCAAACACCGCCAGCACCACGAGATTGAGAACCACGTAGCCCCAGAGCGGCAGGGTGCGTTTGCGAAGAACTGGCCTCAAGGCGGCGAATCTCCCAGAAGACGGCTGGCGCCATAGCGCCGGGATGCGGTGGGAATGTCAAGAGGGGGAGGGATCCGCTTACCGAAAAATCGGACCGGCGTGGAACCACGCCTTGGTGTCCCTGGCGTCCTGGTGGTTTGATGTTATTCACCTTTCGAAGTTCCCTGGCGGGCTCTCAGTACAGCACCCAATCATCCTGGGGAATGCGATCCCAGCTTCCTGCGTAAACGATCCTCATGGACGACAGCCCCGCCAGGTTTGTGGACGTGGCTTCCAGGCGATATCTTTTGATGAGGTCCAGGCCCGTGAGGAGCACGGAATGATTGCGGCCGCGGAGATGGTCGGGGGCGACTTCGGTGTCCTCTTCGCCGTCGGTTTTCACAACCACGGCGCGGTCGGCGGGGTCGTCGGTCTGCCAGGAAACTTCGACGCGCGAGCTGTCCAGCTCCACCGCCTGGAGGTTCAGGATTTGCGGCGGGGTGGTGTCCGTGCCATGAAGGCGGGTCCAGGTCAGGAATTCGAGAAATCCTGCGTAATGTTCGTTGGCTGTGGGTTCGATCAGGCTGTCGGGGGCGATAAAGGCTCCGCCGGAGGCGTCGTCCGGGCGGACTTCGATGGTGATCGTGGGAATTCCGTAGTCCGCATGGAGGGTGTCGTCGGTCACTCCGCCGCCGGTATAGCCAAGGGCCACTCCCCAGGACCCGGCGTCCATGTTTTCCCCGTTCACGGCCTCGATGGCGGCCTTCATGCTATTGACCAGAGGGCCCATGGTTTCCGCGTTGGGCGCCGTGGTGGTGGTCCAGGCCCAGTTGTGCATGATCAAATTGCCGTAGGCGTGATAGTTGAGGCAGGCGACCACCTCGCCCCCGCGCGACAGAATGAAGTTGTTCAGATGAATGTTTTCCAATTCGCTGAGTGGCGCGGGCCCGCGATAGACGTTCGAACTGGGGTTATTGCTGGCGGTTTCCCACTTGTAAGGCCAGTTGCGGTTGGTATCGACGCCGAAGGCGCCGCCTGCCTGGGGCGTACGGTTTTTCCGCCAAAGGCGCTCGTTTGTGTGCGTATAGACGTATCCATCGGGGTTGGAGACGAGGACGACGAAGATCTCATGGGAATCGACGAGATCGGTCGCAAGAGGGTCCGTGCCGTATGCCTCAAGAAACCGCTCGACGATGCCATGCACCGTGGCGCCGCTGAGCCACTCCCGCGCGTGCTGCAACCCAAGGACGAGAACCTCCGGTTCGTCTTCGTTGGTGGCCGCGTTGTCGCTGATTTTAATCATCCAGAGCTGGCGGCCTTCATAGGTTTCGCCGATGGAGGACATGGTGACGAGGCCGGGATACTCGCCCGTCCAGTCATTCATCCCGGCGACGTATTCCTCGAAGGTGTGGTAGCCGCTTTGGGTGGTTTTCAGGTCTTCGAGATGGATTGTCTGCTCGGCAATGATCGTGATGCCCCGCTCCTCCAGGCGCTTGCGGTCTTCCGGTGTCGCGATCACCTCGAGGCCTTGATCCGATGACCCCACCAGATCGAAGCCCTCTTCTTGGAGCCAGGCGCGCTGGGGCTCGGTGGGTCTGACGGTCAAGATGGAGGGTTCTGTCTCACCGGCAAAGGCGGGTGGGGTGCCAAGCGCAAAAGCGGCAGCGATAAGCAGGGCTACTGCGATCCATTTCAGTGGAAATCTTTGCACAAAAGCCCCTCCCGGTCGCGGAATGGAGAAACGATAAAAACCGCGCCCAATCAAGGCAAGATGGATTTGCCGGGGGCGAACGCGCATCACTGCTGGACAGGACGAATCTTGCTGGGTGAGAATCACGCCTTACGCGGAAACACGGACTCAGACAGAGACAGATGGATGGGCAATGGATCGAAGAGAAGGACAGTTTCAGGTTGTTTCAGAATACGAGCCGGCGGGGGATCAGCCGCAGGCGATCGAGGAATTGGTGAAGGGCTATCTCAATGGCTTGCCGGCCCAGGTGCTGCTCGGTGTCACGGGATCGGGCAAGACATTCACCATGGCGCACGTGATGCAGCAGGTGAATCGTCCATCGTTGGTTCTGGCGCCCAATAAAGTGTTGGCAGCGCAGCTCTATTACGAGTTCCGCGCGCTTTTTCCCCACAACGCCGTCGAATATTTCGTTTCCTACTACGATTACTACCAGCCGGAAGCCTACATCCCTTCCTCGGACACGTACATCGAGAAGGACGCCTCGATTAACGACGAGCTGGACAAGCTGCGCCTGAGCGCGACGCGCTCGCTCCTCGAACGCAAGGATGTCGTCGTGGTGGCGTCCGTTTCCTGTATATACGGAATTGGTTCGCCGGATGATTTCTTCAACCTGGTGATTTATCTCGAGCCGGGCCAGGAGATGGCGCGCGAGGAGTTCATGAAGAAGCTCGTGGAGCTGCTTTACGAGCGCAACAATGCGGATTTCTATCGCGGCACGTTCCGCGTCCGGGGCGATACGATCGATGTCTTCCCGGCGTATGAGGAGCGCCGGGCCCTGCGCGTGGAGTTTTTCGGCGACGAGATCGAGGCGTTGACGGAGATCGACCCGCTCACCGGCGAGCGCATCCGCAAGGTGCGCCGCGCGGCTGTTTATCCCGCCAGCGTCTATGCGACGCGGAAAGACCGCCTGAAGGTGGCCATCGAGCAAATCCAGGATGAGCTGACGGTGCGCCTGCGGGAGTTGGAGGACTCGAAGAAGCTCATCGAATACCAGCGCCTCAAGCAGCGCACGGAATATGATATCGAGCTGATGCGGGAGATGGGCACCTGCCCCGGGATCGAGAATTATTCGCGCTTTCTTTCCGGGCGGTCTCCAGGGGAAGCGCCGTATACACTGATCGATTATTTTCCGGAAGATTTTCTGATGTTCATGGACGAAAGCCACATCGGTGTGCCGCAGGTCCGCGCGATGTATAATGGCGACCGGAGCCGCAAGCTCTCGCTCGTGGATTACGGTTTTCGCCTGCCGTCGGCGCTGGATAACCGGCCGCTCAAGTTCGAGGAGTTTGAAAACAAGATCAACCAGGTGGTCTTTGTCAGCGCGACGCCGGAGCAATACGAGATGGAAAAATCCGGAGGGGCGATCAGCGAGCAAATCATCCGCCCCACGGGGCTGGTGGATCCCCTGATCGAAGTGAGGCCCGTGGAAAACCAGGTTCAGGATCTCCTCGAAGAAATCCGACAGACGGCGGAAAAAGGTTTTCGGGTTCTGGTGACGACACTGACCAAGCGATTCTCCGAGGAGCTGACCGATTACTATACGGAGATCGGCGTGAAGGTGCGGTATATGCACTCAGACATCGACGTGCTTGAGCGTGCCCAGATCATTCGCGAGCTTCGCGAGGGAAAGTTCGATGTGCTCATCGGCATTAACCTGCTGCGCGAGGGGCTGGATATACCGGAATGCTCCATGGTCGCCATTCTGGACGCGGACAAGGAGGGGTATCTGCGCTCGACGCGGTCGCTGATTCAGACCGTTGGCCGGGCGGCTCGTCATTCCGAGGGACGGGTGATCATGTATGCCGAGCGGGTGACCCGTTCCATGGCGGCATGTATCGACGAGACGGAACGCCGCCGCCAGAAGCAGATCGACTTTAACAAGGAACACGGAATCACGCCGCGAAGTATTCAGAAACGTGTGGCCGCCATTATCGAAACGAGTTACGAGCAGGAAGAAGAGGCCATGAACATGGTGGCCGAGGACGAAACCGTTTATTACAGCCGGGCCCAGATTGACAAGCGGGTGGAGGAGTTGAAAAAAGAAATGCGGGCTGCGGCAAAGGCCCTGGAGTTCGAACGGGCGGCGGAACTGCGCGACGAAATGATGCGGCTGGAAAAGAAAACTCTGGCGATCTGAGGAATCTCATGCGTCTTCACATTTGCATTGCAGCACTGCTGGCGTGCTTCTTCGCGGCGCCGGCCCCTGCGGATCAGTCCAGGGCAGAGACGCCGCCGGTGATTGAGGGAGGCGTGGAACTCACGTCGCAAACGGTCCGCCTTGATCAGACAGCGTATCTTGACCGGCTTCATGGTATGTGGCTGGGCCAGTGCCTGGGGAACTGGACGGGCCTGCTGACCGAAGGAGAGCGCACCGGCAAGGATGAAGACGGCGATGGCCGGCCGGATCGCCCTTTCTTTACGGATGAGGATTGGGGCACGGAGCAGGGGCGCGACGGTGACGCCATCGATTTTCGATTCCTGGACCCCTGGCCCGCGGATGATGATACGGATATCGAGTATGTCTATCTCCACCTGATGCATCAGAATAAGGACCCGCTGCTCAGCGCCCCGGAAATCGCATCCGGCTGGAACACGCATATTAAGGATTACATCTGGGGCTCCAACAAGGCCGCGGCCGGTCTGATGGAGCGCGGAGTCATGCCGCCGGCGACAAGCCTCCCCACGGCGAATTACGGATACCTGTTTATCGACGCACAGCTCACGACGGAGATCTTTGGCGCGCTGGCACCAGCGCTGCCCGGCGAGGCGCTTCGCCTGGCGCATCTGCCGATCCGTACCGTGGCGGGCAACCACGCGGCCCATGCGGCGCAGTTCCATGTGCTGCTCTATTCCCTCGCGGCGACCATCGATCCGGAAAAGCCATTACGGGAGGAGTTGTTGCGCATCGTGCGCGAGGCGCGGGCGTCCCTGCCGGATCGATCGAAAGCGGCGGATGTGATCGACTTGACGGTGCAAAGTTATCTGAGTAACCGAGACACGATGGCGTGGGAGAGCACACGGGATGAGCTATACGAGAGATTTCAAAAGAACGACCGGGCAAATGGATATTACTATCTGAACTGGATCGAGTCTTCCGTCAATCTGGGCACGGGGGTCATGGCCTTGCTCTATGGGGAAGGCGACCTCCGGCGGACAATTCAGATCGGGACGCTCTCTGGTTGGGATTCAGATAACGGCACGGCGACCATGGCCGGCTTGATCGGACTCATCAAGGGGCACGAGGAAATCGTTGAAGAGTTGGAACGGGAGGATATCTCGGATCTCTACAACGCCGCACGCACACGCGAAAAGTTGCCAGATTATATCGAAGTCAGCGATGAAGCGACCGATGCTCTTTCTTCCATGAGCTGGCGGATGCTCCCCCTGGTGCAGCAGGTAATCCTTGAGGGAGGAGGGAGAATCGACGGCGAGACGTGTGTCTATACGTTGCCGCTGCCTTCGGCCCCCGTTGCGAACCCGCTGGAACGTGAATGGCGGCGCAGCGTAAACGCGGTTCTGCGCGCCGAGGGACGCCCTCCTGGGGTCCGCGCGAGCCGTGAAGCGCGGGATTCTGGAAAGGATCAGGCGACGAAGAATCCAGCCGTGATTACCGATGGAGTCGAAATGGATCACTCGGGAAAGGATATTTCCGAGCTGCCCAGGTATTACAGTTCATGGGGATTCGGTGGTCAGCGCGAGGTGTTCGAAATCACCTACTCCGAACCCGTCCGGCCCGAGGCGATCCGCTTTATCGAGGGGGATCATTTTCCTGATTCCGGCGGATGGTATGAGTCCCTCGAGTGGCATGTGCGGGAACACGGCGAATGGATCCAGCTCGGCACGGTAAAAGAAACGCGGCTCGATTCCGAAATACCATACCAAGTACTCGACTTTTTGTTACCCGAGGGAATGGCCATTGACGGTGTGCGCGTCTATACACAGCCCGGCGGGCCGGATTCCTTCGGCACGATATCGGAAATCGATTTGATCTTGCCCGAGGGGTGAATGCTCTTTCCGGCTATTCGATTTTTTTCCGAAAGATCAGGTAATCGAGCGCCAGTTTCCCCGGCCCGGCCATCAGAATGGCGAAAAAGGCTACGAGATAGAGCGATGCGAACTCGTAGCCCACTTCGTACATTCCATTGGATGGTTTGAGCAGGAAGCCATCGCCTTTGGAGAAATGGTGAAAAGCGGCGTAGGCCATGTTGCCCGTGAGCATCAGGGAGACGAGAGGGGTCAGCGCGCCCAGGATAATCAGGATCCCGCCGATGAACTCCGTCAAAATGGCCATCCAGGCCATGAACACGGGGACCCCGACCCCCGCGGCGAACCCTTCCGCCGCGCCCAGCTTTCCATAGCCGTGGAGCATAATCCCAAAGCCCGTTAAAAGGCGCAAAACCAGCAATCCAACCGAGGCGCGCGTGGTGGGGAACGGGGGAAAAGCGAATTTCAGAATTTTGTCGAACATATCTCGCGGGACTCCCTGATAAGATGAGAGGGGATTCGAGCAACAATATTGCCAGATTGGAATGACTTGGACAGCATCGGTATTAGTTCCCCCGGGCGGCCCAATTCCCGCCTACCAGGCCAATGGCGGCGGCGACGAGGATGACGATGGCGGCGGACAGAACGGAATCAAAGCCGAAGAGGCTCAGGATCAAGTTGTGAAAAAACCAGTAGATCAGTGCGAACGGGCCCAGCGCGCCGATGAGAAGGGCGGGGCGGCGGGGAGCCCAGTGCAGGCGATAGCAGCCCAAGCCGATCAGCGGCATCAGCACCGCCGCGGCGGCAAGCAGGCCGAGGATGACGTTTTCCCGGAGAAGCAGCTCGATCATTCCTGGTCCAGTTTCCTTGCGGCGCGGGTATCGCGGATTTTCTGCTGCACATCACTGCGGCGATTCTGCACGCGCACGGCTCGCTGAGTCCAGTCCATCACTTCGATGAGGACAAGGCGGATGAGAAGGGAGAGGAGCAGAAGAATCAAGGCGGGAAAGAGCAGGTGGCGCAGTGGGGAGTTCTCGCTTCCCCAAAGGGAATAGCTCCAGGCGGTGAGCAGCAGCAGTGAGGAGAGAAGAAAAAACCGGCTGAAGGCGAGAGCGGTTCCCACGATGGCCGAGCGCCACGTGATTGCCCGGGAAACCCGCATGGGAATCGCGGACAGCATGGCTCGGCGCTTGAGTTTGCCGTGTCGGCTCATTCGTTTCGATAGACGCGGGGGATTCGCGGCGTCAGGGAACATGTGATTTCGTAGGGGATCGTGCCGCCAATGCGGGCGGCCTCCTCAATGGGAAGGCGTTCGCCGCCCTGATAGCCATAGATCACGACTTCGTCGCCGAGGCGCGCCTCGGGCACCTCGCTGAGATCGACCATGAACTGGTCCATGCAGA
>CAYFUR010000096.1:0-13984 GCA_964346275.1 uncultured Candidatus Sumerlaeota bacterium
CCGAGGCGCGCCTCGGGCACCTCGCTGAGATCGACCATGAACTGGTCCATGCAGACGCGCCCGCGAACGGGAACGCGCTTTCCGCGCACCAGCACGTCGATCTTGTTGGAAACCGCGACCATGTAGCCATCTCCGTAACCGACGGGGACAACGCCGATTCGCCGCCGGTCGGGAACTTCATACCAACGAGCGTAGGATATGGTGTCGCCCTTTTCGAGGTATTTCACAGCCGAGAGAGCGCTTTTCAGGGTCATTGCCTGGCGCAGTTCCGGAGTGAGCGACTCCTCGCCGCTGGGCTCCATGCCGTAAATCATCAGGCCGGGACGGACCAGGTCGTAGTGGGCTCGCGGATGGCGAAGCACCGCGCCTGAATTGGCTGCGTGCAGTCTGAAATTGAGGCCTGCCTCGCGGCATTTCCGCGCCACCGCCTCGAACCGGTCGCACTGGAGATTCGTGAATTCGATGTCTTCCGGTGCCGTGCTGTCGGCCACGGCAAAGTGCGTCCAGAGCGCCTCGACGTTTTCCTCCTGCCCGCGCAGTTCCTCGAGGAAAGAAAGGTCATCAAAGCGATAGCCGTCGCGGCCGATGCCGCTGTCCACCTGGATGTGGATGCGCGCGGGTTTGTCCCGGCGCCTGGCCATTTTCAGGTGCTCGCGCAGGAGTTCGTTTCCGCCGACGCTGAAGGCGAGATCCGCTTTCTGGATGGCTTCCGCTTCATCGGGGAGCGTTGGCCCCATGATGAGGAGGGAAAGTTTCTCAAAGCCCTCGGTTTCTCGGAGGCAAAGCCCTTCGTCCGCCGTGGCGATGGCCAGGGATTGGGCTCCGCCCTCGAGCATGGCGCGGGCAACGGGCAGCATGCCGTGGCCGTATCCCTGGGCCTTGACGACGGTCATGATTTCCGGTTTCGGGCCGACTCTGCGGCGGACGAGCCGCACATTTTCGCGGACAGCCTGGAGGTCAACTTCAGCCCAGGAGGGACGATGGGAAGGGCGGCCAAGTGTCTCGATCATGAATTGTAAGAAAGCCCCAGCGGTTTCTGAATCGGGCTTATTGGAGAACCTCTTGTATGCGGGGCTCAAACGAAAAAGGGCAGGGCCCGCGCGCGGGTCATTCGATCCGCGAGGCGTACCACGCATCGGTAGGAGCCACCGGCGGTCCCGGGGGGAGGCTCCATTGTGTGATGTTTTTCGGATTAACGAGCAGCCAGCCGCCGCTTTCCCGCCGCGCGGGAAAACCCCAGGAGTCAAGGAAGGATTGAATCCGTGAGCGGGCATCGAGCCGGCCCTGGGCGACGACTTCATAGATAAAGTAAAAGCGCCGCCCGCTTTTCATCGTATAGACACCGAGCCCTGTGACCGGCTCTCCCATCTTGACATTAACCTGGACGCGCCGCGCTTCGAGACCGGTGCGCTTGTCGAATTCGCGCAAGTAGCGATCTTCAGAAATGGCCATGCAATCCTGCAGGCCTCCGGCGAGTTCCCACTTCTTCCCCACATCGCCGAAAAACTCGACCGCTTCGATCGAGGCGGGGGAGAAACCGTGAGTGGCTGTGCGTCCCTGGATGATGATCTGGGGTTTGCGGAAAAAGCGAAATGGTTCGATGGAAGCGAACATCCGCGCCGCCTGGTTTTCGTCGTCCTGGTGAAAGACGAATCGTTCGCCATCTGTTTGATGCAGCCAGACTTCCATCGTTGCTTTCCAATCGTTTAGAGGCGCCGCCAGCCCGTAATCAGGCCTTCCGTCAATCGGTCTGCGGATTTCGGCCCCCATGATCCCGCTTCGTAGTTTGGGAAACCTTCTGGCGGGGGCGGGATGGAATCCCAGGCGCGGAGAATCGCCGTGCAGATGCGCCAAGCCTCTTCCACTTCGTCGGCGCGGGTAAAGAGGGAAGTGTCGCCAATCAACCCGTCGAGGAGAAGGCGTTCATAGGCCTCGGGAACCTGCTGGCCAAAGCTCGATCCATAGCGGAAATCCATCTGAACGGGCTGGAGGTCCATGGAGAGGCCCGGCTTTTTGGCGGAAAAACTCATCGAGATGCCCTCGTCAGGCTGGATCCGCAGCGCGAGGGTGTTGGGGCGGCGGAACTCGTGCTCGACATTGAAGAGCTCGTGAGGAGGGCGTTTAAAGATCACGGCAATCTCCGTCGCCCGTTTGGGCAGGCGTTTGCCCGAGCGGAGAAGGAACGGCACACCGGCCCAGCGCCAGTTGCGCAATTCGAGGCGCATCGCCAGAAATGTTTCGGTGATGGAATCCTCCGCTGTCAGGTTCTCCTGGCGATAGCCCGGAACTTCCTCGCCGCGCAACGAGCCGGGACCATATTGACCGCGGACAACCTTTTCCTTCACTTGTTCGAGGTCCATGGTCTGGATCGTTCGCAGCACCCTGACTTTTTCATCGCGCAGGGAATCCGCGTCCAGGGAGGCGGGGGGCTCCATGGCCATGAGGCAGAGCAACTGGAGCACATGATTCTGGACGACGTCGCGCAGGATGCCCGCCTTGTCGAAATACTGGCCCCGGCGGCCGGGCATGCCCACGTCTTCCGCCATGGTGATCTGGACGTGATCGATATAGCGTGAGGACCAGACGGGTTCGAAGATCGAATTGGCAAAGCGAAAAGCGAGAAGGTTCTGGACCGTTTCTTTGCCCAGGTAGTGGTCGATGCGGTAGACTTGTTTTTCGTGAAAGACGGACTGGATTTTTCTGTTCAAATCGCGAGCCGTTTCAAGATCCTCGCCGAAGGGCTTTTCGATCACAATGCGGGTCCAGGAGTCGTTTCCCTGCCTGGGCTGGCTGAGATCCGCATCGCGCATCGCAAAGATCACAGTGTCGAAGAACTCGGGAGAGATCGCGAAATAAAACAGCCGGTTTCCGGGAAGGTTGTTTTCCTCTTCCAGTCGTTCAATTCTCTCGCGCAGGCCGTCGTAATGCTCTTTTTCCTGAAGCTGGCCCTGGGCATAATAGATATGGCTGAGGAAGTTATCAGCCTCTTCGCGGCTTTCCGGCGGGTTTCGCGAATGCTCTTGGAGGGCATGATAGAGGTCATCGCGGAATTCATCGTCCGATTTGGGGCGCCGGGCATAGCCAACGATCACAAATCGCGATGGCAGATGGCCTTCGCGGGCGAGATTGTAAAGCGCGGGGATCAGCTTGCGCTGCGTCAAATCGCCGGTGGCGCCCAGAACGACGATGGTGGAAGGCTCGGCGGCGCGGCGGGAAGAGCGGCTTTCGCGGAGGGGGTTTTTCTCGGTAACCAGAGACATGAGAGCTTTCGCTTCCTTCCTGGGTCTTGGGCGTCCACAAGACATCATTGTTCCAGCAGAACCTCCCCGGAGCAAGAGCCTTTCCTGTCGCCTGCTCTGCTCAGCAGATCACTTGACAGCGGCCATCTTTCTGGCATTTACTAAGTTTGGATGGGACAAACCTGTCCCGCCCCATGATTTCCCGAAGTTGGGAGAGGAGTCTCGCTCATGCCGGAATTTGCCTACGAAGCCTTGGACAAGGGCGGCAAACAAGTCCGTGGAATTATCGAAGCGGCGAATGAGGAAGTCATCGTCGAAAAACTCCGCGGAATGGGCTACTACCCGCTGAAGGTCACCCAGCACAAGACAAGCGCTGCCCAGGCTGACATTCTGGCTCTGCCCGGTCTGCGCGCGATTTTCCACCGTGTGACGTCCAAGCAGCTGATGGCATTCACCCGCCAGCTCGCCACGCTGATCGACGCGGGCCTGCCGATTATCCGCTCGTTGAGCATTCTCCAGGAGCAGGTTGAGTCGGCCATTTTCAAAGAGAAACTTGGCGATGTGATCAAGTCCATCGAGGGAGGCTCCTCGCTTTCCGAAGCCCTGGCCCGCCACCCAAAGGTTTTTGACAATCTTTACGTGAACATGGTGCGTGCTGGTGAGATTGGTGGTGTGCTTGAGGCGGTGCTTGATAAGATTGCCGAGTTCCTCGAAAAACGGCAGGCCCTCAAAGGCAAAGTCAAATCCGCGATGATGTATCCCGCAGTGGTCAGTTTTCTGGCCGCCGGCATCGTGATCTTCATTCTTGTGAAGATTATTCCCAGGTTCGTTGATATTTTCGAGCAGCTTGGCGCCGAGCTTCCAGCTCTGACCCAGGGGCTCATCACCGCATCGGACATCCTTCTCACCAAGACATGGTGGGTTCTGGCCGCAGTGATTCTGCTCTATATTATATATCGCAAGATTAACCAGACGAAGGAAGGGAAGTACATCTTCGACGCCACGAAACTGAAGATTCCTGTTTTCGGCGCTTTGCTCAAGAAGATTGCCATCACGCGGTTTGCGGGCACCCTTTCAACGCTGATTCATTCCGGCGTGCCCATTCTCCAGGCGCTGGATATTGTGCGCGACACCTCTGGTAACGAGGTCGTGGCCCGCGCCATGGATAAGGTCTATCACTCGGTGAAAGACGGCGAAACGATCCATGAGCCGCTCAGCCAGTGCCCGATCTTCCCTCCGCTGGTTGTCCATATGGTGGCTGTCGGCGAGGAAACCGGCGCGATCGACTTGATGTTGATCAAAGTCGCGGAGGCCTACGAACGCGAAGTGGACGATACCGTGAACGCCCTCACATCGATTCTCGAGCCGCTGCTGATTGTGTTTCTTGGTGTGATCGTGGGTATCATCGTGGTGGCGCTTTATTTGCCGCTGTTCAGTATTCCGAACCTGATTAAGTAAGGTCCAAAAATTCCAGCCTGTCTCCTTCCTCCTTTGGTTTGGTGTCGCGGCCCCGGAAATCCGGGGCCGCTTTTCGTGTGCGCCACGCATGGCGCGATTCTCCAGGAGGTGAAAGTCCTCTACTGACCGTAGCGACTGGAACAGTAAGCCGGAGGCAAGGGCGTCGCTGCGAGGCGGGGTCCGAAGGAAGCCCGAGGCGAAAGCGAGGTTCCAACGACCAGAAACCGGATAGAAGGCCGGCGCGGTGGGGTAACCCAGCATGAGATGGGGACGCCCGATAGTCGCTCGGACACGCGCGCATGTAAATCCGGTGGGACCGGCGGAAAGAATCGCGTCTTACCCCGGGAGGTCTCGTCTCCTGCCGGGCGATCCGGCTGGAGGACTTTCTGCTGTCCACGTCCTATCTGACGGCGCAAACTACAGTCCTATGAAATGCTTCTTTGTTATTCCATGTAAAGAGGGCTTCCTGGAGATGACTCTTCAGGGGGCAACTGGTCGCTTTTCGAGTAAGAATTCACCCGAAGCAAAGGCAGGGATTAGATGCAGTCAAAGGCGTCCCCTTCTTAATCTGAAGGGAACTTGTCCCCCGCCCTTCTCACCTCGCCGGCGTGGCGTGCGAGAAGTTGGCGCCTTTTCTCCGCCAGGCGAAGGGCATACTCCTGCATGTCTTCGTGCTGATCGTGGATATCCACGATTTCTTCGCCGATCAATTCCTCGATCACGTCTTCCAGGGTGATGACGCCTTCCATGCCGCCGTGCTCGTTCGTGACAACAAACAGGTGCTGGCGCGATTCGAGGAAGCGCTGGAGCACAGCATGGCCTCGGAGCGTCTCCGGGATGAATTCCACGGGACGGAGAAGGTCGGCGAGGGTCATCTCCGCCAGTTCTTCATCGGACCGGGTCAGGATGGCATCGAACACTTCTCGGCGATAGACGAGCCCAACGACTTTATCGGGGTTTCTGTCTTCGCAGAGGGGAAGGCGGCTGTGGGCCCAGTGTTCTGACTTTGCGGTGATGTCCGTCAGGAGCAGTTCGATCGGCAGCGTATAGACAACGGTGCGCGGTGTCATCAGATCGTGAGCGGACTTTTCATTGAGACGGAGAGAGTTTTCCATCCACCGGGCTTCTTCAGGGAAGAGGGTGCCTTCCAGGACGCCGATGTGCGCTTGTGCGATCAGGTCCTCTTCGGAGACGGTTTTCTGTTCCTGCCCAGCGGAGCGGATCCGCCCCGTCACGTATTTGCTCATTTGGACAAAGGGATAAAGAAAGATGATCAGAAACTGGATCAGGTAGGCGGCTTTTGGAGCGATGGTGTCTGCATAGATCACCCCGAGTGTTTTTGGAATGATTTCGGAAAAAATGAGGATGATTGCTGTGAAGCCGATGGGAAGAACGGCGAGGGTATAGAGGGAATCGGCGCCGAAGGTTTTCCCGGCAAGCACCCCCAGAATCGTCGCGCCCACGGTGTTGGCGATCGTATTGAACGTGAGGATAGCGGAAATCGGCTCATCGACCCGCTCACGCAATCTGAGCAGTATGTCCGCACCGGCGACGTCCAGCTTCACCATCCCCTGGATGCGGCTCACGGGTACGGCGTACAGAGCGGCCTCCATAAGACTGCAGAGAAAGCTGAAGCCTGCCGAGAAAAACACCACCAGAAAAATCGCGAGCATTAGAGAGCAGTCCCTCCCGCCCGCGCAGGTGGTGTGATGGGACTTCGGCTGTCAGAGCCTTCTGATTCCATTTCCCGGGGGGACACGGACCTTTAAAAGATAATCTTCCGGAAATCGTTGAACGTGATGAGCACGACCAAAATCAAGATGAAAACCACCGCGCTGTTAAGAATCGGGACCAGTATGCGCGCTGGCACGGGTTGGCGGAACAGGGCCTCGTAGATGGCAAACACGATATGCCCGCCATCGAGGACGGGAATGGGCAGAATATTCATCACCGCCAGGGCCACATTCAGCATGATGAGGAAATTGATCCAGTCGCTCAGGCCGCTCTGGGCCATCTTGTAAGCGATGCGGCCGATACCCACCGGGCCGCCGAGTTCGCGGCTCACGGCGGTCACGTTTCCTTCCGTCAGTTTGCCGAACAGAGCGCCCAGCCTGGAAAGGTAATTCGAGGTCGTCGTATAGACCCGCTCTGGTGCATTTCCAAAAGCCTGGACGACGCCCTCTTGCCGGAAAGTCTTGTTCGGATTTCCGACGACAACCCCCACCTGGCCCACATCGGGATCATCCGCATCTTCCCAGGGAGTGACGGCAAGTTCCTTCCTGGCGTTTTCGCCGTCCCCCTCCCGCTTCACCACCACATTCAGCTCCTCATTGGCGGATTGGCGAATGATATGGGTGAAATGGGACCAGTCCTCGACGTCCTCTCCATTGATCGAGATGACCTCATCGCCGCGCTCGAATCCGGCATCGTCGGCGGGCGAGTCTGGATAGACAAAATCGATGTAGGCATCCCGGCGGAAGAACACGGTGCCGAAAGCCTGTTGCAGCTCGGGATCGTCCGTGAGCGTCAAATCATAGGTGTATGTGGAATCCTCGCCTGCGGAGGCGTTTTCCCGTTCGAGAGTGATGGTGGCATCGAGTCTTTCGAGGTCTTCGCCAAGTTTTTTGCCGCCGGCGATTTCGCTCAGCGCCTGATCCACTTCGACCTCGTTTTTAACCGGAGTCCCTTCGATGGCGACGATGTAATCACCGGGTTGGAGCGCCGTGCCCGCAAACGGACTGTCGGCGGAAATCCAGCCCACACGGGCGGGATAGGGGGCGCTTTCGTCAAAGCCCTTGGCGTAGAGAACGCCCATGGCGAGAACGGCCAGGACCATGTTCATGGCCACGCCAGCGCTGTAGATGATCACTTTTTGCCAGAAGGGCTTCTGATAGAGGGCCGCCATGTCTTCCAGCGCCTGGCCCTGGAGCGATGCTTTTTCCGCCTTTTGCTCCTCGATTTCTTCGATTTTTTCTTCCGGCTTCTCTTCCTCCCCTTCCAGGTAAGCCTCCAGCTCGGGGGAAAGAACCCCCGACATCTTGACGTAGCCGCCGAGGGGAATCAGCGACAGGCCATAGACCGTCTCGCCCCATTTTTTCTCCCAAATGCAGCGGGGAAAGATGCCGATGGCTTCCTTGTCAAAGCCAATGACAAAGCGCTCGACGGGGACTTTGAAGGCCTTGGCGGCCAGGAAGTGGCCCAGCTCGTGAATGAAGATCGCGAGGCCAAAGGCCACGATAATGCCGAGAATGCCGATGGCTGCATTGCCGGTGTATTCCAGAATGGTTTCCAGGCTGAGGCCGAGAGTGAGGTGTCCGTGAGGGAAGGCTGTGGTCATGGAGTCTTTTGTCGCGCCTGCCAAGCGGCGCACAGTGGGATTCTTGCCGCCTTGGGCCGTGCAAGGAGTGGACCATCCTTCTCGGCATCGGCGGGGGAGCAAGCAAGGCTAAATTGGCCGGAAACCAACGGGGATCAACTCATGGGGGTTCGCTTCGCGGCCGCTTCCTCGGCTTGCTGCCGCGCCCATGTGTCCCATTGGCGCAGCCGCTCCATGCTTGGGTCGGATTCTGGCTCGTGATTTTCCACGACGCTTTGGACAATGCGGGAAACTTCGCCGCAAGGAATCTTCCCTTCGAGATGAAGGCGCACGGCGACTTCGTTGGCGCCATTGAGGACCGCCGGGGCGCTGCCCCCCGCTTCCCCGGCACGGTAGGCCATCTCCAGGCAGGGAAAGCGTTCCAGGTCGGGCGGTTCGAAGCTGAGGGTGCCAAGGGCCGCCAGGTCCAGCGATTTGATCTCCGTGGGGTGGCGTTCGGGAAAAGTGACCGCATATTGGATGGGCAGGCGCATATCCGTGGGGCCGAGCTGGGCGATGATCGAACCATCCAGGAATTCCACCATGGAATGCACGATGGATTGGGGATGGATGACGACTTCGATTCTTTTATAGGGAACGTGAAAGAGATGGTGGGCCTCGATCACTTCAAGCCCCTTGTTCATGAGCGTGGCGGAATCCACCGTTACTTTTTCGCCCATATTCCATGTGGGATGATTCAGCGTCGCCTCGCGAGGCGCATTGTCGATTTCTTCCTTGGTCGAGCGCAGAAAAGGCCCGCCGCTGCATGTCAGGATCAGGCGGCGTATCTCGGCCGTGGGAGCGGCGCACAGGCACTGGTGAATGGCGTTGTGCTCGCTGTCCACGGGCAGCAGTTCCACGCCCTGGCGCGTTGCTTCGCGGGTTACAAGATGCCCGCCGCAAACGAGAACCTCCTTGTTGGCGAGGGCGATGTGGCGGCCTGCCTTGATGGCGGCGAGGGCGGGCTCGAGTCCCGTCCAGCCGACGGTGGCCACGAGCACAAGATCGGCCGGTGCTTGCGCCGCAATTTGCTTGAGCCCTTCCGCCCCCGAGAGGAGGGAGCCGCGCCAGTCCCGCGGCAGTCTCGCTTTCAACGCCTCGACCCGCTCGGGATCGGCGATGTGAACCATCTCTGGACGAAACTCGTCGACCTGGCTGGCGAGCAGTTCCAGGCGCGTGCCGGCGGCACTGAGGCCGGCCACGCGGATGCGGCCGCCAAGCTGGCGCAGAACATCGAGAGTCTGAGTTCCAATTGAACCGGTGGAGCCAAGCAGCGTGAGAGAAGAGAACTTCATGAGACCTCGAAGGGCAGGGCGAATGACGGGAGTTTCCGACAGCCCTCCCGGGCCGGTCAATCAAACTGGAGCTTGCCGGGACAAAAGGCTCTAAAGCGCCGCATACGGCCGAAAGTTCGCTTCTCCACGACTTGCGTGACTTTCCAGGCCAAAGAGGACTCTTTTAACTTGAGCGAAACAAATCATCGCTGGTTTGATCTTTTTCTGCTGCTTGCGGCCACCTTTGTGGTCGGCGCCGCGGGTTCCATGCTAACGTTTCCCTCGGTCAACACGTGGTATCAGGGGATCGAGAGACCATCCTTTACTCCGCCGGACTGGGTGTTCGGGCCCGTTTGGACGTCTCTGTATATTCTCATGGCGGCGGCGGCGTGGCTTGTATTCCAGACGGGTCGCTGGCGGCGTGTTTCCCGCGCCATGCGGCTCTTTTTCATCCAGCTGGTGTTGAATGTTCTCTGGTCGGGGCTTTTCTTTACGCTGCAACAGCCGGCGCTGGCCTTTGTGGAAATCGTGATTCTGTGGCTGCTGATTTTTGAAACGATGAGGGCCTTTTGGAACCTTCGTCCGCTCGCGGGAATCCTGATGGTTCCCTATTGGCTTTGGGTCAGCTATGCTGCCGTGCTGAATTTTTCCATCGCGTGGCTGAATGCTTAGATGGATTCGTCGATGTAGCGCTTCTCCAGGTCCCCGTAGGCATCCACGCGGCGGTCGCGCAGGAACGGCCAGGCGCGGCGGACGCGATCGATGCGGTCCTTATCGATTTCCACCACGACCACTTCTTCATTGTCTGTCGAGGCCCGCGCGAGGAATTCGCCCTGGCTGCCGGTGACGAAGCTGTTGCCCCAGAACTGCATTCCTTCTCCGCCTTCCGGCGCGGGCTCGAACCCGGTGCGGTTAACGGCCAGAACGGGAAGGCAATTTGCCACGGAATGGCCGCGCTGGACGGTGATCCAGGCTTCCCTCTGGCGTTGGCGTTCGTCCTCCTCTTCGCTCGGTTTGCAGCCAATGGCGGTGGGGTAGATGAGCATTTCGGCGCCGCGAAGAGCCATCAAGCGGGCTGCCTCGGGGTACCACTGGTCCCAGCAGACAAGCACCCCGAGCCGGCCGGCGCTGGTGTCGATGGGCTTGAAGCCCTTGTCGCCCGGCGTGAAATAGAATTTCTCGTAATAGCTTGGGTCGTCGGGGATATGCATCTTCCGATAGATTCCGGTGATATTGCCATCTTTCTCGAGCACCACGGCGGTGTTGTGGTAAAGCCCCGCGGCGCGTTTTTCAAAAAGGGAAATGACCAGCACGATACCGAGGTCCCTGGCGAGCGCGCCAAAGGCTTCCGTGGATGGACCGGGAATCGTCTCGGCCTGGTCGAACCGCGCATCGGCCTCCGTCTGGCAGAAGTAAACCCCGGTATGCAACTCCTGCAGCACGACCAACTCCGCTCCCTGGGACGCCGCCTCGCGGATTTTCTCCATGCTCTTCTTGATATTTGCTTCGCGGTCTTCCGTGCATTGTTGCTGCACGAGGCCAACTTTCAGTTTCGCCATGAACTCGATTCCTTCCTGACGCGGCGTCTTGTTCCGGATGGTTTGGTCTCCGCCCCCCCTATGGCCGGGTTGCCAGATTCAAGCCTTTTCGCAGGGAGCCTGCCGATATTTCCCGTTCCGTATAGACAAACTCGGCAAGCCTTAAAGCTGTTTATTATCCCGATACCACTTGATCGTTTGCTGCAACCCGGCGGGCAGGTCCCAGCGCGGCTGCCACCCCAGTTCCTTGCGGATGCGGCTCGAGTCGGCGGCCCAGGCGCCGGCGGTGAGTTCCCGCACTTTGTCGCGAGTGAGCGGCGAGAGAGGCCGCCCCGCCACGCGGCCAAAGAAGTCCAGCGCAAACCCCGCGCCCCTGGCGGCCCAAACTGGAACGCGAATCGTGCGCACCCGGCGGCCGAGCCCTTCAGCCGCCAGCCGCGTCATCTCGCGAACGCTCCAGGCTTGCTCGTCGTTCAAATAATAGAGGCGCCCCGCTGCCTCCTCGGAAAAGCCCGCCCGCATCAGCCCATCCACCACGTCTTCGACATGGGTCATCTGCGCTTCCACTCCATGGCCGATCTGAAAAGACAGCCCTGTTTTTTTCATCGTCTTGACGACTTCGTAGATGTCCTTTTCCCGAGGACCGTATATGGCTCCGGGCCGAAGGATGGAAAGGCTGCTTCCCTCGGGCAGGAGCTTCCGGGCGGCCTCTTCCGCTTGGCGTTTGCTTTTTCCGTAATGACTGACGGGATTGTCCGGGCTCTCCTCGCTGCGCGGGGATTTCGCGTCTTCAACGGGGCCTCCGGCGGCAAGGCTACTGAGAAGCACCAGGCGCCCCTGGAAGGCTCCGCGCTTGAGACCGCGCAGCAGGTTTTCCGTGCCATCGGTATTGACGTGATAGAAGTCCCGCGGCCGGTTGGCCTTGGTAATGGCTGCGAGATGGAAAACGAGGTCGATCCCACCGGCGTGGCGGGCGAAGACGTTGATCGCATCCAGGTCCGCATTGATCAAACGGACCTTGGCATTCTTCAAATGCTTCTTTTTGCTGGTCTTGCGCACGATGGCATACACCTCGTGGCCCTCCCTGGCGAGACGATCGCAAAGGTGTCCGCCCACGAAACCGGTCCCCCCGGTGATGAAGCATTTCATCTTGCGTGACTTTTCCTTGTCCAAAGTGTCTTCTGCTTTCGCGGGAGATTGCCCGAGAGCATTGTGCAGCGCAAACCTCGAATGATGATCTCCCTTGACGGTTGGACCCGAATTCAGTCAAATGGAGAGTTTGACCCCTGAAAGTTCCGCCCAAGACCGGGCTTTTCAATCAATTAATCGAAGGGAAAAGCATGATTCGCGAAAAGGAGCAAAACCAAATCACCTACCAGGTCAAGCTGCCGAACGGCAAGACCCAGGAGGTCGCTTCCGGCACGCCGGTGCGGGAGCTTCTTCCCGAGAAGACCGAAGCCGACTTGCCTGTGATCGCTGTCAAATTCAATAACAAGGTAGCTTCCCTTGATCGGCCGGTTGATCGCGACGGGCAAGTGGAGTGCGTGGATATGTCGAGCCGCGATGGAGCCTTGATCTATCGCCGCAGTCTGACCTTTCTGCTCATTCGCGCCATCGCTGATCTCTTTCCCGATCTCAAGGTCTATATCAACCACTCACTCAATCGTGGCTATTACGGCGAAGTTTTTAATGAAATCCTGGGCGAGGAAAAGCCCCAGGTCCTTGTCGAAAGCGATATCCGGCGAATCAAGCAGCACATGACCGAACTGGTGAAAGAGGATATCCCCTTCGAGCGCAATGAGGTTCCTATCCCCGAGGCGATGAAGATGTTTGCCGACGCGGGACTTCACGACAAGGTCGAGCTGCTGCGTTACCGCGAGGACGAACAGATCAGCGTCTATCGCTGTGGCGAGATGATCAACCACTTCTACGGGCAGCTTCTTCCTTCCACCGCCCATTTGACGCTTTTCGATATCAAGCTCTGCGACCCGGGCTTTGTGCTGCTTTTCCCAACCCACGGCAAGCCCCATGAGCTTCCCCCTTACCACCATGAGGAGAAGCTGTTTTCCGTCTATCAGGAATACGAGCAGTGGGCAAAGATCCTGGGTGTGCGCAGCGTGGCGCACCTCAATGGCTTGGTGGATACGCGTGAGATCAACGAGTATGTTTTGATCGCCGAGGCTCTTCACGAGAAGAAGATCGCGCAGTTGGCCGATGTGGTAACAAATCATGAACGCGGCCCCCGCGTCGTGCTTCTCAGCGGGCCATCGGCTTCCGGGAAGACGACCACGGTGAAGCGGCTCTCGATCCAATTGCGCGTAAACGGGATGCGGCCTCTCACGGTCGGGCTCGACGATTTCTTTGTGGAACGCGAGAAAACACCGCGCGACGAGAAAGGCGAATTTGATTTCGAGGCTTTTGGGGCCATCGATATCGAACTCCTTCAGGATGCCGTTCGGAGGCTTCTCAAGGGAGAAGAAGTGGCCCTGCCCAAGTTCGACTTCAAGAAGGGCAAGCCGATCCCCGGCAAGCGCGTGCAGCTCGAAAAAGGTCAGCCTCTGATCCTCGAGGGAATCCACGCCTTGAATCCCAACCTGCTTCCCTCGATTCCCGATGGCTCCAAATTCAAGATCTATATCAGCCCGCTCACGCATTTGAACATCGACGACCACAACCGAATTGCCAGCAGCGATTGCCGGGTGATTCGCCGCATGGTGCGCGATGCGAACTACCGGGGGTACGACGCCGTGCAGACGCTCCAGCGCTGGCCGAGTGTGCGGCGCGGCGAGGAACGCAATATCTTTCCCTATCAGAATGAGGCGGATTTTATTTTCAATTCGTCGCTCCCCTATGAGGTCAGCGTGATGCGGCGCTTTGCCGAACCGGTGCTCATGGCGGTTCCACGGGAAGACAGGATGTTCGCCGAATCCGCCCGCCTGCTGAAATTTATGTCGTATTTCCGCCAGATCAATGTCGACATCGTGCCACGCCACTCGCTGCTGCGCGAGTTCATTGGCGGATCGACCTTTCGGTACTGAGAAGACTCCTCTCCATTGTCTATCGAGAGAGCCCCCTGCCGCGGCAGGGGGCTCTTCTCGTCTAGACAGGCTGTGAAATGGT
>CAYFUR010000097.1:0-3917 GCA_964346275.1 uncultured Candidatus Sumerlaeota bacterium
GACCGGCAGATCATCTATCCGGAAATGGTATTTCAAATCACTCATCCCGGCGGCCGGAAGGAAGAAGTGGTCGAGCCTCTCGAACTTGCTTATTTCTATGAAGATCAGCTTCGCGACTTGCTCGAACTCCACGGATTCAGCGTTCTCGAGGAGTGGGGAGACTACGACGGCACTCCCATGGGTGAAAATGGCGAGCTGATTTTCGTCTGCCGGCTGAAAGGCTGGGCCTGATATCTCCCGCTCAGCACGGGACTTTACACTGGCGCCAGGGTGCCGTGATGCTTTCCATGATAGACGTTTGATTCATTTCTCCAGGAGGATGCCCCCCAGGATGAGATTCTTTTCTATTTTGCTCACCGCCGCCTTTCTCGCGTTTCCGCTCTGCCAGGTATCGGCGGAAAGCCGGAAACTCGTTTCCTATGACTCCGAGTCGATTTCCCTCGAAGAGTTGAAGCACTACATCCAGATCGTGGAATCGCCGCTGGATCGCCTCGATTTGGACGCGGACTTTTTTGACTCCGAAGACGTGCAGGCCGCGACCCAGATTCAGACCGCGCTGGAGATGATGATCTTTTACGAGGAAGTGTTTGAACGCCACGGCGAGGAAATCAAATCGGACCCGGAAATGGCGGCCCAGCTCCATGCGCGGCTTGGCGAGTATTTGCTCGGCGAGATGCGGCGGAAAATCATGGCGGAAGCGTCCATCAGCGACGAACAAGTTCAAGAGTATTACGAGGCGAATCCCGATCACTACACTCTGCCGGAAGAGCGCCAACTGGCCATCATCTATCGCGCGTCATCTTCGGATAAAGACTGGAACGAAAACCAGAGAGCGGTGTTGGAAGGCCTCTTGGAGAAAGAAGATCTGGCGGAGGAGTTTGCCGAATATGCGCGCCAGTATTCCCAATCGCCGAGTGCCGAGCGAGGAGGCGAGCTGAACCCCGTGCGCCGGGAGGTGATCAACCCGGCGCTGGACGAGCCCGCCTTTTCACTGGAAGAGGGAGAAGTCAGCAAAGTCCTGGAAACCAGCAAAGGCTATTTTCTGGTTAAGGTTCTCGACATCAAAACCACCGGCACAACGCCGCTGGAGGCCGCCGCACCGGCAATCCGCATCGTACTTCGGCGCTCAGAAATGCAGCGCCTCTCTGAGCAGTTTGTGGAGAATCTGAAAGAGAAGCACGGCTTCGAAATGACAGGGCCCCTGGAGATGGAAGCTCCCCAAAAAACGGTTCTCAAGCTGGGCGGCGGGGAATGGAGCCAGTCGCAGTTGGAAGCGGCCTATCCCTCCTTCGAAGCCTGGCGCGGCATGCCCGAGGTCTGGCGCCGACAGCTCGAACTAAAAGCCCCCGCTCTCCTTGCCCCTCTCGATTACCAGGAGAACCCACGCTGGAAAGATGAGATTGAGGACTGGAAAATGGACATGGTGCGCGAGGTCAGAGGCAGCATGATTTTCCTCGGAAACCGCTTCGAGGAAAAGGCGGCGGAGTTGAACCTGGAAAAACGGGCCAGGGAATACTTCGAAGAGCATCGCGAATTCTACCACACGCCCGCGCCCAAGGAACTGGAGCTGCTGATTTACGTCCCCGAGCCAACAGAGGATGAGAATCTGCGCCGCGTTGCCTGGGAAAAGTCCCGCCGCGCCGTCCAGAAATTAGATGAATTCAAAAACTCCGGCGCGGAACCTACGTGGGAGGAACTCGTCGCGAAGGCCAGGGAAACCAGCCCGCGATTCCAGAGAGTCAATGCCGGCTTTTTCGAGGCTTTTCCCGAAGATTGGAATGTGGACAGGGAATTCTCCAGCCTCTATGAAGGATATATTTCGAAGCCGATCCGCACTGCCGAGGGGCATGCGCTCTATCACGTCAAGTCCTTCGGAGACTATGAACTGTTGTCCTGGGAGGACGCCCGGGAGAAGGCCATGAGTGTCGTGGAGACCTTGGCCTTTCGCGATTTCCGCGAGGAGAAGAAGAAAGAATTGCTGAAATCCACGGAGCTGAAGTTTCACTTCGCCACCAAGGCGGAGTGAAGCGGCTCCGCCGGGCCTCTTCAGTAATTCTGATAATACTGGGGGCCGAGCATGCCTTGGCCGATGATACTCAACACGATCCCGACCGTCCAGATGATCATGACGTTGCCGCGCATGGGGGCGTCCCATTTCCACCACCCCCAGATGAAGACGTAGAGCTGGCAGCAGATGAGACCGAAAATGCCCTCGAGAATGTCTCCCGCGATGAACATCTGGACCAGCACGAGGATGAAGCAAACAAGAGAGATGATACCGCCGACAGCGGCCATAAGAAGGGCGATGGCTTCCAAGATGAGACCTCCGGTCAAAATGAGGTGATCAATTCAAGCTTCCGAAGTGTTACCACGCGGGCAAGGTGTTTATTCGAAAGCGGTATTCGGGATTTGGCGGAGGAAGGCCATCGGCAAATCCTTATGTTTGAATCTCCTCCGGCTCTCAGGTTGCCGGGCTGTACCGCTCCAAGCGCCTGAGATTTTCTTTAATCGTGCATTTTATCAAAAACTTGGCCTTTTGGGGCCGGCTTTGCCTTGTCAGCGCATCGCGGCACGAATACTGTTCCGCGCGAAATGGGGAGGGTCTGGCCAGAAGGGGACGCCTTCAAGATACAGGCCGCCATCCCAAACATTCCACCCAAGGGGGTTCCCCTATGTCTGCAGTACTTGAAAAATCGGCACCTGGCCTGAGCGTGAGCGAAATCAGCGATTTGCTCAAGGACGAGGCCGATTCTCTCCTGAATTTCAAGAACCCGAAAGTTTCGAAAGACCAGCTCCACGTTCCGGGACCGGACTGGGTCGATCGAATCTTTGCGCCGACCGATCGCCCGATCCCGGTGCTGAACAATATCCAGCGCATCCTGGGCACCGGCCGCTTGGCCAACACGGGCTATGTGTCGATCCTGCCCGTGGACCAGGGCATCGAGCACAGCGCCGGGGCCAGCTTTGCCCCGAACCCGATTTACTTTGACGGCGAAAACATCGTGAAGCTCGCCCTCGAGGGCGGCTGCAACGCCGTCGCCTCCACCCTGGGTGTGCTGGGCAGCGTCGCCCGCAAGTATTCCCACAAGATTCCCTTCATCCTGAAGTTCAACCACAACGAACTCCTGACCATGCCGAACACCTTCGACCAGATCGTTTTCGGCTCCATCGACCAGGCCTACGACATGGGCTGCGCGGCGGTTGGCGCCACGATCTACTTCGGCAGCGAGGAAAGCGGCCGCCAGATCGTTGAAGTCAGCAAAATGTTCAAATACGCCCACGAAAAGGGCATGGCGACGATCCTGTGGTGCTACCTGCGCAACAACGGCTTCAAGGCCAATGGCAAGGATTACCACACCGCCGCGGACCTGACCGGCCAGGCCAACCACCTGGGCGTGACCATCGAGGCGGATATCATCAAGCAGAAGCAGCCCGAGTTGGACGGCGGCTACCAGGCGCTCAACGAAGGCAGCAAGAGCTACGGCAAGTTCCACAAAAAGATCTACAGCGATCTCAGCTCGGACAACCCGATCGATCAGACGCGTTACCAGGTCGTGAATTGCTACATGGGCCGCCAGGGCCTGATCAACTCCGGCGGTGGCAGCTCGGGCGAGAGCGACCTCGGCCAGGCCGTTCGCACCGCGGTGATTAACAAGCGCGCCGGCGGCATGGGCCTCATCTCCGGCCGCAAAGCCTTCCAGCGTCCCTTCGACGAAGGCGTCAAGCTTCTCAACGCCATCCAGGACGTCTATCTCAACGACGACATCACCGTGGCCTAAAACCCAAGGCGACAAACGAAGAACCGGGAAACACGGAACCGGGGGCCGGAAAGAGAGAGCCGGCCCCCGGTTTTTGTTCTGAGGCTGGAACCCCGCATCTGCCCCCCAGCTTCTTCCTCGTTATCGTCCTCGTCCTCG
>CAYFUR010000097.1:4017-13920 GCA_964346275.1 uncultured Candidatus Sumerlaeota bacterium
CCTCGTCCTCGGTTTTTCGAGGAGGATTACGAGGATGAGAAAGATGATGATTTTACGGGGAGTCGCGGAGGCGGCGGATTACCACACCACGCTCTCTCTCCCGGCTGCGCCTACAACTCTCCCGCCAGCATGAGCACGGTCATTTCGGCCTTGGGGGAGAACTTGAGCCCAGCGCGGGCGAGGGCGGGGAGCAGCACCTTGATGGAATCCAGCTCGCCGTCCTTGCGGGCTTTCAGGAGAAGCCCCGCAATGCCCGTGCAGCGAATCCCCTCGGAATCCGAGGCGCGCCGGGACCCCCGGGGCTCGAGAAGAACCAGGCGGTCTTCCGACTCCTGGCCCAGCATGATCGCCTCGGCATCGGCCCGGGAGACATACCGGAGAAGAGATTCCGGCGGAGCGTCTTGCGGGGCTTGAAATTCGATAAATGGCAGAGAGGCGAGCCGGGGGATGTCCTTGCCGGCCTCGCTGTCGAGAGCCAACTCGTTGCCCGCCGCTGTCGGGACGAGAACGCGCTCGTAACTCCGTCCGAGCAGATCGATCTGGCCGATGGCGTGGAGATAGCGCAGTGGCTGGGAGCTGGCGACAAGGACGCGGCGAGACATGGCGGATTCCCCGTAAAGATTTGAAGCTTACTTCAGGGGAGCAGGAGCCGCGCCGATGTTTTCGAACACCCTGGCAGGAGCAGTTCGCTAGCCTCCAATCAGGCAGCCGATGGATCGCATACGCTGGATTTCCGGTGTCTCGCCCGCCCGCATGGCATCGATTGCTTCTTTCAACAGATAGCGATGATCCTCGCTGCCGGGAAAGAGCGTGCTTTCCGGAGCGCCCCAGTAGCGAATCGTCCCGTCTTTATCCGCGACCCAGACCGTTGGCGTCCGCTCTGGTCCAAAGACTTCGCGCGCCTTATGGCCGGGATCGTAATAAACCGGATAGGTGACAATGCCCTCGTCCTTTTGCTTCTGAAGGGCCTTCATCACACGCTCATTCTTGGAGTCGTGCGACAGAACGCCCACCACGCGAACGTCGTCGTAGCCCTGCTCTTCGAGGGTTCCGATGAGTTCGCTGCAGTTCTCGGCACAGGGACAGTCGGGATGGGTGAAGTTCAAGACGACGTAATGCTCGCCGTCGAATTGATCTTGAAGGCTCACTTTCTCACCCGCGGCATTGACCAGCTCCACCTCGGGCATTTGATCACCGATATGAAGGTTGCCCGCTTTCAGGCGCTCGGCCTTCTGTTCCGTCCCGTCCGCGCTGGCGGATTGGGGAGCGGCGGTTTGCTCTTCGAGCACTGTGTTGACGCGGCTTGTGACGGCGATGACGCCAACGACGACGACCACCACTAGGGCGGCGGCGAGGAGAAGGAAAGTTTTCGGGCTGTTCGATTGTTGAGGCATGGTCATTTAAGAGCTTTTTCCACCTTTCGTTTTGTCGAATACAGAGGAAGCAAAAGGGGCACCCGCCGGTTGGAAAAAAAGCTTTACAATTATCTTGCGTTCCGTCGACTGGAAAGGCAGCTAGTTGATCACTTCAATAAAAGAAAGCTGTTTCGGCACGCTTTTCCATTTTTTTGCAGGAGCTTCTCCCATGAAGAGCACGAAGGGCTTTACGCTGATTGAGTTGCTGATTGTCGTAGCGATCATTGCCATCCTGGCGGCGATCGCTGTTCCGAATTTCCTGGAGGCGCAGGTTCGCTCGAAGGTGTCGCGCCAGTGGGCCAACATGCGCACCACCGCCACGGCGATGGAGTCGTATTACGTCGATAACAACAAGTTCCCGCTCTGCACGGAGAATGTGAACCCGGTCCAGCGGCCCAGCGGTGGCAATTGGGCCCAGGAAGAGAAGTGGAAGTTCTGGCCCGGCTTTGAAAACAGCGCCGCCGGCCTGACAACGCCGGTGGCGTATCTGACGAGTGTCGCGGCGTTGGAGGACATTTTCCGGCTTCCTCTGAATTTCGACAGCCCCCTTGCCGATCAGATCATGTATCTCCCCTCGGAATACTACAAGCAAGGGGCCTACGATAGCTGGGGAGCGGGCAACCCGGCAATCTATCCGGCACAGGTCGGCCGCTATGGCCACTGGGTGATTCGCAGCGCGGGTCCGGATAACTATTACCAGAACCACCTCGAGGACCGCGCCGACGCGATGGTTTCCGGCCAATGGTATCGTGCCTCCTATGATCCGACCAACGGGACGGTCAGTTCGGGCGATATCATGCGCTCGCAGAAAGATACCCAGGTGAATCACGAGGGCTGAGAGCCATCGCAGAGAATTCGGCCGGGGAATTCGCCGCCGGGAGGGAGAGGCCTTCCGGCGGCTTTTCTTTGTGATGGGGAATTCCCTCTGGCGGACGCGGCGGGCGCTGGTGTAACGTCTCCTCTTCAAAAGGGGGGCTTTGCATTGGCTCCCCCCCACAACTTCGGAAAAGGGCACTAATGGTTCACGATCCAAATTCGGGAAAGTTCCTGGAAGACCTTCAACCCACGGACGAGGCGCTGCGCGTGATGCCCCTCGGCGGGGTGGGCGAAATCGGCATGAATTGCTGCCTGTTCGAGTTCAACGGCGAGCTTCTCCTGGTCGATTGCGGCCAGATGATGCCCGACGAGAACCTTCTCGGAATTGATTATGTCATCCCAGATATCGCATATTTGCAGGAAAGGGCGGACCGGTTGGCGGGCATCTTCCTCACCCACGCCCATGAGGACCATGTGGGCGGTTTGCCGTATATCCTGCCGGAACTGCCGCCGGACGTTCCCGTCTATGCCAGCGAACTGACCGTTGTCCTGCTGAAAGAGAAGCTGAAAGAGCACGGCCTGTCGCCAAACCTGAAAGTCATGATGGCGCGGGAGAAGATATCCGCCGGCGAGAATTTCGTTGTCGAGCCCATCTCGGTGACTCACTCGATCATTGATTCTTTTTCCCTGGCGATCAGTACCCCGGTGGGCACGGTGATCCACAGTGGAGATTACAAAATGGACCCGGCGCCGACGGACGGCGTGGCCTTTGACTTTCATGCCTTTGCCCGCCAGGCCGAGGGCGAGAGCGACGGGGTGCTGCTCCTCCTGGGGGATTCCACGAACGCGGAGCGCGATGGGATGTGCCCCTCGGAGTCGACGGTCTATCCGGTGCTGAAGCGCCTTTTTCGGGAAGCGACGGGGCAAATCGTCATTTCGTGCTTTGCCAGCTCGCTCCACCGCATCCAAAACGTGTTGAACGTGGCCGCGGAACTCGGCCGCATTGTGCTGCCCGCCGGGCTGAACATGGAGCGCAATATCCGCGTGGCGGATTCAATCCACGCCATTGATATCCCCTGCCGCTTTGAGCCCGACATCAACAAGGCGAAGCACTACGCACCGGAAGAGCGCGTGATCCTGACCACCGGCAGCCAGGGCGAGCCCCTCTCCGGCCTGGCGCGCATGGCTCTCGATTCCCACAGGGCGATCAAAATCGAAGCGGGCGATACGGTCATTCTCTCCACACGCATGATCCCCGGGAACGAAAAATCGATTTTCCGCCTGATCAACCATCTGATCCGCCGCGGCGCGAAGATTCATCATACCGGCAACACGCCGGGTGTCCATGTGTCGGGGCATGCCTATCGCGACGATATGCGCCACCTCCTGAACCTGGTGAATCCTCAGTTCTTCGTCCCGGTTCATGGCGAATACCGCCATTTGCACTATCACGCGGATCTGGCCCGGGAATCGGGCATGCTCGACGAAGAGGTCTTTCAGCTCGAGGACGGAGACTGCCTTGAGGTGAGGCCCGATGCGGCGCGCGTCCTTGGCAAAATTCCCCACGGCCGCGTCTTTGTGGACGGCAAGGGAATCGGCGATGTGGAAGAGGTGGTCATTCGCGACCGCAAATACTTGAGCCATGATGGCGTGGTGATGGTGTTTCTCAGCGTGGATCGCGAAACCGGAGAAGTGCTCGGCGGGCCGTATCTCCACAGCCGGGGCTTTGCGATCGAGCAGGAGGCCGAGACACTGCTCGAGGAAGCCAGGCAGCATGTGCTGGATGCCTACAACTCCATCGATCCCGAGGCGAAGGAAGAAGGCGCCGTCGTGCAGGCAACGGTAAAGAAGGCCCTGCGCACCTTTCTGAAAAAAGAAACCCGGCGCTTTCCGGTCATCATGCCGGTCATCATGGAGATTTGATGAGCGGCGCGGACTTTCACACCCTCATTGTCGTGGCGGCGCTGATCGAGCGGGACGGACGGCTTTTGATCGCCAGGCGGCCGGAAGGCGTTTCGAGCGCCGGCTACTGGGAATTTCCCGGCGGAAAAGCGGAGCCCGGCGAAGAACCGCGGGATGCCCTTGTCCGCGAATGCGAGGAAGAACTGGGAATCGGGGTGGAAGCCGGGTCGATCTATGAAACCGTCTATACAAAGAATGAGCAGCGCGGCATCCTGCTGCTCTTCTACACGGCGCGGATTCTTCGCGGAGAGCCGCAATCCCTGGAAGCCAACGAATTTGCCTGGGCCACACCGGATGAGATGGATGAATATGAACTGCTGCCGGCGGACCGGCCATTGGTGGAGAAGTTCCGGCGGGCGTTTCCGCAGTTTGAACGGAGCCTTTGAACGATGCCAACTCTCAGCCGTTTTTCTGGAATCCTGATCCGGATGTACTATGCCGATCATGCTCCGCCACATTTCCACGCCCTCTATGGCGGACAGGAAGTCGTGATTGGAATCTCCCCGATCAAGGTTCTCTTTACGGCGATTTTCCCAACCGGGCATTGTCGATGGTTCTTGAATGGGCAGCCCTGCATCAGAAAGAATTGAGCGAAAATTGGGAGCGGTGCCAGACAGGCCAACAACCGGCTCCAATCAATCCGCTTCGTTAGGACTCACCTATGTTGGATCAGATCATACACGCGGATATCCGAGACGGCATGAAGATCCATTTGAAGTACGAGGATGGATGCGAGGGCATAGTTGACTTCTCCGGTCTCGCCGAAAGGGGCGGGGTATTTGGCCAACTCAGGTCCCCCGAGTTCTTCCAACAGGTACGCCTGAAGGACGAAGGAAGAGTCCTGGCGTGGCCGGATGAGGTAGAGTTCTGTGCGGACGCCTTGAAGAAAAACCTGAAATCGGAAGAGAAAGTCTAAGGAATAACATGGCCCTGTTTGGAACCGACGACGTGATCTATGTGCCCGAAGGCCAGCCGCTGGTCTTCGACGATGTCTATCACTGGAAACGTTTTAAGATCGATGTACGGCGCATGGGCGTTCGCATGAAGTCGGACACTTTTGATGAAGTCTCGGGCAAGATTCGCTCGGCACTGGACCTTTGCCGCCATAGCCCTCGTTTCGAGGACTCCATCGATCAAATCGCGGAGAACTCCGATCAGATGATTCGCGATATGGCCAGAATATCCGGGGGAATCCAGGAATCGCTTTTCGGCTCGGTCAAGGATTTCTTCCGGTCCGACCAGGCTTCTTGGTGGGTTCGCCTCGGAGATCTTCCCGCGGAATCGTTTTTCGAAGAGGATTACGAGCGCGAAGCGAAGGCCGATTCGGAAGCCACTCCCTTCCCAACCTACGGACGGGCGCATATCGCCCAGCTCGATTCGCTGGACTTGGAACTGCCGGGCACGGAAGAAGACGGCCTTCCATTTGCCCTGGACGTCCCGCGCCAGGACGGCCTGACGCGCTGGACCATTCCCCCCACGGAACCGCTCCCCCTGGTGCGGGAGTACTGTGGCGTTCGCGGAGCTTCGGCCTTTGGCCGCACCGTGAACCTGAACACGCACGGAGTTGTTGAAGAAGGCCATCAATTCTGCACGCCGCTTGGGCGAGTTGGCGAGAAGCTGTTCGTCACCCTTTACTTCTATTATGGCTCGCAGAAGAACGCGGAAGTTTCAGGCGTCGTGCCGGAAGAAGCCCTTCCTCATTGCGTGGATCTGCTGGGAAAATCGAAATTCGAAATCTCTGGAAGCGGACCCACTTGGCGGATTTTCGAGCGCGACGGCGACGTGGTGCATCTCTACAGCGGCCTCGCCGGGAAAGAAGCGGAAGGAGTCGAAACCATGCCGTCCTTTCTTCTCGTCGCCAGCGCCGGAGGCCAGTTCGATCCCCAGCTCCGTTCCGAACTGTACGAAGCGATTAAAGAGACGATATAGACAGCCTTCCACTCTCAAGGCCCATAGAGCACGACGTCTCCTTCGCTGACTGTCCCGTTGCTCGGATCATACTGAACGGGGCTTCCGAAACGCGCGGGAGGCAGCAGCTTGATCTGGTAGATCGGCAGATCGCCCCGCCGTTCGATTTCCTCCCCGATGGTTCCCATGACCAGGTCCGGCCCCACGGAGGTGAGAAACCACTTGGGCGCCTGGACGCGGGCCGTGGCGGGGATGCGCCCTTCCACCAGTGCGCGATAGGCCGCGCGGTTTTCTTCGCTCGGGACGTTGGTGGAATTGTAATACATGAAAGAATGGGTATGGCCCTTCATCACCAGCGGCTTGAAGTGATCGAAGGGAACCGCCGACAGATAGGAAACGGGCGTGGAAAGCGTGTAAGGGACAAAAGGCATGTCGCCCATGGGCATGTGCATGACGTTCGCCCGCCCGGCGGCGTCTTCCAGGTTGGGGGGATAATGGTTGTAATCGACGTGATAGGCTTCGAGGCCCGTGCGCACAGTGCGCATGTCGGCCTTCACGCGCGAGACTTTGCTGCGCGTTTGCGCTTCCAGAAAGTTGGGTACGGCAATGGCGGCGAGAATCGCGATGATGGCGACGACGATGAGAAGCTCGATGAGGGTAAAGCCTTTCTTTTCAGCAGAAAGCACAAGAATCGCCTTGGGCAGCAAAGCATTTCGCCATGCAACCTTGTTGATTTTTTTTCCTCTGGGGAACGGATATCGCTCCTTTTGATCCGGTGGACGCGCCGGGTATCCCAGCGAGCAAGGCGCGTTCCGAAACATCCTCTTATAAAGAAATGGGAATATGGCAAATATCATCCTCCCGCCCCGATGGCAGGCCAGAGAGCGCGACGTCACGCCGGAGCACATTTACTGGAACCGGCGGGAATTCCTCCGAGCGATGGGGTTTGTCGGCGCGGCCGGATTGATGGCGTCGGCCTTGCCGGGATGCCTCCAGGCCGAAGCGGACAATCAATCCTCCTCAGGCGCAAAGGCTCTTGAATCACCCCAGCCACCTCTCCCGGGCAATGTCACCCGGAACGCCGAATTCAAAGTCCCGGAACGGCCGACCACTCCTTACGACATTTCCTCCAACTATAATAATTTTTACGAATTCACCACCGACAAGAAGCGGGTCAAACGCCTCGCGCAAGACTTCACCACGGACCCGTGGTCCATCGAAATCAAGGGCCTGGTGAAGCAGCCCAAGAAGGTCGGCTGGGAAGAGCTGGTGAAGAAGTTTCCGCTGGAAGAACGCCTCTACCGATTCCGGTGCGTGGAAGCCTGGGCGATGACGGTTCCCTGGGTTGGCTTTCCCCTGAAGAAATTCATCGAATGGGCGGAGCCGACAGGCGAGGCGAACTATGTCCGGTTCCAAACAGTTTATCGTCCCGAGGAAATGCCGGGGCAAAAGCGCCAGTCGTGGTATTCCTGGCCTTACTATGAGGGGCTGACCATGGAAGAGGCGATGAACGACCTGACTCTGCTGGCCGTCGGAATGTATGGCAAGACGCTGCCCAACCAGAACGGCGCGCCGGTGCGCGTGATCACGCCGTGGAAGTATGGCTATAAATCTATCAAGTCCATCGTGCTCATGGAATTTGTGAAAGAACAGCCGGCAACGTTCTGGAATGATATGCAGCCCGACGAATACGGATTTTACTCGAACGTGAACCCGAATAAGCCCCACCCGAGATGGAGCCAGGCAGAAGAGCGCTTGATCGCCAGCGGCGACACCGTGGACACGAAGCTCTACAATGGTTACGGTGAATGGGTCGGCGGTCTCTACGCGGACGACCAAGAGTATTTCTAGGCTGTCACCACTGAAGAAACTCGATCCGGCGGACTTCGATCAAGGCATCGCCGCGGAGACGCGGGGCATCCGGCGCGTTGACGTAAAAGCCCAGGAGGCCCGTGGTGGCGCCGTCCGGCACGCTGCTCAGTTGAATGCGCTTTGTCCAGGAAACATGAAAGCGATCAACCGGCAGATTGTTCAGCGGTTCAATGCCGATCGGCGTTCCGCTTTGATCGAAGTAATGTAATATCACGACGAGGTTCTTGCGGATCAGATTCCGCGTGCGCACCTCCAGCAGAAGCCCCGCCGTGCTGCCCGGCTCAACGGGGAAGACCGGCGGCATGATGAAGTGGCTTTCCATGGCACGCGGCAGATTGATGCGCAGTCCGGCTTCTGTCATTTCAGCGGTCATATCGGGAGCGGCCGGATTCTGCTGGTCAACGGTCCAGAGCGCGGGGTTGCGCAATACTTCTCCCTCGGGGCCCGCCCATGCTGGCTGCGGCAGCGGACGCAAATCCTCCAGCGCATTCGGCGAGGGATTTTCCGCTGCCCCCCGGCGAACCTCGATCCAATCGATAAAGAACCGCGAAACGGGAAGTGACGAGTCAGCCAGGTGGCCGCTTTCCCCGGAGCGATCGAGCGTGATGCGCACATTCTCCCCTTCATACTTTGAGGGAACGGGAATCTGAAAACGCACCGGATCTCCCGGGGCGCTCGACTCATCGATGAAGTAAAGGCCGGCGGGCTGGTCATCGATCAGAAGAAGGAACCCATCGTCCTCTTCATAGTCTGAGCGCACCTGCACTTCCAGGGTAGCCGGGCCTTCCGGCAAGGCCATGTCGTAATCCGCATAAGAGGAGGCCGTCAGTTGATAGACAAGGCTGTCTTCATGCGGAACGGGAGCATTCTCTTCATCCAGGGGGCCGTCCTGCGCGAGGCCGCCCGCGCGGCGGACGGGTTGCGAATAGTCGGGAACAAGCCGCGCATTGCCGCTGTCGAAATGGAAGACGTCTCCCGCGCGGAGGCTGACGGGTCCGTTCGTATAGACATTTTCTCCTCCGACACGGCCCTTGCCTTCCAGCGACCACCGCCCGTCCCCTATGATCAAAACGCTACGCGCCTCCGATGCGGACACGCTCTCGCCCGGGGCGATGCGTGCTTCGCCCCGTGGCCGCGCCACAAGGATATCCCAGGACTCCGTAAAATTGGACGTATAGACATTGGACACTTCCAGCCAATCGCGATGGGGAAGGCCATCGAGCCGCTCCTCGGAAAACGCGGCAAAGAGCGGCTGGTCCCGGTGGGCCAGCGCCTGGAGAATCCGGTTGTCGTGCTGGAAGGAATGCACAACAGAGGCGTTGAGTTCGGGGAGAAGGACCGTGTAGGGCCGCACGCTCTGCGTGGTTTCCGACGCCGCATAGACCAGGGGCTCTACTTCGCCCGCGGCAGCCTGAGCATCCCGCCAGAAATCCCGAAAATGCGACGCATCGCCCAGCGCGGAAACAGCCGTGCGCGGAACGAGCGGGAGGAAATAGAAAATCGCCAGCGCACCCGCCACGCCCCACATCGCCTTCTCCGAATGGGCGCGCGCCTTCTCGAGCATCCAAAGCGCGGCGAAGACAACCCCCAGGAGCAACAGCACGCTGGAAGAGGTGAGATACTTCGGCCCAAGGGTGATGCGATTCCAGGAAAGCTCGAACAGCCATGCCAGGGCCAGTTGAACAACAAGAAGAATCAGCCCGGTGATTGCCACGGGGCGATGTTTGCGCCAGAGCCAGACGATCCCCGCACCAACCAGGAGCGGAAAGGAAAGCCGCAAAACCCGCAAAAGCGGAAAATCCGGTGCAAAGCGATCATCCACCCAGTGGACCAGCCAGCGCCATGCATCAAGCGGATGGAACTCGCCCTCGGTCAGAGTCTTCAGGCGATCGAGCATCTTCTCGCCGCCCAGCGCCATGAACTGCCCCGG
>CAYFUR010000098.1:0-13840 GCA_964346275.1 uncultured Candidatus Sumerlaeota bacterium
AAGGGTCGTCGAGGTGGTTTTGCCATTGGTGCCGGTGATGGCCACGATGGGGGCCTTGGCGAAATAAGAGGCCAGTTCGACCTCGGAGATCACCGGCATGTCGCGGTCCATGGCTTGCTGAACCAGCGGATGCGTCAGGGGAATGCCTGGTGAAACGATGATTGCCTGACAATTCATCAGGATATCCTCGTCCGTCTCGCCAAAATGATAGGTGACGAACTGGCGGCGAAGCCGGCGGATCAGGGAACGAAACTCCATGGCCGGTTTTTCGTCGCGAAGAACCACTTCGACGTTGTGATGGCGCAGGAGCGACATGGCGCCCACGCCGGAGCGTGCGGCACCAAAGACGCAAACGCGCTGGTATGGAAAAGGCCGGGGTTCTGGTGTCATTTCAATTACCTCCGAAAAAAGCTGGGACTAGAGAAGAACAACGGGAGCTGGAACGAGTTCATGTTCTGCAACAAATCAGGTTTTGTGTGCCTTTCATCCTCCTTATCGGAATTTCAGCGTCACCAGGCCGGCCAGCGCGAGCAGCGCCGACACGATCCAGAAACGCGCGATGATTTTACTTTCGGGAAGGCCGCCCCTCTCGAAGTGATGATGCAGCGGCGCCATGCGAAACATGCGCTTGCGGCGCAGTTTGTAGGAACCCACCTGGAGGATCACGCTGGCTGCCTCGGCCACGAACACGCCGCCAACGACCAGCAGCAGGAATTCCTGCTTGATCAGCAGCGCCACCGTGCCCAGCAGGCCGCCGAGCATCATCGATCCCGTATCGCCCATGAACATCTCCGCCGGGTGGGAGTTGAACCAGAGGAAGCCAAGGCAGGAACCGGTGAGCGCGGAGAGGAGCACGGTCAGTTCGCCGGCGCCGCGAACATGGGGAATAATCAGGTATTCCGTCGCATCGATCCGGCCCGTGAGATAGGCGACCAGCGCAAAGCAAAGTGTGACGGATACCGTAACTCCGGCGGCGAGCCCATCGAGCCCATCGGTCAGATTCACGGCGTTGCTCGTCGCCATGAGGACAATCACGGCAAAGGGCACAAAGAAGAGCCCGAGATTGATGACGAGATTCTTGAAGAACGGAAACAGGAGGAAGGTCGGCCCGGCGAAGCCTGTCGTGCCGGTGACTTCATAGCTGACCAGGCCGCCGTAACCATAGGTATAGACAAGGGCAAAGGCGGAGCCGAGGGCGCACTGTGCGAGGAGCTTCTTGCGAACGGAAAGGCCATCGGCATTTTTTTTCACCATCTTCAGGTAATCGTCGGCAAACCCGATGGCGCAGAAACCGGCCATCATGAAAATAGCGAGGAGCGCCACGGGCTGGGTCCAATCAGAGAAGAGAGCCGCCGAGGCGAGAATGGCGCCGAACATCAGCAAGCCGCCCATGGAAGGCGTCCCGGCTTTTGTTTCGTGCATTTCCTGCAGGCTGATTGCGTCTCCGCCGTTATCGTTTCGTATATACTGAATCGCCTGGAGTTGCTGAAGCCGGCGGATCACCCAGGGGCCGAAAACCACGCAAAAGAGGAAGGAAAATCCCAGAGCCAGCGCCGAACGCACGGTGATGTATTCCAGCACGCGCAGGAAAGAAAACGCGGAATCACCGCCGGCGATAGAACCGAGATATTCGAACATCGGTCAAGGCGCCTCCCCCAGAGTGTCTACGGCCTCGCCCTGCTGGACCATGGAGCGCAGTTCCTTGAGCCGCAAAAGCACTTGCTCGAGTTTGAGCATGCGGGAACCCTTGATGATCATTCCGTCGCTGGGGCCCAGCTTTCGGTTGAGAAACTCGGCGATTTCCTCCGCTGAGTCGAATTGCTTTGCCGCGATGCCGCTCTTCTCCGCCTCTTCGCGAATATATTCAGAATACTCGCCAATGGTGCAGAGATAATCGATGTGGGCCTCCGCCACGGCCGCGCCGACGATACGGTGGAACCGCTCGCTGTGCTCGCCCAGCTCGGCCATGTCGCCCAGCACGGCGAAACGCCGATTGATCCCCGCCACATCGTTGAGCGACTGGAGGCTGGAAATTGTCGCGTCCGGGGAGGCGTTATAGCAGTCGCTGATCATGAAGATCCCGTCGAACCACTCGGTGTGGCCGCGCATCTCCGGGGCATTAAAACGGCAAAGTTTGTCGGCAATCGTTTCCGGGGAAACTCCGAGCGTGGCCGCCGCCGCAATGGCCGCAAGGGCGTTGGACACCTGGAAACGCCCGTAGACCTTGAGATGCACGGGCAACACCTCTTCCAGGATCTGCAGGTCGAACTCGTAACCATAGGGCTCGGCCAGGCGTACGTTTTTCGCCTGCACGTCGGCCTTTTTGTTCTGGCCGTAGGTAATCACCATCTCCGGGATACGGAAGGCCTCGGCCATGATCGAGCAGTGGGGGCAATCGGCGTTGATTACCGCGGTCGCATCCCGCGGCGAAGCTTCGAAAAGCTCCGCTTTCGCCGCGATGAGCTTCTCCTGCGTCCCAAAGTTTCCGATATGGGCGTTGCCGACATTGGTGATGACCGAGATATCCGGAATGCTGATGCGAGCCAGCTCGGTCAGCTCGCCCGCCATGTTCATCCCGGTTTCCACAATGGCGAGTTCGTGTTCTTCGCGAAGCCGCAGAAGCGTCAGGGGAAGCCCGACCCGATTGTTGTAGTTTCCCTCGGTGGCGAGCATTTCGAACTCGCCGCGGCAGATATACGCCAGCATTTCTTTCGTCGTCGTCTTGCCTGCCGAGCCAGTCAGCGCCACAACGGTCGGGTCGACCACCCTGCGCCATTCCCGGGCGATATCGCCCAGCGCCGTCAGCGTGTCATCGACTTCCAGAAAAAAGGAGTCTTCGCGCATATCGGGTTTCATTGTCGCCGACATGCTGATGATTCCCTGAGCGCCCTGGGAAACGGCTTGGTCGACAAAGTCGTCGCCCTTGAAGTTCGGCCCGCGCAGCGCCAGAAACGTTTCCCCTTCGCGCAGCAGCCGCGTGTCTGTACAAATCTTCCGGACGACCTGCTTTGGATCGCCCCAGAGCACACGCCCCTTTGTCGCTTCCCTGATTTCGCCAACGGTGAGGTTCATGGCGATGGCTCCGCAGCGGGTTCCAGCCACTCGGTCTGCGAGGGGCCTCCAAGCATTTGGCGCAGCAGCGCACGGGCCACCAGCCGGTCGTCGAAGGGAAGCCGGGTCGTTCCAATTTCCTGATAGTCCTCGTGCCCCTTGCCGGCGATGATGACGACATCGTTCGGCCCAGCGAGATGCAGGGCCTGTTCGATCGCCTCCTGGCGCTTGAGCACTGTCTGGTAACGATTGGACTTGAGGGAACTCTGGAGCACCCCTTCGAGCGTCTGGCGCGCAATGAGCGCCGGATCTTCCGTGCGCGGATTGTCGCTGGTCAGGATGGCGAAGTCAGAATGGTCGCCGACAACCTTGCCCATGACAGGCCGCTTGGCGCGGTCGCGATCGCCGCCACAGCCAAAGACGGTGATGACTTTGCCGGGACAAAGGCGGCGGACAGAACGCAGCAGCCGGTCGAGCGCATCCGGCGTGTGGGCGTAATCCACGATCACGGTAAAGTCCTGTCCTTCGCGGAGAAACTCGAAGCGCCCGGGAACGGGAGGCGCCGTTTCCAGCCCGCGCACGATCGCGCCTGGCTCCACGCCCAGGCTGGACGCGCAGGAGACCGCCGCGAGGATGTTTTCGATATTGAACTGGCCCAGGAGCGGTGTATAGACACGCCGCGGCTTGCCCCCGATACGCAGCACAAAGCGCGTGCCCTCCAGGGAACACTCGACCTGGCCGATCTTGACGGCTGCGTCGATTCCCGCCCGCTGGGAAAACGTCAGAAAATCCGCGTCGTATTCTTCGGCCAGCTCCAGGCCGACAGAGTCGTCCATGTTGAAGCATGCCGTGGAACCAGGCGTGGGCGCGATATAGTCAAAAAACAGCCGCTTTTTAGTCCGGGCGTATTCTTCCATCGTGCCGTGGTAATCGAGATGGTCCTGGGTGATATTGAGGAAAGCGCCGTTGCGGAAAGGGATTCCGCTGATGCGTTCCTGGTCGATGGCGTGGCTGGAGACTTCCATCACCACGCACTCGACATTCTCCCCATCCATGGCGTGAAAAACTTCCGCGAGTTCCAGGGGACCCGGCGTTGTTGTCAGCGTGGTTACGCACTTGCCGCCAAATTCAATCCCCAGGGTGCCAATGAGCCCGGCGTTGGCCCCGGCAGAGCGGAGAATCCAATGAAGAAGGTGCGAGGTGGAGCTTTTCCCGTTCGTCCCGGTAATGCCGCAAACATTCATCCGGCGGGCGGGGTTTCCCCGCAGCGCATGGGCCAGACGCCCCAGCGCGAGCCGGGTGTCGGAAACGCGGACCGTTGTCACGCCGGGATACGGCTTGGTTTCCTTTTCCACCAGCAGGACGCTTGCTCCGGCGTCCACGGCCTCGCCCAGCATCATATGGCTGTCGGTTCGAGTGCCCGTGATGGCCGCAAACATCTCGTTGCGAACGGTACGCTGGGCGTGGGAGCTGATTCCCGTCACCATCGCCATGGGATTTCCCATGATATCGATTGCCGGGACTTTCGCCTCCGCCAACAGGCTGCTCAATGAGACGGGACGACGTCCGGTCATTGCCTCTCTCCTGCTTTCATCTGATAAGCCGTCTCCAAAGGTTCTTGGTTTGCACGGGGCTGCGTTTTCTTCTCCGGTGCGAAATGCAGCATCACGCGGGTCGTTTCGCTCAGTGGCTCGCCCGCCGGCGGAAACTGGTCGGAAACGTATCCACTGCCGTAAAAGGAAACTTCTTCCAGGTTTTCGGGCAGGTGGCGGCGGGCCTCGGCCATGGTCATCCCGTCAAAATCCGGGGTTCGTCCGACATAGACATAATTGTCGGGCGCCGTATAGGCGGCGGGAAACGCACTTCCCGGGAAACCGGAGAAAATCCGTGCCGGAGCCTCTTCCGCCGGACGGAAATCCTTGCTCGGGGGAATCCCCAGGTGGAGCGCCGTGGCCTTGACGATTCGCTGGAATGCGGGGGCGGCCACCTGAGACGCGTAATAGGCAGTGCGCGGATTATCGATATAGACATAGATCACGGCGCGGGGATCGTTGATCGGAAAAGCCCCGCCAAAGGAGGCGATATACTCGCGCCGGTCGAACACGTCACTCTTCCGCGTCGTCCCTGTTTTGCCGCCGATGCGATATCCGGGCAACTGGGCCTCATCCCCGGTACCGTTGACGACGACGTCTTCCATGAGGTCGCGCATGATGGCGCTGGTGGTGGGGCGGATGACGCGGCGCAGGGCCTGGCGACCCCGGCGTTCAATGGTTTCGCCTTTCGGGCTGCGGACCTCTGAAACGAGGTGCGGCTCGTAATAGGTGCCCCCATTCACCAGTGAGGAAAGCCCCGCGGCGACCTGGATCGGCGTCACGGCGATTTCATAGCCCATGGGAAGCGAGGTGCGGCTGAACTTGGTCCAGCGCTCCACCGGATAAAGAATTCCTCCCCCTTCTCCGGGAAGATCAACGCCGGTTGGCTGGCCGAAACCAAAGCTCCGCAGACGCCGATACCATTCCGGATTCTCGAGGGACTGCGCCGCCTTCACGACTCCGATATTCGAGGAATGGCGGATCGTTTCCTTGAAGGCCACCACGTCCAGCGTGTGGCCCGGGGAATCGCGAAGCCGCCGGCCATCGACCACCGCATAGCCGCCCTCGCAATCGATGAGCGTGTCGGGCGTCACATAGCCGAGGTCGAGAAGCATTGCAGCGGTGAAGAGCTTCATCACCGAACCCGTTTCGAGCGGATCGGTGAGGATCCGATTGCGCATCGAGCCGCGCTCGGCCGTGGAAAGATCATTATTATCGAAGGAGGGGTAGCTCGCCAGCGCGAGGATGCCGCCGGTGTCGGGGTCCATGACCACCGCGCCGCCGGAGTCCGCCTCGAATTCCTTGATGGTTTCGGCAACGATCTGCTCGACCGATTCCTGGATATTGGCATCGAGGGTCAGGACCAGCGAATTGCCGCGCGCTTCCGGCAGATCGGAAGGCTCCCAGGGCTCGAGCCGCTGGCGGATATTCGAGACCGGAACTTCGCCGGAAACCTTTTTGCCCTGCAGCTCGCTGTTGTACTGCACTTCGAGTCCTGCCAGGCCAACGTTATCCCCATCGCCATCCCGGCGGCAGAATCCAATGACCGATGCCGCCAAATGGCGCGGGTAGACGCGGTTGGATACCAGGTCGAGCCAGTACGCCTGGCCCGGCGCGTTGAAAGATTCCAGCACATCGATGGCCCGGTTGCCCGTTTCCGGACGGACCCGGCGGGCCAGGTGCGTCGTGCTCGTGCCATCAAAACGGCGGCGGAGTTCCTCGGGCGAGGCGTCCAACACTCCCGAGAGGGACTTTGCAAGATCATCCAGATCACCGGAAAAATACTTTGGGGCGAAATAGTCGGGGTTGATATAGACGGTGAGGCGATTGGTGTTTTGCGCGAGGGGCCGCCCCGTGCGGTCGAGGATTTCTCCCCGTTCCGCCTGGATCGTCACGCGGCGGGTTTGCTGCTGCTCGGCTTTTTCCAGGTAATACGCATGTTCGCCAACCTGCAATTGCTGGAGGCGAAAACCCACCATTCCCGTCAGAGAAAGGAAAAGCGCCCCGAGGAGGACAGCGCGGAGTCGATGCGGTTTGATCAGTCTCACAATCTTGCCAACCTTCGTCTAGACATTGACAGACCGGCCATTGGCTCCGCGCGGTTCCAGACGGAGATTCTGCCGGACTTCGTAAATAAGGCCCCAGTAGGGCAGGGAGATCGAAAACCGGCGAGGCAAGACCAGGTGTGTCGTCCAATTAGCAGAAATCTCGGCCGGCAAGCACGAAACTCCAAGCTAATCGGCGGGGGCACATCACTTCCGATGAGCAACACGTTCGGACAACAGACAGCCAGGAACTTGGACTCTTGAGCGGTGCAACGAACGACTGGGACAGAACACGGAACCGGAGCGGAACAACACCTGACTAACCAGAGCGGACAACGTGAACTTAACAGCCGGAATGAGAACAAGAGCTGGGAACCGGAACAGGAACGGAACAGGAACAGGAATGGAAGCCGGATTCCCCAAACACCTGGCCTTGCCTCGCCGGGGGGCCACTTCGTTGGGCCCCGCGATCGTCTATAGCTCCTCCTTCTCTTTGGATTCTTCGGCCGCGGCTTTCCACCGTTCGGCCGTCTCCCGGGGCACCAGCACCCGGTCCATCTCGGTGGGTTCGGGGACACGCATCCCCAGGTTGCCCTCGGCAACGCGGCGCAGAATCTCGCCGCGCTGGAGGTTGGATATACGCGAGCGGTAAACCTTCTGGCGGTTGTGGCGCTCCAGAGCGATTTCCTGAAGGCGGTTCGTTTCAATCTCGTGGTCGCGGATGGAAAACACCGTGTCCACACGCCAGTAGCCAATTCCCGCAAAGGCGACCGCAAGCAAGCCCACGGCCGCCACAAAGCGCGGCCCCACGAGCATCGGGCCCTGGGCTTCGCCTCGGGAAGCGCGGCGCCGCCGCTTGCTGGCGGAGGATCCGCCGACGAGCATCTCACGCGGCATCGCGGGCCTCCTTGCGCTCGAGAATCCGCAAGCGGGCGCTGCGGGCGCGCGGATTGGAAGCGGCTTCCTCTTCCGAGCACTTGACCGCCCGGCGCACCGGCTGGCTATACATCACGCCTTCCATGGTCGTCGCTGAATACGGATTATCCGGATCGGGACGGGGCGAACTCGCTTCGCGGAAAAGCTGCTTGACGATGCGGTCCTCTCCCGAATGAAAGGAAATCACGGCGAGGCGGCCGCCTTCGGCGAGCGACTCCAAACACGCCCTCGTTCCGCGCTCGACGGCGCCCAACTCATCGTTCACGGCGATGCGAAGGGCCTGGAAGGTGCGCGTGGCCGGATGAATCGGGCCATGGCGCTGGGGGGCAGGATAGACACTCTTCACCAAGCCAGCCAGGCGCTCGGTCCGCTCGAAAGGGGCCTTCTCGCGCTCCCGCACGATGCGGCGGGCGATGGAACGGGCGAGGCGCTCGTCCGCATAGTTGCGGAGGATGCGCTCCAACTCGCCTGTGCTCGCCGTGTTGACCAGTTCCGCCATGGTCATCGTGCCTTCCTGCGGATTATAGCGCCCATCAAGGGGGCCATCCTTCGAGAACGAAAAGCCGCGCCGCGGGTCGTCCACCTGCATCGAGTTCACGCCCAGATCGAGCACGGCAGCGTTCAGTCCGTTGTCTATACCATGCTCTCGCAACACTGCGGCGATCTCCTCGTAGGGCCTCGCGGCGTATATTCTCTTCGGTCCTTCGCGGCCCAGCTCGCTTTCCAGTCGCTCCTGGCCGATAGCCAGCATGGCGGGATCGCGATCCAAGCCGATCAAAAGCCCCTCGGGGCCAAGAATCCGGGCCATTTCCAGCGCGTGGCCGCCATGGCCCAAGGTTCCATCTGCTACTCGCATTCCCGGCTGGAGGCCCAAATGCTCGAGAACTTCGCGCACCATCACCGGCTTGTGATATTCCACCGGCATCGGCCTTTCCGGAAACGCTCCTTAACGATTCAAGACTCTTTCAACTCGCCGGATCACCCGGCCTTGCCAAATCGGGAGGAAGGGACCCGCCGGAGCCGCCGCGCCGCGGCGCTCGACAGCCAGCCCCTTCAAATCTCTAGTCGCGCTCTTCCTGCTGGCGCCGCCACGCCGCCAGCATCGCCTCGCCCGCATCCATCGTGTCCGTATCCTCGAAGAGCTTGCGCCTCCACTCTTCCCGCGTCACGATCTCCAGGAACTCGCCACAGCCCATCACCACCACTTCGCCGGAAAGCCCGAACGCCTCGGCCATGATCGCCGGGATTCGAATCCGGTTTTGTTTGTCTAGACTCTGCTGATCCATGTGGTTTAGGTAGGCCTTGCGGAGCTTGGCGATGGCCCGGTCCACCTTGGCGGGCTTCTCCATCTCCTCCATCATCTCCATGAAGACCTTGCGGGGAAAAACTCCGACGCGCTTGTCCGGGGTAACGCAGACGATGACTTCGACCGATTCCTTCTCTCCCGAACCCGCCAGCTCGCGGAACGACGGCATCAGCTTCGCCGGCACGGCGACGCGCCCGCGATCGTCCATCGTTTGGGGATGTGGGCCGTTTAGAAGTCCTAGCAACTGTCGAATTCCCCATCGTTCACCCAAATTCACCCGGAATCCCCACGGATGTCCCGACAGTCCGCAACAAAGACTAGAAGGTCAAGGCCAGCTTTTTTTCGAAATTGGAATTTCCCGACGATTTTTGGAAAACTACCACAAAAAGTATGTTGGGAGCCGTTGGGGGCATATATTGTATCTTTCTCCTGAAAAAACGGGTATGCGCCTGGTGGTTCAACCCATCGGCTTCGAGTACGAAGAAAAAGCGTATACGATTGAAAAAAAAAGACTTAGATCCTTTCCACTCCTTTATTCAAAAATAAAAAGAAGTCCGGAGGCGAAATCTTGCGCCTTCTGATCTTGACACCCTCCGTGCGCCCTCTCGGCGCCCGCCGCTCCCTTGTCGAACTCGTCCGCAATCTCCCTCCCCACGTTCACCCCCTGGCCGTCTGTCCGGGAAAAACGGGGATTTACGAGGAATTCCAGGTTTTGGGCGTGCAAACCGCCTTTGCGCCCATGGGGGCCTGGCGCAAGGCGGCGGGCCGGGCGACGGCGCTTTTTCGCCAGCTTCCCCGGCTGAGGAGAATTGTGGGGAAATTCCGCCCGGATCTTCTCCACGCAAACGAGTATCACATCGTTCCCCAGGCCGTTTACGGCGGCAAAGGCCGGCCGGTGTGCGGCCACGTCCGCCTGTCCATCTCGCCCCGCCATATCCGGAACTATCATCTCGCCGATTGCCGCCGGGTCATTGCCGTTTCCGAGGCCGTCAAGGATCTCTTTCACGATTCGCCCGTTTTCGATCGCGTGCGCGTCGTCTATAATGGCGTGGATGTTGGCGCGGTCGGGCCCGAGGGCCCGCCGCACCCCGAGGCGGCGGAATGGGTCGCCTCTTTCGGTGAATCCGCTCCACTGGTCTGCGGCCTTTTCGGGCTGGTCAGCGAACGGAAGAACCAATTGGTCGCTGCGGAGGCTGTTGCCCGCGCCAATGCGCGGGGCGCCCGCGTGGCCCTCTTGCTGGCTGGGGATGCCTTCAAAGGCTCGCTGGGCTATGGGGAAGAACTCGCAAAACGTGTGGGCCAGGACGATCTCAAAGGCCGTGTTCTCTGGCTTCCTTTTCAGAAGGATGCGGCGGCGCTCTATCGCTCCATCGATGTGAATCTCCTGATCAGCAGCGAGGAGGGATTTGGCCGCACGATTATCGAGGCGTCCGCAGCCGAAAGGCCCTCCATCGGAACGCGCATCGGGGGCATCCCCGAGCTGATCCGCGAGGGCGAAACGGGCTGGCTGGTGGAGGAGGGGAACGTGGAAGAGCTGGCGGCGCGGCTTGTGGATCTCTCCAGCGGACGCTCCAGAATTCGCGAGGCGGGACTTGCCGCGCGAAAACACACGGAAGACCGATTCACCATCCAGGCCCACGCCAGGAACGTGGTCGATGTGTGGCAGGAATGCCTGGAGGATTCTCGTTAACTTTTTGTGAGATGCGGAGGATGTATAGACGGCTTCCTCTTATTATAAGAGTTTTCACAACGCGATGCCGGAAAGAGGGCGAGGGCGCTCGTCCTCATCCTCGTCATCTTCCTCATCCTCGAAAATGCCCGACGGAGTTGCAGGCGGCGGAGAAGAAAGATTAAGTGTAGGATGAAGGGGATAGGTGAGAGAGCCGAATAGGCACGAAGCTGGACTTTATTCCGGGCGCTGGCGGGGATCGATACCCGAGCGATCGATCCCGCGGAGCACCGATTCCAGGTTATGCTCCGAAGCGACCTGGACGCGGTCGCGAGCTTCGGAGTAGCGGCCAAGGCGATAGAGGGCCACGGCGAGTTGGAAGTGAAGGTCGGCATTGCGCGGCGCCAGCTCGAGCGCTTTTTTCAACGCTTGAGCCTGGGATTCATAATCCTCGAGCTGGCGGTAAAGGATCGCGGCATTATGGTAGGATTCCGCAATGGTGCGCTTGTCTTTCCCGAGAGTCATCAGGAAATCGGCGCCTTCGCGGATATTGCCCTGCTGGCGGTAATTATTCACGAGGGTGAGGATCGCCTGGCGGTCGGCAGGCAGCTCGCTCAAACCTCCCTTCAAATACTCAATCGCCTTGGATTTCTGCGGCGTTGCGGAATAGACGCGCCCGAGGGCGATCTTTCCTTGAGCCGATTGGGAAAGTGTCAGCTCGTGCCCCTCCACAACTTCCAGGGCGTCTTGCTTGCGGCCCATTTCCAAGAGGGCGAGCGCCAGGCCCCGTAGCGCCTCCAGATCGCTGGGCGATTCCTCGGTCGCGACTCGGAAGGCAACCAGCGCCAGCTCGCGCCGGTCTTCGAGAAGGTGGTAGTTTCCGAGATGCGTATAGGCAGCGGTTGCGTTGCCAAGATACCAATCCACCAGCGCAAGCGTAGAGTGCGCCTGGGACCGAGTCGGGCAAATCTCAAGGGCCCGGTTCAAATCCGCCTTCACCCCTTGGAGAAGGGGATCATCGGAAAGGAGCCCGAGAGTATCGCGGTTGAGCGATTCCGGATTGGCCTGGATCGTTTCCATGCGTGCGGCGGCCGCGAGATCCCGCACGTCGTCCAGTTTCTGCAGAGCGCGCACCACGTAGAGTTCGGCAAATTCGCAGGAATTCTCTTCTCCGTAGGCCGTGCGTTTCAGATGCCAGGTGCCTGCCACACGGACCATCAGCACAATAACCAGCGCGGTTCCGATAACGAGGATCCACACGGGAACCATGCGCCGCAGGTCGTGCATCAGGCTGGGTGTTTCCTGGCTTTCGGATTCCAAGTGGCTTCTCCGTGAGCAATCAGGGCCCTTCTAGTTTTTCAACGCGCGGCGATGCCAGCTAATTTTTCTTCCGCCGCCCCGTCCAGGGCACCCGGTGCCGCCTCGATGGCGACGGCGCGCACCCGGGGAGTCTCCTCGAGGGAACCGATCAGGGTGGCCCGCCACTGGAAGAAACGGCTTTCTTCCGGGCCTGGGGGGATCGCCTCGCCCGGAGCAGTTTCAATCCATGCGCCCCAATTCATGTTTCCCCTTTCCGATCCGCCGGTGCGATGACCATGGCGAACCTCGTAAACAACCCGCGATCGTCCGGGCGTTTCCTGGCGGGCGACCAAGCGCCCCGATGGCTGCTGCTCAAAGCGTACAATGGGGCTTTCGTAGCGGCCCAGATACGGCGCCACAATGACGCGGAACAGGTGGTCGAAAGAAGGGGAGCGGGCGCCGCGCAGTTCCAGGTCCAGCATGTCGTCGCGGGTTTCAATCCGGCCCATATAGACGCGTCCGCGTTGGTTCCTGGTCTCTTCCTGCCAATCCGCCGCGCCTTCAAAGCGATAGCCGAAACGTCCGGAATTCAATTCCGGCAGGTACGTTCCCGTATGTTGGATATACACTTCATAGACCGTTGTGCGGTCGTCCAGGGGCATGGGAATTCGGAAGGCGACGGGTTCTGGCGTTTCCTGCATTTCCTGGATCAGGGTTCCATCGCGAACGCCCCAGAGGTTGTCGATGTTCGTTTTTTCTCCGAGACGGCCCTCAACAAGGTATTGGGGTTCGAACTGGAAATGGGTTTCTTCCGCGAGGGGGCGGCGGGTGAGAGCCAGCTCCCGCGTCGCGGTGAGGCGAACGCCGGAATAGGAGCCATAATCTGGAAACTCTGAAAAGTCCCACACCTCCCGCGGCCTGTCGAAGAAGTGATCAGAGATTACGTAGGGAAAAGTGAAGTGGGCCACGTTGTCCCCATGGGTTTCCTCGATAAACTCTCGATCTTCGTTCAGGTGGATCTCGATGGCATATTCGCCCGGTTCGACCATCCAATCGAACTGGACCTGCATGCTCTCGCCAGCGCGCAGCCCTTCCATGCGCTCGTTCAAGCGGCGGGTCCGGTTGCCGCGTATATCACGGGAATAGGCCGTCAGGCGGAACTCGCGCAGGAAGTCCTCTTCCGAATTGTTTGCGATGGGTACCGTGAAAGAGACTTCGGTGTATGGCTGGACGAACTCGCGGTCTTTCTTGATTTCATCGGCCTTGAGGACAAGGTTGGGCGGCGGCAGGAAGGTCACGTCCGTCGAAACAACGTTGTTGGCCGTGTTCTTTTCTTTCTGCGCCTTCACCGTGGCGTAGATTTTCTTGGCCGCGCCGTCGTTGCTCGGCGGATCCCACCGCACGCGGAAGGAATGGCGCTCGCCGGGGTAGAGCCTTTCGACCCGCTCGCGGTGCGCCCAGGGCACGGAATTCTCCGCAATCTTATCGTCGTTCCAAGGCTCTCCCACATAGAGTCGCGGCGTCACATCGATCGCCGGGGCATCGCCGTTATTCCGCACATCAAAGCGCATGAATACAGTGGTTCCCGCCGGACGGTATTCGTCTTCGAGGATCAAGGAATCCTCCACGATTTCCAGGTCCGGCCCGCCCATCATGCGAAGGGAAAAGACTTCCGTCTGGAGGGGAAAATCTGCTCCGTCTTCCTTGCGAAACAGCTCAAACGCAAACGTCTCGTTCCCCTCTTCAAAGGTGCGATCCGTCTGGAAAGACACCATCTGCTTTCCGCCAGAAGGAATTTTGTCGATATCGACATGCTCGCCGATCATTTCCGGCCCGCCGGATCCGTGAAGCCGCAGAATTCCCCGCAGCCCGGACAGCGTTTCCGGCGTCAGGTTATAGAGCGGAATTTGAAACTGCGTGCCTCGCTCGGAAGAAAGGCGGC
>CAYFUR010000099.1:0-13796 GCA_964346275.1 uncultured Candidatus Sumerlaeota bacterium
CCGGACCGTGGCGGCCTCGCGCTGCCCACCAAACACCCTCCATAGCTCACACGGCGCGGCGATTGGCCAGGTGACCGACGAGAATGGCGATTGGGTCGATGGCGCAACGGTGCTGCTCGACGGTATCACGCCGCTCCAGACGACGGGCTCTGGCTTCTATGCCTTCTTCCGCGTTGCTCCTGGCGAACACAGCGTCCACGTGATCGACCGCGATGGTTTAAAAGCCAAGGCCACGCTGACCGTCGAACCCGGCCTGGCGGCTCGGGCCGATATCCAGATGTAACGATCGCTGTCTAGACGGATGACACTCCGCGGCCGGCCTCCAATGAGGCCGGCCGCCTGCGTCAAGGAAGCCTTCCAGAATCGCTGGAAAATAAGATCCCTTTTCCTTGCTCGTGCGGCAAATCTCGGTCAGAGCGGAGCCGGGCCACCACCTTTGACTTCATCGAAAGCGCCCGCTGATGCTGGAAAATGGAGAAATGTGAGTGGGATAGCCAGCTCAAGAGTTTGTCAAATTGCGTTGCCCGTGCGCCTCATGGGTGGAGAGAAGCTGGGAAAACCCGTCTAGGCCATGCCGCGGAGCGCCGCCTGGAGATAGACAATCGCCAGCGCGATGGTGATCCCACAGCACGAATGCAGAAAATCCACGCGGCGAAACTGGCGCGTGCCGCTTTGCAGTTGGTGATATTCATCCAAGAGCGCGGCCAGGGCGCACACCAGCCAGAGCGCTGCCGCCGGAACCCAGCGAAAATCCAGATTGCCAGCTCCCAGCGCCACATCAGAGAGCCAGTAGAGCACCAGAAAGAGCCCGCCGAATTCAACATAATGCATCGCCGCGCGGAATTTGCCGTGATGGCGATTGAGAAACTTGTATAGACGCGGCATCCGGCGGAATTGATCGATCCACGCCTGGGTTTGTGCGCGGCCGAAGCTGCCGCTTCCCAGGTAGTAGATCAGCCCCGCCAGGGCGATGAGAACAATGATGGGAATGAGAACGTCCACAGTTACTTCGCCGTCCCGCAAAAACTGCCCCGCAGTCCATTGCCCGGGGCGTCCGATGGAATCCATGCGGGCCGCGAATGGCAAGCAGTTAATACCGGGAGGGCCGGTTTCAGAAAAGAGGACCGGCTCAATGCCGGCCCTCTTTCAATAGATTGGATTGGCTCTTTGGATTAATGGATGCGGCGGGAAGTGGTACACCACCAGCGCAAAGTCCTGGCACCTGGCGAACTGTATAGACAGGCCTTGTAATTGCCGCCGTAACTGGACTTAGCCGCTCAGCTTTTCCTTGAGACGGTCAAAGAAGCCGCGGTGCCCCGGTTTGATTTCGTTTCCCGACTCCCGGGCAAACTCGACGAGCAGCTCTTTCTGCCGCTGGTTCAGCTTCTTGGGGACGTCCACGGCAATCCGGACGTATTGATCGCCGTAGCTTCGCCCGTTGGTGGAGGTGGGCATTCCCTTGCCGCGCAGGCGGAAGACTTTGTGGTTTGGCGTGCCTTTCGGAATCGAAAGTTTCTCCACTCCATGAAGCGTATCGACTTCGATCTCGGCGCCGAGCGCCGCCATGGGGAAGGTCACCATTTCTTCCATGTAGATATCGGCTCCCTCGCGGACGAATTCCTCGTGCTGCTCCATTTCAAAGCGCACCAGCAGGTCCCCGCGCGGAGCACCCTGGAGCCCCGCCTCGCCTTCGCCGCGCACGCGCAGCGTCATCCCGCCGTCCACGCCGCTGGGAATTGTGAATTCCACGCTGGCCTTGTGGGGGATGCGGCCACGCCCTTCGCAGTCTTCGCATTTTTCCGGAATGATCTGGCCCGATCCGCCGCAGGCCGGACAACTGGTCTCCACGGCGAAGAAGCCGCGCGCCTGGCGCACGACGCCGATCCCGCCACAGGTCTGGCAGGTTTTGGGCGACGTGCCCGGCTTGGCTCCGGAACCCGAGCAGGTTTCGCATTCCTCCAGGCGTTCAAAGCTGATTTCCGCTTCCTTGCCATGAAAGGCGTCTTCCAGGCTCAGGCGGTAACGGACGGCGATATCCCGGCCACGGGTGCCTCCGCCGCGCTGGCGGCGCCGCCCTCCGCCTCCGAAGAAGGCGCTGAAGAAGTCGCCGAAAATATCTTCGATGTCTGAAGCGTGATGGAAATCCGACCAGTTAAACCCGCCAGCGCCAAAGGTCGACTTCACCCCCTCGTGGCCAAACTGGTCATAGCGCGAGCGCTTCTGTTCGTCGGAGAGAACCTCATAGGCCTCGCTGGCCTCCTTAAACATCGCTTCCGCTTCATCCGGATTTTCCGGATTGCGATCTGGGTGATATTTCATGGCCACCTTGCGGTAGGCCTTTTTCAGCTCATCCGCCGTGGCTGTTTTCTCCACGCCCAGGACTTCGTAATAATCGCGTTTGGTCGCCATGCGTAATTCGTTTCTCCTTCTGGCGCTGGGACAAAGCCGTGTCACAGGGGAACACTCGCCCCCTTGAACAAAAGCTTTTCAACGGATTCAGGCAATCCCGGTGCCCGCTCTGGCCACCCTCCAGCTCATGGCCCGCGAAAGACTTCTTTTTTCAATACGCAGTTTCGATTTGCCCCTCCCCCTATTCCTCTTGCGAAATCACGGGGCTTTGCGCTCTACTCAATTAGCCTTTGCCGGAGCTTTGCAATGATTTCCAATCGCCTGATCAGGCTCTCTATCCTCGCCGCCGGTGTTCTCTCTGCCGGGACGCTTTTCACTTTTGCCCCAGCGCAGGATGACCCTTTTGCCCAGGAGGGCACCGGCCAGGCCGAGCCCGATAATCCTTTTGCCGGAGAATCCGCCGATAGCCCCTTCCAACCCTCTTTCGGGGAGGGTGAGGCAGACCAGCCACCCTTTGGCGAGACGGGTTCCGAGGATTCTCCTTTCGGTGGAGACACTGGCGCCACTGACCAGCAACAAGGCGAATCCCCCTTTGAGATGAGTGCGGGCCAGGAGCCTGCCGACCCCTTTGCCGGCGCCGATGCGGGTGCCCAGGACGGCCAGGCGAGCCCCTTCGACATCGGCCCGGACGCCGGAGCAGATGCCTCGCCTTTCGGCCCGGCATCACCCGCCCAGCCCGAAGCCGAAGTCACCGGCGGAACCGGAGCGACCGGGACATCAAGAATTTCCCAGCTCTATGAATTCCGCTACACGAAGCGCGAGCTCCCCGACGGTACCGAGCTGGTTGTCCGCAAATTGATGACGAAAGAAGAGGCCGAATCCTGGGACGAGCAGGTGAAGCAATACTACCTCGATCTCGCCGAGGACGACGAATTGTCGAATTTTGACCCGTCCGTGAACAATGCGGACGATTGGGCCGAATGGCTTCTTTATTCGGTCCAGGCAGAGCTCTGGCTGGAATTCTGTAACAGGGTTGTGCTCGTCGGCAACGAGTCCACGTGGGAGCCCGAGGATATTCCCTGGCCCGGCGCACCGGATGTGGACGAAGAGGAACAAGAGGAGGACTTGCGCGAGGAAGCTCCCGCTGATATCCGCAACGAGAACCGCTCTCTCGACGATCAGCTCGCGGATTTCTCGCCTGTTCCTGATACACGCCAGGGCAACCAGGGCGCGCAGGTGATCGACCCTGCCATCATGGATGCCAACATGGTGACGATCTATCAGGATCTCCTTGCGACGTTGCGCGACTACGAGGAGGAGCAGGTCGCCTTCATGCGCCAGTTGAACAATGATCTGCTGACACGCGAGCGCGAACGCGAGGCGTATCAGGATTGGCGCGAAACACAAAAGGAAGAGCTGCTTGCTTACCTGGACGAGTGGATCCGCGGTTACGAGGGCAAGGTGGTCACCATCGCGGGGGTTCGTTACGAACTCTATAAGCCGGGCGAAGTCCCCCCCTCCACGCGCCGGGGTGCCAATATTGTGGAGACGGAATTCGGCCTCACGCCCCATGATCTGTTGAATCAGGATGGTACGCTTCGCGGCCCCGCTCGGTAATTCACCTGGAGACTTTCCCAGCCTTGTCGCGCCCGGAGGATTTTTTCCTCCGGGCGCGTCCTTTTTCCCTTGAGCAGCATCCTCCTCTCCTGAGATTCGATTCTCCGGTTGATCGCAATCCCACCAGGAGGCCGGGCCGGCTCATGGCGAAATTCGAAGACGAAGAAGATCTCCTCTGGGACGACCCGGAAGAGGAAGAAGACGAACTCGAAGAGACGGATGAGGAAGATGAGCTGGGGGAGCTTATTGCCGCCAGTGAAGAATTCGTGGAGACGGGCCAGTCTCGGCAGGCGATCAAGCTCTGGCGCAACCATATCGACCGATACTCCGACGAGCCGACAGCCTACCATTATCAGGCGTCCGCCTATCTCGGCTTCCTGCAGGAACAGCTTGGCGACCAGTTTCTCTCTTCCGGCGAGCCGGAACTCGAACCCGTCTTTGAGCAAGGCGTCAGCGCGGCCGAAGAGGCTCTTTCCATGGAGCCCGGACAAACGGAGACCTGGAATGTCCTCGCCGAACTTCACTTGATTAATGAAGATCTCGATCAAGCCGCGGATTGCCTGCGCAAATCTCTCCAGATCAAGCCGGATCAAGACGAAATCCGCGAAATGCTGGAGGAAATCGAGGCGTAGGCCGATCCTTTCCCGCACATGACTGATTCACGCAAAAAGGAAGACCCGCTCGATCGCGAGGTCTGTGTCTGTTTCCGCGTGCCGATGCGAAAAATTGTCAAGCACGTGCGGCTCAACGACCCGCGCGTTGCGTCCCAACTCTCCGAATGCTTCGGCGCGGGAACGGGCTGTGGCTGGTGCGTGCCTTTTCTAGAAAAAATCTTTGAACAAATGAGAGAAGACCCTTCATCCACGCCGGAAATCGGTATCAGCCGCGAGGAATATCTCGCCCGGCGCCGTGCTTATCACCGAAAAATCGCCGCGGACAGGATGGAGGACAAACGCGAGGGCGAGGGCATTGAATAGATTGCCGCCGCCTGTCCCGCGCGGCCCGGTGATGATTTTTGCTTCTTATGAGATTCGGAAGAAAATACGAGGAAAGCGAGGACTTCTCCGTGGCCGAAACTCCCTCTACAATGGTTCCATTAGGAACTCCCGCCATTGATTTCAGCCTGAAATCCGCAAATGACGGATCGGTTGTCAGCCTGCACGATTTTGCTGACTCGCCAGTGCTGGTGATTATTTTCATGTGCAACCACTGTCCTTTCGTGAAGCATCTTCAGAAAGGGTTGGTCGACTTCCATCGTGACTACTTTCCCAAGGGAGTCGCCATGGTGGGCATCAATTCCAACAATGCGGAAACCCACCCCGAGGACAGTTACGAAAAGATGGTGGAGGAAGTGAAGCTCGCCGGCTATGAATTCCCGTATCTCCATGACGAGATGCAGGATGTGGCGAAGGCTTACAATGCGGCGTGTACTCCGGACTTCTTCGTGTTCGACCGTGACCGGCTTCTGGTCTATCGCGGCCAGTTTGACGACAGCCGGCCGGGAAATGATAAGCCGGTGACGGGAAAGGATCTGAGAGCGGCCGTGAATGCGCTCTTGAATGGGGAGTCCCCCTCGCCAGACCAACAGCCCTCCATCGGTTGTAATATCAAGTGGAAGCCGGGAAACGCGCCGGGTGAAAGAGAATAAAGCAGGGCGCGAAAAAAAGCGGAAATTGACCATTGACAGAGGGGCACTTGGGTGTATGCTTCGCGCCCCTGTTGAGGAAATGAAGCCGACAGGGAAAAAGCAGGTTTCGGTCGCGGGGTGGAGCAGCTGGTAGCTCGTCGGGCTCATAACCCGAAGGTCGGAGGTTCGAATCCTCCCCCCGCTACCAATTCGAGTTTCTCTCCAAGCTGGGGAGGTAGCTCAGTCGGTAAGAGCGTCGGATTCATAACCCGAAGGTCGGCGGTTCAAGTCCGCCCCTCCCTACCATTCAGATTTTTCAAAGAGGACGGCTCGCTCAGAGCCGCCTTTCTTTTTTTCAGCCCCCGCCATGGGGCCGCGAGAATGGCGGCCCGGTTCCAGACCCTCCCATTGACAGCGTTCCCGGCCGCGCTGACCGTAGGGGCGCCTTCAAATGGAAAGCCCCGGGTTTCCTTCGGAGAATCCTGCCGTGCCCCCAGATTCCCAGCGTCCTTTCTTGTCCGTCGTGATTCCTTTCTATAACGAAGAGGAATCCGTGGTTTCTGTTTGCGAGGAAGTGGAGGAAGTTCTCGCCGGCCATGTTGAAGGCGGGTGGGAGTTGATCATGGTGGACGATGGCTCGAAAGACCGTACGGGGGAATTGATCGACCGGCTGGCACGCGTCTATACACATTTCACGGCGGTCCATCTTGTTCCAAACAATGGCCAGTCCGCCGCGCTGGAGGCGGGGTTCCGCGCTTCGCGGGGAAAGCTCATCGGAACGCTCGATGGCGATGGCCAGAATGATCCGCGCGATTTGCTCCCATTGATTTCGGAAATGGAAAGCCTGGGCGTCGATATGATGTGCGGCATACGCACGCGGCGCGCCGATAACTGGTTTCGTCGCTTTCAAAGCCGGGCCGCCAATCGGATCCGCTCCCGGATCCTGGGCGACCGGATCACCGACGTGGGCTGTTCGCTGCGGGTTTTCCGGCGGGCCATTGTCCGGAATGTGGGGTTCTTTCGCCATGCCCACCGGTATTTCCCCGCCCTGGTCCAGATGCGGGGCTACAGCGTCGCGGAGACCCCCGTGCGCCACCGGGGCCGCCAGGCGGGGAAAAGCAAATACGGGGGGGGCTTTAACAGCCGGGCCTGGGCCGGCATTGTGGATTTGATGGGTGTCTACTGGCTGAAAAAACGCGCCCATAAATACCGGACCCGGATTGTGAGATGAGCTTGAAGGAGAAAACGCCTCCCCCCTCGGATCCGATTTCTTCCGCGGCGGAGAAGGTTCTCGATCCGCTGGAGAAGGCGCGTGTTCGGCGGAAAGACCGGACGGCGCTTCTCAAGGATATTCTGCGTATTTTTCTGATCGGCCTGTTCTTCGTGGCGGCGGGATGGGTCTTCAAGGGGTTGGATGTCGAATGGGCCCGCGATGAACTTCATCCCGACGCTTCGATAGCCGGGCGGCTGCAAAGCTACGTGATTTTCATCGTGCTCGCCAGCCTGCTGCAATCGGTCGGGCTGTTTCGCTGGTTCGTTTGCATGGTGGCTGGTGGTATATACGGAGCATTCATCGGCGTGATTCTGTCCATGACGTCGTCGCTTCTTGGCGCTCTCGGAACCTACATGATTGGAAGTTCGCTGCTTCGCGGGGTCGTCCGGCGCCGCCTGAAGGCCCGGCGCATCGAACGGTGGAAAGGCCTTCTCAACGACAACCCGTTTTTCGGCACATTGTATATGCGCATGTTTCCCGCGTCCAACGCGGTGTTGACGGGATTGCTTTGCGGGACGGTGCGCATCCGGCTTCGGCCCTATTTCGCCGCAAACTTCATCGGGTTCCTTCCACAAACCGTTATCTTTTGCCTGCTTGGCAGCGGAGCCGTGAAGGCCAGGCCGAATCAGCTTGCCATGGGCATTGCCCTGTTCTTTGTCGTTTTACTGGCCCAGTGGCTGACGATGAACAAGATGAAAAAGCGGCGCGAGTTTAAGGCTTTCCAGAAAGCCGCTCAAGAAAACAGCGAGTTCTGAGCCGCCTTCCCGTTGGAAGCCCGGCGGGGCGCATGAGCCAAGAACCGGGCTCAGCGGATTTCCGAGAGGCTCTTGCGCAGTGCCTTGACGTTTTCCTTCACCTTGCCGTTGCGAAAAACCGAAGAGCCTGCAACCAGCACGTCGCTGCCCGCAGCGACGGCAAGGGGGGCTGTTTCCGAGGAAATTCCCCCGTCCACCTGTATCAGGTAGGAGAGCCCTTCCTGCTCGCGGAGGTGCACCAGCTCGCGCACTTTGTTCAGGGTGCCGGGGATCAGCTTCTGGCCTCCGAATCCCGGCTCCACGGTCATGACCAGAACCAGGTCGGCGCTTTCCAGATGGGGCTTGATTTCCTCGACGCGGGTTTTCGGGCGGAGGGATAGGCCGGACTGGACGCCCTGGCGGCGGATATATCGCAGGAGATTCGTCGTGTCGCCGCCCGCGGCCTCGATGTGAAAGGTGATGAGCTGTGCGCCCGCGTTGGCAAAGGGCTTCACGTAGGAGCGCGGATCTTCGATCATCAGATGCACATCGAAATACATCTGTTTGCTGAGGGGGCGGATCGATTCGACGACGCCAGGCCCAAAAGTGAGATTGGGCACGAAATGGCCGTCCATGATATCGAGATGAAGCCAGCGGCAGCCGGCCTGGCGGATTGCCTGCAGTTCGCTGCGCAGCTTGCTGAAGTCGGCGGCCAGCAGCGAGGGAGCAATGTGAACCCCCCGGCCGCGTGCACTGGGAAAGCGCGGCCGCTTCGTCTTCCCTTTCCCTGCTGATGCTTTTGCCACGGATTCGCTCCCGGAATCAAAACGGATATATCGAGGGCCTCTTCCACGAGAAACCACAGCGTTGCCAGCGGAGAACGCACAGTGCAAGCAAAGAAGAGTATCGAGAAAATCCTTGCGCTCTGCTGAGTGCGGCTTCGAACAGCGCTACCGGGGGGCACGCCGCGGAGCAAGGAAATGTCAGGGGAAACCCGGAGAAATGCTGCGTTGAATCAGCGGCCGCGCAGCTGCTGCAGGGCCGTTTGGGCCATGCGGCCCTCAAAAGTGGATGGGGCAACGGCGACAAGGCGCTCGTAGGTTTCCACGGCTTCGCGCCGTTCGTTGCGCGCGGCGTAGACCTGGGCGAGGCCGAGCAGCGCCGAAGTGTTCTCGGACTTGAGGGCCAGCGCCTTCTTGAAGGAGCTTTCCGCTTCTATGAGTAGTTCGCGGCTGTCGCGGGAAGTGGCGCTGAGCGAACGGGCCTGGTTGCGCAGGGCCTGGCCCAGATCGATCCAGTTATTCGTTTCCGCCGGGGCCGTTTCCGTGGCTTCCCGGAAAGCCTCTGATGCGCTTGCATAGCGGCGCTCGCGCAATTCGGCGTTGCCATGAGCGCGAAGCGCTTGCACCAGCGCGGCTTCCAGCGTGTCGCTGTGTTCCGGATACTGGTCCACGGCATCGCGGAGAAGTTCCGCCGCTTGCTGTGGCTCGCCTTCCTGGATCAGGCGGGTGGCTTCCGCGGTTTTGCTTTCCACTTCCGGTGGCAGATCGGGTTCCGAAGCGGTCAGCGAGGAAAGCGATTGCTGGGTCATGACACTACGGACGTAGCTTGTTGCCGCCGCGACGCCGAAAAGCATCCCGCCGGTGATGCCGACCGCCAGGGTGACGGCTGCCGCCGTGCGCCAGCGGCGCGATTTGCTGAAGGAATGGAGGGCCACGCGCGGCCGGGGAAGGGCTTTTTTCTCGGGACGAAGCAGGCCGGCGGCTTTCCCCGCTGTTTCGGAAGCTTCTTCGTCTTCATCTTCTTCGAGCGCGCTGCCTTGTTCGGCGAGGGCATAGAGGTCCGCCAGGCCGATGGCGCGTTCCGGCTCCGCCGCCTCGTCTCCTTCATCAATGGAGGCGAGAAGGCGATAAGTGCGCCTCATTTCCCGCTGGGGAATCCCGTTTTCGAGGATTTGCTGTTCCACGGCCTCTTCGAGGAGCTGGCGTGCGCGGGTGCAGAAAGGGGCGGCGGCCATGGCGCGCCGATAGCACACGATGGCGCGCGTCCAATCGCTGTTCTCTTCGGCTTTCAGGCCTTCGGCGCACCATTCCTCGGCGTCCTGGGGAACACGGCGCTTCCTGGAAGGTTCTTCTTCCTGGTCTTTGAATGTGGGAAAGAGTTTCATCGGGAGCAGTAACAACCGGAGCAGAGTCAACCCATAGGAAATACAAGTTCCCGCCCTTGCGCCAACACCATCAAGAAAAAACTGGCTTTCCCGCCCCGCTTAATTTCCCTTTCCTTGACGCCAGCAAGCGGATTTCGTCTTTCGACGCTCACCCATCCGCTCCATGGTTTCTCTATGGAAGAAGACGACCTTTACATCCCAGCCCTCGACGACGAGCCCGAGCAACCGGCGGGGAACACGCCCAGGCCGGAAGAGGAGTCCAAGGCTCAAGAGAAGGAGCCTGCGCCGCCTCCGCCGGGGAAAAGGGAAAACCACCCGCGATGGCCGCGCCGCCGGGTGGTCAGGCTCGTTTGCCATGCCTTGATCATCCTGGTGCTTCTCCTTCCCTTTGTGGATTTTCTGCGGGTTTCCCTGGGGCGCATGTTCTATCCCTTCGAGGTCGAATGGCTTGAAGGGGAGGTGGCTGTTTACGCCGTGCGCTGGCAGCAGGAGCCTTCACTTTCCTTTCTCTATCCTCCTTACGAGGAGGGCCAATACGTTCCCCATCTCTATCCGCCGCTTTACCAGATCGTTCTCTCGGAGATTCAGGGCTTCCTGGGCGGGCCGATGCTGGGCCTGGGCAGGCTGCTTTCCTTTGCGTCCGTGCTGACTCTGATGGCGGCGGTGGCTTTCATCGTACGCGAAGCCACGCATTCCTGGTGGGCCGCCGCCGGGGGAGCGCTTCTCTACCCGATTTTCTTCAAAGCAAGCGGCTTCTGGTATGATCTCGTCCGCGTGGATTCTTTCGCTTATGCGCTGGCGCTTTGGTCGGTTTTTTTCGTTGTAAGGCGGGGCGGTGGCGTGCCGTCGCTTCTGCTCGGATTCGCTTTCGGGCTTCTGGCTCATTTTTCCAAACAAACCGCCATCTTTCTTCCGATCCTGGCCTTCTTTTCACGGGGCGCCGTGTCGCTGGCGCAGATTCTTGCCGATCCCCTTCCCCTCAAGAGGGCGGGAATCGCGCCGCGCGGCGTCGCTTATCTGAAACACCCCTATGCGGTGGTTTTTCTGGTTCTTCCGATCCTGCTGATCACGTTGAATCTCCTGTATTTCATTCAACAGGGGCTTTTGGGATCGATCGGCTTCTACCTCTACGAAGTCGGCAAAAGCCATAATATCTTTTATCACAAGATTATCGACGAAGGATATCAGAGCCTGTGGCAATACCAGGTGTTTCTGGCGTGGATGCTCCCGCTGGGGATCTGGGCCAATGGGATGCTGCGCTCGTGGAAACCATGGTGGGAGGCGGTGGTGGCCCTTGTGCTGGGAATCTTCGTCACGGGGATTGCCGCGGATTATCTGAATGGGCTGGCGGCGGAATGGCAAAGCGTGCGCGGGCTTTCAATCGAGGGGTTTCTTTCGCCCGAGGCGATGAAGATCGTGGCCGCTTCCTGGCCGGAGCCGGTGCGCTGGGCCGCCGCGGCCAGCCTCGGCGGATTGGTTATCTGGGGTCTTCGCTGGCTGCTCTACCGCACGGTTGTTCCCGGCGCATGGTGGATCGGGGCGCTTTTCGCCGCCCAGCATGTGGCTTTGGTGACCTGGGTTAAGATCGGCGGATTCGTAAACAACTTCATCCCGCTTTTTGCGGTACAGAGCGTTCTCTTCGGCCTGGCGCTGGCCTGGATCTTTCGCGGGGCGCGGCGGCTCTCGATCCAGGGAGGCACCATCGCGGCCGGCGCCCTGGTCTTCCTGATCGTGGCCGCCTCGTGGTTCGGGACCCGGGGATTTCTTGCCGCCCGCAATCCGGAGAACTCTCTTTATCGCCGCGCCATTGCCTCGATCCCGCCGCCGGAGCGGGATCGGATCCCCTCGTGGTGGGTGGTCGATGGCCTTCGCTATGATACGAAGGACAATCCCCTGGGCGGCCAGATTCCCGCCGAATCCACGGAAGAGTGGGGGCCGCGGCTCCTCGACCGCATCGCGGAGTTGCAAGAGGACGGCGGCGTGTACCTGCCCCATCAGAACTTTCTCGGCCACCTCGCCGGTGTGCCCATCCGTCCTTCCATCGATTCCATCCGCGATGTTGCTTACACGGGACGCCCCACGCCGGAGCCGCTGCTGCGAATGATCCACGAGCGCGAGTATCAATACATTATCACGATGATGGATTTGCGCTACGAGTGGATGCCGGGGGATTTCAGCGCCGCCATGAAAGAGAATTACGAGTTGCTGGGAGAGCTTCTGCCGGAGGCACCGAGAGAAGCTTATCGTCCCGTGACTGGAGTTTCGCTTCGCCCCGAGTTGATCTATCGGGCGAAAGAATGACTGTTCCCCGCAAATTGAGAAGATTCTTGGCAGAAGACGGGAAATTCACAACTTACAGCAAGAATTTCATTGGCATTTCCCGTCCTCCAGGCAAAGTGAGTGATAGACGGCGTTTTGATCGCCCATTGTGTTCTGATAACCTTCCAATGCCTCACTTCGCCCGCCGGGCGGGTGTGGGCTATCTTCTCCGGAGTATGGTGCTTTGACAGTCGCAACGCAGAAAGAATACCCCTGGAGCGCACGTGCCGAGCGCACCGGTGATTCGCAGATTTCCTGGCTCTTGCAGTATGCCATCGAAATTCCCGGCATGTTATCCCTCGCCGCGGGGCTGGTCGACCAGACGACTCTGCCCGAGGATTTGCTGCGCGAGGCCATCGACAAGGTTTTCGAAAACCCGGATTCCGGCCGAAGCGCCCTCCAGTATGGGGGCACCGCCGGCCTTCTGGAATTGCGCCAGCTCATGGCCAAAAAACTCGAGAAGCAGGGCCTTCGGAACGTCGATCCCGATTGCATGGTGATTTCCAACGGCGGCCAGCAGTCGCTCTTCACGATTACCGAATGCTTCGTTGATCCCGGCGACGTGGTCCTCGTGGAAGATCCGACCTATTTCGTCTATACAGATACGCTCCAGGCAGCGGGCGCCCGGGTGCTCGGTGTGACCACCGATGAAGAGGGGATTGTTCCCGAGGCGCTGGAGGAGCGATTCGAGCAGCTCCACAAAGAGGGCCTGCGCAACCGGCTGAAGATTCTCTACGTCATGAGCTACTTCTCCAACCCGAAGGGCTGCAACATGTCGGAGGAGCGCCGCCGGCGCGTCTATGACGTGTATCGGCGCGAGGCCGACCGGGCGGGGAATTTCGTCCTGATCGAGGATGCTTCCTACCGCGATTTGTTTCTGGAGGGGAAAGACGAGCCCTTTATCAAGTCCTTCGACCCGGATAATGAATACGTTTTCACCTGCGGCACCTTCAGCAAGGCGCTCGCCCCGGGGCTCCGGCTCGGATGGAGCTATATGCCCAAGGAGCTGCAGGTTGCGCTGTGCCGGCAAAAGGGAAACCAGGATTTCGGCTCCACGAATATGAACCAGCGCATTCTCCGCGCCCTGCTCGAGTCCGGCTCCTACGAAGTTGCGGCGGATCGATTCCGCTCGCGTTACCGCGCCAAGCGCGATGCGTTGCTGGAAGCCATCGAAGAGTTCTGGCCCAAGGAGACATACGTTCTCAAACCAATGGGCGGACTGTATATCTGGGTCAAGTTGCCTGGTATCAACACCGATCCCGGCGGCCAGTTTTTCGAGGAAGCTCTTCGCGAGAAAGTGCTCTATGTTCCCGGGGCCTATTGCTTCTGCAAGGAAACGCAGGAGCCCAAGCCCCATAACGCCATGCGCACCTGCTATGGTGTCATCGACATCGAGCCGATGCGGGAAGCCGTGCGGCGTTTGGGCGACGTGGCAAAACGCGTCAAAGACACGACATAAGCTAAGGCTCAATGGATCGCATTCTCACGATCTTCCAATCGGCAGGCACTGAAGATCTCGTCGATATTCTCGCAGTATCGATGATCTTTTATATCGTGTTTGCCATGCTGCGGAGATCGCGCTCCTTCGTCGCTCTCCAGGGTCTCGTCGCGGTTGTGGCGGGGGGGGGGGGGGTTTTTTTTTTTTTTGGGGGTCTCGGGCTTTTTGCGCCGCGCCCCCCTCTCTCGGATTTCCCTTTCCCCCTCCTGGTC
>CAYFUR010000100.1:0-13792 GCA_964346275.1 uncultured Candidatus Sumerlaeota bacterium
TCGTGCAGTTCCCGGCTGATCCGAGCGCGCTCGGATCAGCCGGGAACTGCACGATGGCGTGGGCCAGCAATTGACAGCCATGAAATACATGCTGGAGTCGGTCCGGTCGGCAGCAAAATCCGGGGATGAAAAGAAGCTCGCCGCGAATATTTCCGAGGCGAGAGAGTTCGCAACGCAGATTATCAGTGAATTGCGTTCCATCAGCCTGGACTTACGGCCGACGATGCTGGACGACCTTGGCCTGTCGCCGACGGTGGAGTGGCTGGCGCGCCAGATCTCCGAGCGCCACGAACTCAAGGTCGAGGTCGAAGCAAATCTCGATGAATCAGACATCGAGCCGGAAATTGCCACCGCGGTTTACCGGATCATTCAGGAAGCACTTGCCAATGTGGGCAAACACGCGAAAGCAACCAAAGCTCGTGTTGGGCTGGAACTGAAAGGAGATGGCCTGTTGTCCATCATTATCGAGGATAACGGTGTCGGATTTGACCAGCATTCGCTGCAGGATTTGCAAACCAGCAAGGGATGCAGCGGCATTTTGAACATGAAGGAACGAGCCCGTTTCCTCGGCGGAGAGTTTCGGCTTGAAACACTTCGGGGAAAAGGAACCAAATTGTTTGTGACGATACCCGTCAAGGAGACAGATAAATAAATGCCTCAGGAACGCGAGATCCGAATCCTGATTGCGGATGACCATACGATTGTCCGCCAAGGCTTGAAACGAATCCTGGAGGATGAGCCAGGAATCGAAGTCGTCGGCGAAGCCGTGGATGGCCGCGATGCCGTGGCGAAGGCAATGGACCTGATGCCCGACATCGTTCTTATGGACCTTTCCATGCCGAGCCTTCATGGCCTCGAAGCGACCAGGCAAATCACCAAGCGCCTCCCGAAATCACGCGTGCTGATTTTGAGCATGCACAAAAACGAAGGGTACGTTCTCCAATCCCTTCAGGCTGGCGGCAGCGGCTATATCCTGAAGGATTCGGCCTCGGAAGAAGTCGCGGGCGCCATCCGCTCGGTCAGCCGCGGAGACAGTTATCTTTCGCCTTCAATCAGCCGCGTCGTAATCGAGGATTATCTCCGGCTCAGTACTCCAGGCACTGAGGGAGCCAAGTCACTCTACGATACCCTGACAGTGCGGGAGCGGGAAATCTTCCAGCTTCTCGCCGAAGGGCTCAAGAACCAGGAAATCGCCGAGCGGCTGCATGTTTCGGTCAAAACGGTGGAAACCCACCGGGCCCATATCATGGAGAAGCTGAATCTGAACAATATTGCCGAACTCGTGAAATACTCCATCGAGATCGGCATCGTTCAACTCGACGCCTGATTTGCCCTGAAAACCCATCAAGGAAAAAGGCCTCTCCCCGGAGCTGGGAGTGGCCTTTTCTTCATGTGATCATACGGCGTTCCCACGGTCAAGAGGCTGCCTCTGCCTGTTCCAGTAACGCATCCACTTGCTCGCGCAATTCCTGAATCTTTTTCTCGTCTGTTCCCCACGCGGCCGCTTGTTCCAGGTATTCCCGCGCCCGGTTTTCCGAACCATACTTGGCGTAGGACCTGGCTGCGACAGAGTACACTCCGAAGGCGCTCCGGCGGAGGGAATCGCCGGAATCAGCGATGAGGTTTTCGGGAGGCAGGAAGCTTATGGTTTCTTTTGCGTAGGTCACCGCCTGCTCCAATCGCCCCTGCATGTAAAAGACTTCGGCGAGCCCCTGGCCAATCACGATCGTGTTCATGGTCGGGGAGGCCTTGGATGTTTCGAAATGGCGAATCAACTCCTCGAAGTCCAGGATTCGCTCGATAGAGCTGTCGCCGGGCACAAGCTCGAGAGCCTGCATATAAAGGCGGCAGGCTTGTTTGAAGTCGTACAGGCGATAGGCGCTGTGTCCCTTGAAGACGATGACGTTTGCCTGTTGAAGCCGCCACAGGCGCTCATCCATACCTTCGGGCATATTCTCCACGATCTCGCTGACGGGCACCTGCACGTCGTATATTCCCATTTGATTGTCGCGCAAAGGCCTCGTGTCGTAGCCGAACTTGGGCGATTCGAATTCGATGATCGGGTGGTCCTCGGTATTGAGGGGATAGGGATCGAGCAGCTCGTCGAGTGTTCGCTCGTCGGCCACGAAGGAGGAGATCAGCTTGGCCGGGTCGCGCAGCCCGATTTCATCCAGGTCATTCTGGATGTTGGCCATGCTGGTTGCTTCAACGATTTCCTCATAGTCGATTTTCAACGGGCCTTTTGTTGCGATGAGCAGGCAATAATGGGTCGGCTGGTTGGTGAAATACCAGACGGACATTTCGGGAAACACCGTTTGAAAGGTGTGCAGCGCCGTGCGGAAGGCGCGGTCGGAAAGACCGGCGAGAGGCATCCAGACCACCACCAGGCCGTCGTCGGTGATGCGTTCGCGGCAGAGCTGAAAATACTGCAAATCATAGAGGTTTGCGTTGGACTTGTAGCGCAGATCGGTGCAGTCCGTTGCGATGACGTCATATTCCACATCGGCAAAGCGGAGGTAGGATCGCGCGTCGTCTATCAGCACTTTAAAACGCGGATCGAAAGTTTTGAAACCCGGGGCCGGTTCGTATTTGTAATCTTCCATGGGGTGGCGGAAACCTTCGATCCAATCCGCTCCCGATGCCCTGGCGTCCTGGAGCATTTCATCAGGGACGATGATGCCATGGTTCGAGTCGGTGAGTGCCGGTGCCGCCCGCAGGACTTCCGGGGCGATTTCGATGGTGTGGATTTTCTCGATGTCCGGATAGAGCGTATAGCTGTAGCTCGCGCCACCGGAACCGAAGCCGACACTGAGGACGCGATTCGCCTCGCCGCCTAAAAGCATCATGGGCATGTGGGCGAGGGACTTCTGGTCGGTCAGCATGATTTTATCCGTTCCCGCGACGCCCACATCATCAACGTAGATCATCCGGTCGCCGGAATTGTTTTCCACGACGCTGATCGTGGCCATGGCCCCTTCCTCGTAATGGACCATGTTCTCGTTCGGCTGGATGCGCTGGAGCTGCGTGTCGGAGATTCCGATGCGCACGGGAACAAAAAGAGCAAGGACCAGGCAGGCGACAGCATAGGCGAGGCGGGGCTGGCGCGGCGTTGCCATGTCCTTATAGAACAGCAGCGCGGACAGAAACAGATTCGCACCCGCGAGAATCGCAATCGTTCCCGTGATTCCCAGCCACGGGATCAGCACGAATCCGGCAAAGAAAGAGCCCAGGATCGCGCCCACTGTGTTCAAGGCATAGACGCGGGCAACGTCTATACCGAGATGGCGCATGGACCCGACCGCGAGTTTTGTGACAACGGGAAAGGCCATGCCCATGAGAAGCGTCGGAATGCCGATGGCCGCGGCAGTCTTCAGCATCACGTTGAGCACGGCATTCCAGTAGATGAGAGAACCATCCGGCCTGATCTCCGCCAGGGCCGGCAAATCCTGGAGGATGACAAAGTAGGAAAAACCGCCACTGAGACCGATAAGCGCCTGGATCAATGCGTAGAGCCTCAGGAGATTGCCCTGGCGGTCGACCACCGCCTGCATCAGGGCACTGCCAAGTGCGAGTCCGAGGAGGAAGACCAGCAGCATGCCGCTGAAGCTGTAGGTTGTCGACTTGAGCGTGTCGAAACTGAAGATCAGCGCGCGCGTCCAGCAGACCTGGTACGCCAGCGCCACAAAGCCGCTGGCGAGATAAGTTCCAAGAACCAGGCGGATCACACCGGGAGAGAGGCGCGGGGCCTCTGGATCCGGTTCCCGCTCTTCGACCTCGGCCTTGGGGGCGTCCTGGACAACCGCTTCGGAGCGGAAATACCGCATGCCGAGGTAGACGCTGAGGCCGCCGATGATGAAATCGACCACGACCGCCGCCAGAGTAGTTTTGAAAATCCCCAAGTGCTCCAACAGGAAAAAGCCCGCGGCAAAAACACCGATGACGGCGCCGGCGGTGTTCAGGGCGTAGAGCCCACCGACTCGATGGCCAATTTCGTGAAGATTGCGTGTGATCGCTTTGCTCAGAATCGGGAGCGTCGCCCCCATCAGGGTCGTTGGAATAAGAAGGAGAATGAAAACCGTGACGAATCGGATCAGGGAAAACAGGAGGAAAGAATTGTCGCCCTCTGTGCTGTAAATGCTATCGATGATCGGATGGGTTCCGCGAAGCAGCCAGGGGAAAGCCAGCGCCGTGGCCCCGATCGCCATTTCGACAAAGCCGTAAACCATCAGGGGCCGCCGCATGCGGTCGGCCCGTTTTCCGAGCAGGTAACTTCCCAGGGCGAGCCCGCCCATAAAGGCGCTGAGGACAGTGGAGACAGCGTAAAGGGAGCTGCCGAAGTGAGTCGTAAGCTGGCGCGTCCAGACGACCTCGTAGACGAGAGCGGTCGCTCCGGAAAGCAGGAAAATCAGCGCCACGGCGAAAGAAGCGCCTTTGGGAGGATGCGATGCGACGGGGGACGTTTTTTCGGGGGAAGTAGAGACGGAAGTCATGAAAGCGAAAGTCTGTTCAATCTGGCGGAATCAGCCGCGCGCGAAAAGAGGCGGCTTAAGACGGCAAAGGCTCTTAACATCAGGGCCTTATGGCAACGGATTTCAGCCACTTTTTGACGAGCTTGCTCATCTGAAGAATAAAGGTCCAGCATCATCGAGGCTTTCCCCTTGCTTGAGATTGACTTTGGGAACGGTTGCCCGCTAAGTGGCCCTTATTCCGCTGCTTTGGGCCCATGTGAATGAAAGGCCTTTAAGTCTGGTCAGATCAATGAATCAACTTGCTTTTATCCAAAACATCGGCATGCCCGAAATGGTGGCGATTTTCATCGTTGCCCTCCTGATTTTCGGGCCGAAAAGCCTCCCGAAACTCGGCCGGGCTCTTGGGCGTGGAATGCGGGAATTCCGCGAGGCCAGCAGCAAGGTGACGGAAACCTTCCAGTCTTTGGGCGAGGAGGAGGAGCGGCCTGCTCCCCGGAAACAGCATGAACCGGAACCGGAAGTTGAGCCGGAGAAGAGCGAAAAGCCCCGGGAAGAGAGTGGCGCCGAAGAAGAAAAACCTGAGCCTGCCCGGTCCGAAAAGACCTGAAATCCTGATCTCCACCGGTCCGTTCCGTGTCATCTGATGAAACGCCCGACAACAACCTGAGCTTTCTTGACCATCTGGAGGAGTTGCGCTCGCGGCTGATCAAGTCCCTTCTCGCTGTCACCGTTGGGGTCATCATCGCTTATTCCATTATCGATTACCCGCTGGAATGGCTGATGAAGCCGATGGTGCGGTCCCAGGAGATCGCGACGGAAAAACGGAAAGAGCGGTTGAATGCCCTGGAGTTTGAGGTCGCCGGGGATGGCACGCTCAAGGTGAGGAACTGGCAAGCGGGCCAGAGCATCGAAGGCGCCGAACGTATTTCTTTTTTCAGTCCGGACCAGGAAGAGCCGCTGGGCGTCTGGAGGGCGCGGGAAACGGCACCGCTGATTTATCTCCGGCCCATCGACCCGTTCATGATTCCCATCAAGGCATCGCTTCTTCTGGGGATGGTGCTGGCTCTGCCGGTGATTCTCTACCAGCTATGGGCCTTTGTCGCCCCCGGGCTGCTGGCGAATGAGAAGAAACTGGTCATCCCCCTTATTGTGGCGGGCACGCTGTTGTTTCCTCTCGGGGCGGCCTTTGCTTATTTTCTTCTGGATTTTACGCTGCTTTTCTTCTCACGCTTTGTTCTCGACCATACGATGGTCCAGAATGATGCGCGGGCTTATCTCAGTTTTGTGCTGACCATGATGCTTGCCTTTGGCTTTGTCTTCGAGTTGCCTCTTGCTATCGTTCTGGCCACCCGGACGGGCCTGGTGAAAGTGTCCTGGCTGGCCGAGCGCCGCCCCCATATCTTTATTGTTCTGTTGGTGCTGGCTGCTGTAATTACCCCCACCGGCGATCCGGTCACACTCATGGCGATGGCTTTGCCGCTCCAGATCCTCTTCGAGATTTCCCTCGTGGTGAGCCGGTTCCTGGACCGCCGGAGCGGTGTCGAAGATGAAGCCGGGGAAAAGGGAGAGGACGATGATTTCTACGAGACGGAGCCGCCAGGAACATGAGCCAAGGAACCCATCGGCCATCCCTGCTTGTCCTGGATCGTGAACCCGGTGCTCCTTCGCCGCTCTACGACACGGCCCGCCAGTTCGGCTCCCTGAAACTTTTGTCCTCATTGGACGAATTGATCGAGGAGGCGAACGAGTCTCCCAGATCCATATTGCTCCTCGACATTGCCACTTTGCGCGATACCAGCCGGGCGCGCCTCAGCCGTCTCCAAGACCTTCGAAAAAGCCATCCCACGGGCCTCGTGACAGATCTCTATCTCGAACAATACCTCATGGATCTGCGGAGCTGGGGCATTTACCAGGTCATGGTGAAGACGATTCCCACCACGCTGGATTTCTTTCAGCATTTTGTAGATTGTCTGAAAGATCCCGGAAGTGGTTTCGGCCTGATGCGATATATGCAGGGCACCTGCGAGGTCTATGCGCGGACAGCGAAAACCCTGGAGGACAAGCATCGCCGCGTCGGCGAGATCATCGATCATTTTGCAACGTCTGGATTCGATGTGCACGAGCTTTACGACGTGCGCCTCGTTTTGGAAGAGGTTCTCAACAACGCTTTTTTCCATGCTTTCAAAGACGCAGAGGGGAACGACAAATACAATATCCATGATTTCACCGAACTCGAGGAAGCCGAGCAGATCCGGATCGAATTTGGCAGCAGTGGCGTCACTGCGGGATTCTGCGTGTCGGATTCCGTGGGGACATTGACGCTCCAGACAATCTTTCACAAGCTCGAGCGCCAGTTGAACCACGATGGCCTCTTCGACGAAAGCGGCCGCGGACTCTATCTTTGCCGGATTCTTTCCTCGGTCACGGTGATCAATATCCGTGAGGGGAAGCAGACCCAGATCATCGCCCTGTTCGATGACCGCCGCCGGCAAAAAGAGCCCAAGCCTTTTATCATTAATTACATCCCGAAACCAGATGGCCGGAATTCGCCACTTGATCCCGAGCTGGATTAAGCCGAATCAACCTGCTCTGGCGCGTTGACGGATTCCGCGGGACAACGTAGGATGCCCTCATGCTCGGCAAGCTCCTTAAACCAACGATTGAAGAACTTGTCCAGGAGCGGGATTTCCGCACCCTGAAGGAGGAGCTTTCGGAGCTTCCAGAGGCCGACGTTGCCGACCTCATGGAGGACCTGGAAGAGGAATCCCAAATGTCCGTCCTTTTTCGCCTCCTGCCCAAGGACAAGGCGGCGGACGTCTTCGAACATCTGGAGTTTGACTATCAGCAAAAGCTCCTGGCGTCGCTGTCCCGCGAAAAGGTCCAGAGCATTCTGGAAGAGATGAGCGTCGACGACCGCACCGCGTTTCTTGACGAGGTCCCGACGGAGGTCGCCTCTCAGCTGATTTCGCTCCTTCCCTCCGAGGACCGCGCCCTCGCCCAGAAAATACTCAATTATCCCGAAGATTCGGTCGGGCGCCTGATTACGCCCGATTATATCTCACTCAACGAAAAATCAACGGTGGAGGACGCGCTGGGCAAGATTCGGCGCTTTGGCAAAGACGTGGAAACCGTCTATGCCTGCTATGTCATCGGGCCCGGGCGCAAGCTGCTGGGGTATGTTTCACTTCGCCGGCTCGTTACAAGTCCTCTGGATGCGCGCATCGAGGACATGATGGAGCGGAATTGCGTTTCCGTCCACACCGACACGCCCCAGGAAGAGGCGGTGGAGACGTTGCGCCATTACGACCTGATCGCCATCCCGGTGGTCGACAGCCAGGACGCCATGGTGGGAATCGTCACTTTTGACGATTTGATGGACGTGGCCCAGGAGGAGTTCGACGAGGATATGGACCTCATGGCGGCGGTCCTGCCTCAGTCCACCGACATGGATTTCCTGCAAGAGCGGATCATGTCGACAGTGTGGCGGCGAGTGCCCTGGCTGGTGATCCTGCTGCTGGTCGAGGCCGTGGCGGTTTTCATCCTGGCGAGTTACGACGCCCGTCTGGAGGAGGCCATCGCCCTATCCTTTTTTATCCCGGCTTTGATTGCTACCGGCGGCAATACCGGAACGCAGAGCGCCTCGATGGTGATTCGCGCTCTGGCCGTGGGCGAGGTTTCGCCGGGTGATATCTGGAGGATTATTTCGCGTGCCCTGGTCACGGGCCTGCTCCTCAGCGCCATCCTGGGAATTGTGATGTATGGCCTGGCCCAGGTCATACAGGGTGACCCCGCGATCGGGCTTTGCGTGGGGACGGGTCTTGCCGTGGTTGTCCTGATGGCTAATTTCGCGGGCAGTCTTCTTCCCATTGTGCTCAAACGCATGGGCTTTGACCCGGCGCTCATGAGCAGCCCCTTTATCGCCACCATCGTCGATATCCTGGGGCTGGTTATCTACTTCGAAATCAGTTTTTTTATTCTGGGCAAATAGCGTGTCTATACGGAGAACCAGCCTATTCACGCTCAATCAGGACCAGGGTTTCCCGGTCCTTGACCATGTGAAACTGGGTGCGGGCTTCCTGCTCGACGGCTTCGACGCTTTCCCGCAGCTCGGCCAGCCGGTGCTCGACCCGCTGCATCCGGCCGGTCACTACTGCCAGTTCCTCCCGCGTGGTTGTATAGCGGCCGCGGGATTTCTGGTTTTCTCTTTCCAGCAAGACGTTGAAGAACACAAACGCGGGGATGCTGGCCAGCATCGCAAGAAAAAGGAAAAGGCGAAGAATGAAGCGCAGATGGTGCATAGGCGGAGACGGCTGAAGATTCTTCCCACAAGGGGTTCAACGAGCTACTTGCGCAAAATCGAAGGGACACCGTCAAGGAAGAAGCAAGGCGATTTCAGCTTTCAAGTGGCGGGATGCCGTGGCGCGCCATCCAGGCGTTGGAATAGCGTTTATCGTGGGAAACCTCGACCCACTCGATGCCGGGAATCGCTGGCGCCTGCGATCCATCTTCACTTTCGAACTCGGCCATGATCAGCCCTTCGTGCGGGCCATGAAAAACATCCAGCTCAATTCCATGCGCGAGGTCATAGCGCGTCTTCTTCAACCGGTGAGGCGTGGCACGGAGAAGCTTCAACCCGTCCTCGTAGGGTATCTCGTATTCAAACTCCTCGCAGACAACCGCCGTGGAAGCCGTCTCCGGCGCTTCCTCCTCGTGGGCTGTCTTGATTGTGAGAAAGGCGCGCTGGTTCCTGACGCGAACGCGGACGGTATTCTCTCCATCGGCCAGATAAGCTTGATCGATGGCGACCCCCTCGGGAAGATTCACATCGTTCAGAGAGACAACTCGGTACTTACGCTCGATTTCCAGACCCATTGCACATTCCACGCAGAGAGATTTTGACCGAGCTAAGCAGTTTGCATGAAAGGGACCAAATGAAAAATCAGATGGGAGACATTTTGCGCGCTGCTCTTTTGGGCGATGCGCTCGCCAGTCACTTCAACGGACTGAAGCACGGCCATGTTCAGCAAATTTCTGGTGGCCCGCCCGAAGGCTTCCCCGCCGACCCCATCTTTTTCCCCGACAAGCCGGGGCGCAATCACCCCGTGGGAATCCATACCTCGGTGGGCCAACGGCTGCTTTCTTCTCTTGCCCGGGGGGCGGACGACCTGGGACGCGGGCCTGTCGCTCGCTCCGGGGCTTATCTCCTTGAGCTGGCAGGGCCAGAGAATACAGAGGAAGGATTGCCCTACGGAGCCTTGCGCCAGCCTGGAATGCCGCTGCGCAAAGCAGTTGACCGGTGGCGCGAGGTCTTCCCCTGGGAAGCGAGGGATTACTTCGCCGACGAGGACGAAAGCGAGGGAATCGCCGTGGCGCCGCTCGGGCTGGCCGCGGCAGAGCTCAACTTTGATGCGGAGCACTTGGTCGGGCTGGCGCGCTTGACCCATTTTCATCCCACGGCGCTCTCAGCGTCTCTTGCCGTTCGCGCGGCGGCGGACCTGTCTCTGGAAGCAGGTGGAGGCAAATTCGATGCTCCGCAAGTGATGCGAACGGTGCTGGAACGCCTCAAGCATTTCGAGCACTGGCTCGATGAGGAATTCCATCGAGACTGGAAAGAACTGGGGTGGGGCCGGCCGCCGGTCCGGCTGAGCCAGGCCCTGGATCCGTTGGTGAGTTTGCTCGCCGAGGAAAACGACGATCTCGCAGTCAAAACCATCGTGAAGACAGCGGGGGAGAGCCATCCGCGCGGCGCCGTAACACATGTGCAGCATGGCTTCGCTCCCGCGGGACTGGCCTGGGCTCTCTATCGCGGGCTGGGGCCGTTACCCGCCGTGCGCGCGGTGGAGGACGTGCTCGCGCGCGGCGGAGAATGCAGCACCATTGCGTCGATTGTCGCGGGGTTGATGGCAGCGAGGCACGGAGCGGAATGCCTGCCGGATGAGTGGTACGAAACGCTTCGCGCGTCCGGGCGGGTTGACCAGCTGCTGAATGGCACCGAGGAAGACTTTGAGCAATGGATCGAGGCGGAACGATCCTGGACGGCGGAGGAGCAGGCGATGCAGGGAGAACTGAAGGCCGAGCTGGACAGGAAAATCAAAGCGGATGTCGCGAAGGGAAAGGCTCCGCCCCAGAAAAAGCCGAAGAAGAAGGCCTCTGCACCGGGCGAGGAATCGGAAGAACTGCCCTTTGCTCCGCCGCCGCATATTTGGCTCAAACCGGGCGAGGAAGAAGATCCGCGGGTGAAGAAAAAGCTCAAATCGGCGCGCGGAAAGAAAAAGATCGGCTGGAAAGAAGAGCAGCGGAAAAAGGAACGGGACAAGTGGAAGGAGTGATCGGAGAAGCGCGGCAAACTGTATAGACGTCCTCTCCCCCCTTTAAGTCCCAGGTTGTCATTGTATCTCCTTCAGTTCATTCTCCAATTCTTCCAGTAAGCTGGCCAATCCCCGCTCCCAGCCAGCCACAAGCGTTTTGGGGTTTTCGTTCTCAATCTTCTGTTCCGTTTGATAGGTGCGTTGCATAAGAATCTCTGGTCCGTTTTCAGAGAGCCGCAGCAACGTGAATTGCATTTCCAGCACCGCTTTTTTTTCGTCCCGGAAATCGCCATACACGCGAACGACGCTGCCTTCGAGGGCGTGCCCCGCCATGACCAGGCTGGAATTGCCAAGGATGTTTACGAAGAGCCCGCTTTGTGCGAGCCAATCCTTCGTCTCCGCGTGGAAAAGGCGTTCGGGCCGCGCGAAGAATTGATCGTAGTACAAGGTTTCGTATTCGTTCTCTCCCGTCCGTATGACGAACTGGCGGCTGTCATAGCCCGGTGAAATGGTGAACGGCCTGACGAGCAGAGAGTCCCCGATCGTTGCTTCGGCGGGGCCCGACGTTCGCTCCACGTCCACCACATAGTTGCGCTTATCGGGAAAGCTCTTGGTCACCTTGGGAACACAGGCTGCAAAAAGAGCGCTGGAGATACAGATGATACACAGCGTATAGACAGATTGTCTCATTCTTCCGATTCCTTGCGGGGCTGGGGTGGTTCGCCAAAGAAGAGCAGCGAGGGATACTCGCGCGTGTTTTCCGTCATTTCACGCAAGTTTTGAGAGACAGCCTTGATGTTTTCGACGATTTCCTGGAGGTCCCCCTGCTGGGTTGCGAGCAGCATCCCGAGACGGTCGAGCGACCGATCCAGCGAATGGAGGGTCCGGGGCAAGTCGTCGGAGAGAGCATTCGCCTTTTCCGTCACCTGGCGGGCATTCGCCGCGGCGGCGCTGAAATTGTCGATTCCCGCGGACAGCTTTTCGCCTTCGGTGGCCTGATTGAATCGCCGCCCGACAGTCCGTAATTCCTGGCTCGTCTCGCGCAGTTCCTCAACCAGGAGGATGATATCCTCTTCATTCTTTTCGAGGATTTGATTGATGTGGTTCACGGACTTGTTGATCCCGGCGGGGATGGTATCCAGTTGTGGATTGTTGAGAAGCTCGCGAATGCGGCGGTTCGTCTCGCGGCTTTCGTCTATAAAGCTTACCGCCTGCTGGCTCAGTTTCATGAGTTCCGCGTCCTCGACGGATTGAGTCACGGACTCTATAAGCCGGTCTATCTTCTGAGCGATTAACTCGATATTGGCGTTTTCCAGGCCGATGGCGACTTTCTCCAGGGATTCGCCGACCTGGGTGATGAGGCTCGGCGCCGACGGGACGTAGAGATTGTCGGGCTCCCAATCGGTTTCCAGTGGTTCGTAGCGGCCGGGTTCGAGGTAATCCACCTCCAGGTAGGAGAGTCCCGTGAGTCCTTGCGAGGTGACGCGCACGCGCATTCCCCGGTCGATATGGTCGCGCAGGATGCTGCGCAGGGCGCCCATATCCCGGGTGCCCAGGAAGTTCTTTTGAAGTTCCGCCCGCACCAAGACATACGTGCCGTATTCCGAGGAGGCTTCATGGTATTCCTCCTGGACAAAGGTGATTTCGGAGACCGAACCAACCTGGACGCCGCGGAATTTCACTGGCGATCCAACATCGAGGCCCTGCACCGACTGGTCCACATAAGTTTCCATCATAACACCTTTATGGAAAACCTGGCCGGCTCCGTAGATTATCAAGCCGGCGACCAGGACCGCCGTCCCGGCGAGAACAAAGGCGCCGATTTTGAAATGATTCGCTTTCTGGCTCATGAGATTTCTTCCATCTCGACCCGCCGGTTGAAGAACTGGCGGACCCAGGTGTTTTCCGATCGGTCGCGCAGCTCCTCGGGCTTTCCGGTGGCGATGATTTTCTTGGTTTCCTTGTCCAGCATGATCACGCGGTCGGCAATTGCATAGATACTGGGAAGTTCATGGGTCACCACAACAAAGGTGATGCCGAGGGTCCGGGACAGCTTGAGAACCAGGTTGTCAATTTCCGCGGACGTGATCGGATCCAGCCCCGAGGAGGGCTCGTCGAGGAAAAGGATTTGTGGATCGAGCGCCATGGCGCGGGCGATCGCCGCGCGTTTTTGCATGCCGCCACTCAGCTCGGAGGGCATATAGTGCGGATAGTCCCGCAGTCCCACAAGTTCCAGCTTCATGCAGGCGATGAGATTCATCGCATCGAGGGGGAGCCCGGTAAATTCTTCCAGGGGCAGCCTCACGTTTTCCAGCAGCGTCATGGAGCCGAAGAGCGCCCCCATCTGGTAGGCGACGCCGAAACGCCGCAGAATTCTCAGGAGATCGTCCCCCTCGGCCCTGACAATGTCGCTCCCTCCGATCAGGCAGGAGCCCCGGGCCGGTTCCAGAAGCCCGACCATGTGCTTCAAGATCGTGCTTTTGCCCGAGCCGGAGCCGCCCAGAATCACGAAGATCTCTCCCTCGTACACATCAAAGGAAATATCGTCGATCACGACGTTTCCATCGTAAGCAGCGGTCAGGTTTCGAACTTCGATGATCGGTTTCCCCGCCAAGACTTAAATCCCCAATGCGTAATAGACGATCGAGAAAACTCCATCCGCCACGGCGATCAGGATGATACTGCTGACGACGGCACGGGTCGTGGAATCGCCGACGGCGCTGGCGCCGGTGCGCGTTTGCAATCCCCTGAGGCAGCCCACGCCCGCCACCAGGATACCAAAGAAAAATGCTTTCACAAGGCCGCTCATGATATCCTCGATATTCGCCGCGATCAGCATCTGGTTGTAGAAACTGACCGGTGAATATCCCATGGAGACGAAGACCAGAAAACCGCCCAGAATCCCCGAAACACTGGCAAAGACGGTGAGCACGGGAGTCATGGCGACGGCGGCAACGATGCGGGGAGCGACCAAGAAATGCACCGGCCGCAGTCCCATGGTCTTCAGCGCGCTGA
>CAYFUR010000101.1:0-13542 GCA_964346275.1 uncultured Candidatus Sumerlaeota bacterium
ATTGGAACTGTTTTAGTGACCTCTTCTTGCCGAGAAGGAGGTCGAACACTTATCAGCCTGATATTTGAACCAAGGACAGTTTGCTGATTTGCCAATTTCTCCTCCACGAAGTAGAACTCTGCTAAGACACTTTCTCAACCTTTTTCAAGAAACCGTCAACATAGTGGGGAGGGAGCTTCACGATAGTTCGTCCGGCATCACCGGCGATCTGTATATCTATTCCAGCTTGTCTTGCCTGCTCAAGGTAGGAGGACGAGAGTTGTACGGCAATATGCTCGGAGATATTAGCACTCGGGGTAACGCTCCGATCTATAATGTTAACTTCCAGACTTCTTCCCTGCCTGTCTCTCGCACGATCCAGAAATGCCCAGTCATTAGCACCATACATCACGTACAGCTGGTTGATCTGCTGTCCATTTTCAGAAATAAAGGTCCGAAGGAAGCACTCATTGAAATCATGCCCATATCTGACTTCGGGGCCCTTTATAAGTTTGTATTTGTCATATTTATTATGCTCGACCGTTGATGCCATAGTGACTTCTTGTGCAGTCTCATAGACAGTCAGACACCCACAAAATAGCGAAATAAAAGTAAACAAACACAGAAGGTAGAGAGTAGTTTTCATATCCTTCTCCGCCTTCTGAAAATCCTATTTGAAGCAGGCCACCAAATACGCCCGGACATTCATCAAAGTCCAGGAGAAACCTACCCTCTCTTCATCCTGGCAACGAAAAAGGTGTCGCAGGCGTGGCGGTGGGTGGCGGTGCGCCAGCGGCCGGGGGCGGTGCGGAATTCGGCGTCGTCGAAGGGGAGGCCGCCGGGGGCCGGGGCGGGTTGGAAGGCCTCGTGGCGCTCGAGAAAGCGGTCGATCACGCCGTCGGTTTCCTGCTGGGGGAAGGTGCAAACGCTGTAGGCGAGGGTGCCTCCTCGGCGGACGAGGGGGGCGGCCTGGTCGAGGAGGGCGCTTTGCGCGTGGCTGAGCGACCGGATGTCCGAGATGGAGACGCGCCAGCGCGCCTCGGGGTGGCGGCGGAGCGTGCCCAGGCCGCTGCAGGGGGCGTCGACCAGCACGAGGTCGAAGCCTTCGGTGAACTCCTTTTCCGTGATTTCCGCGGCGTGGCGCACCTCGACGGCGTCGGCGAGGCCGAGGCGCTGGAGCGTGTCGCGCAGGCGGCGGAGCTTGGGCTTGTTGATGTCCGAGGCCACGAGGCGGCTCATGCGGCGCTCGGCCAGGTCGGCCAGGTGGCCCGTCTTGCCGCCGGGGGCGGCGCAGAGATCGAGGATCGCCATGCCGGGGCGGGCTCCGGCGAGGGCGCCGGCGATCTGGGCGCCTTCGTCCTCGGCGGTGACAAGGCCGCGGCGAAAGCTGGGGAGGAATTCGAGGGCGACGCCTCGCCCGCGAATCGTCAGGCAATCGGGGAGAAAGCGGCCGCGCTCGATTTCCGGCACGGCGTGGGTGTGGTCGACGATTTCGCCGCGGAGGGCTTCCTCGACGGTTTCGAGGTCCGGCCGGCCGGCGAGGGCGACGGCGCGGAGCTGGAGCGGCGCGGGCTCGTTGGAGGCGGCGAAGAATTCCTGGGCCTCGCCGCCGGGATAGATTTTGCCGGCCTCGCTGGCGAGCCAGCCGGGGACGCTGTGGCGCACGGGCCAGGGGTCCGAAGGGTCGGGGCGCAGGCTTTCCTTCGGTTCCTTCACCACGCGGCGCATGATGGCGTTGGCGAGGGAGCGATAGCTGGCTTCCGTGCGGGCCGTGCCGACAAGGCGCACGGTTTCGTCAACGACGGTGTGGGGGGGAATGCGGTCGAGAAAGATGTATTGGTAAAGGCCGGTGAGGAGGGCTTCGCGGACCTTGTGGGCCTGGCGCGGCAGGGGGTGGTGGAGATAGCGGTCGAGGATCTGTTCGAGCCAGAGGCGCTGGCGGCAGACGCCGCGGGCGATTTCCTGGGCCAGGGAGGCGTCGAGGGAGCTGATTGCGCCGGCGCGGCGGGTGTCCTCGAGGGTGGATTCCATGGCCTGGGCGTGGCGGCCGGAGGCGCCGGCGAGCATGGCCAGGGCGGCGGCGCGTGCGGGCGAGGGGGGCTTTTTCTTCTTACCCCGTTTGCTGTTTTCTTCTGCGACCGGCCGGAAAAAACTACGCCGTTTTGCCATGTTGGAAACGCTTCTTCAGTCTGCGCCGGGCTTCGGCGGAAACGGCGCCCAGCGTATAGATCATAAAGGCGGCGAAGATCATCGCCGGGAGGTAATCCTGGAAGGTGATGGCGAGGCAGACAAGGATTACCATCACCACCAGGGTGTTAAAGTGATTGCGGGAAATGAGGAGGAGGCTCTTGAGCTTGGGAAAGGGGATTTCGCTGACCATGAGGAGCGCCAGGCCGACCATGAGGAGGAGGATCGAACGGTGCATGTTGATCGTGAGCCAGCGCGTGTCGCCGGCGCTTTCCATGAGGGGCATGGTGCTGAGCCAGGAAACGAAGAGAAAGGCGGAGACCACTCCCCCGGCGGCGCCGGGCGTGGGGAGGCCGGTGAAGTAGCGCTTTTCCGCCGTATCGGCCTGGACGTTGAACCGGGCGAGGCGGATTGCCGAGCAGATGGAGTAGAGAGCGCAGGCGCCCAGGGCGAGCTTGGGCGCATAGCTGGGCAGGTGCGCGTTGTCCATGACACGGAGATTGGAATACATGAGGAAGGCCGGGGCGACGCCAAAGGCCACCACGTCGGCGAGGGAGTCGAACTGGAGGCCGAAGTTGGAGGCGCTGCGGGTGAGGCGCGCGACGGGGCCGTCGATGGCATCGCAGACGGCGGCAAGGAGGATGAGCCAGCAGGCGGTTTCGAAACCGGCGACGCCTTCGGATATCTTGACGATGGCAAACAACGAGAGAAAGAGGCTGGCGCTGGTAAAGAGGTTGGGGAAAATCACGAGCGAGGGATGGGCGCGGCGCTCGCGGCGGCGGCCGAGACGGTCCCTCCGGCCCGCCAGGTCGAAGGGATGGCGGCGGCGCTTGGGTCGCAGCCGGGGGCCTTTGATCAGTCCGCGATTCGCCAAGAAAGTTGTTCCGTCGTGATGAGTTCGGGGCAGGGGGGAAGCTTTACCCCGTGTCTGCCACGGCGGGCGGGCGCCTGTTGGCCTCGCGGCTGAGCCCCTGCCGCACTTCTTCCTCGAAAAGTACGGCGAGACAGGTTTGCCCGCCAACAACTTTCTGGCCGGGGCGGGCCTTGACCGAGGCGCTGAGGGGGAGGAACAGCTCGACGCGGGATCCAAACTGGATGATGCCGTAACGCTCGCCGCGCTTGAATTCCTGGCCGATTTCGGCGCTGCAGACGATGCGGCGGGCGATGGCGCCGGCGATCTGGCGGATGCCCACGGGACCGAATGCGGTGTCCATCCAGACGGTGACGGCTTCGTTTTCTTCCGAGCACTTTTCATTCAGCGCATTGAGCTTTTTCCCCGGCCGATGCGTCACCGAGGTGATGGAACCGGCCAGGGGACAGCGCTGGACATGGACATTGAAGATGTTGAGGAAAATGGCGACGCGGATGGCGCGGCCGCCGGGCATTTCCTCGCAGGGCACCTCGAGCACCGAGGCGACACGGCCGTCGGCGGGGGAACACGACGAGTTGGGAATCCCGGGGGTTTTGCGCTCGGGATCGCGGAAGAAATAGAGAACATAGCCCGCGAGCAACAGCGGAACCGCGGCGGCCAGCGGCCAACCGAGCAGAAGGCAAAGAACGCCCAGGACCGCCAGGGGAATGACGAATTTCCAGCCGGGGCCGGCGATGCCGTATTTGGGTTCCATAGGGCTCATGGCTTGGTGAAACAAATCCCGGTCGAGCCGGGGAGGATTCTCCTCGTGTTTTCTGGGGCCTTCTTCCTCCGGCGGATGGATGCTGGCAAGGCCACTGTGATGGCCTTTTGTCTGAACCGATCTTGAGCCCATGGCTTTTGTCTGCAATGAAGAATCGCTGAAAGCGAGAGGGGGAAGCCGGATCAGAGGCTGGGAGAATGGCGGAAAGCCCCCAAAATGGGGCTCGTGCCCGCGCAAGAAGAGATTCCCGGCAAGAGGGGCCTGAGAAGGGGAGGTTTATAAAGCCCTTATAAAAAGAGAGCGCGTCCGGCCGGAAGTTGCGCTTTGCAACTTACAAGGCGTCGAGAATTTCCGCCCGGTTTGCCCGCAAAAACGTGATCCCCATGACCATGGTGGCAAAGGGCAGCAGGATGATCAGCCAGTAGGCGTCGGGGTTGAAGGAGATGTAGGGCGAGCCGAACAGCTCCTGGATCAGGGAGAAAAAGCCGCGAAAGGGATTGAGGCCCATGATGCCGCGGATCGTGCCCTCGGGGATGATCGAGGGGACATAGACGATGGGGAGGGACCAGAAGAGAAGCTGGAGGACGATCTGGACGATCTGGCCGATGTCGCGCACCAGCAAGGTCATGACGCTGAGAATCATGCCGAGGCCCAGGGCGGCGGCGGCGAGGGCCACCATGACCGGAAAGGCGAAACCGACCAGCGGGGTCACATCGGCGCCAAAGGCCAGCAGAAAGAGGATCAGGGCGATCATGCTGACTCCGTGGACGGTGAGCGAGGTGAAGAAAACGCTGAGGAAGAGGACTTCCTCGGGCACGGCCATTTTTTTCAGAATGGCGCTGTTTTCGATGAGGACGGATGAGCAGCGCGAAATGACTTCGGAAAAGAGAAACCAGGGGATAATTGCCGAGGTCAGGTGGATGGCATAGGCAAACCGCCCGCCGGTCTCGCCATCGGCACCAGCCCGCGATCCCATAATGGCGGAAAAGACCACGACATAGATGGCGATGAGAACGATGGGATGGATGAGATTCCAGAGGGCGCCAAAGTTGGAGCCGGCATAGCGCGAGCGCAGCTCGCGCTTAATCAGCATCCATAGCAACGGCCGGGCATTGAGAATGTCTTCAAACACGGGGCAGAACCCTAACCTTCCAAGAGATGAGAAGGATTAAACAGAACCGGATTGTTCACCGCAATCTGTCTTCTCCTGAAGGCCAGCTGTCACCGATAATCCTCGGGGTGGTAGAGACCCCTGTATTGCTCATTCAGATAACGGTCGGTCATGCCCGAGATATAGTCGCAGATCACCCGGTGGATGCCGTCGGGCTCGATACGGTTTTGATACTTAAAGGGCATGAGGCGGGGATCGGCCATGTAGGCGGTGAATAACTCGAGGATGAAGCGGCTGCCGCGCATGGAGTTCTGGAGCGTCTTGGGATGCATATAGACGCGCTGGATCAGGAAGTCCTTCAGGATGCGGAGTTTCTCCTTCAACCCGGGGGAAAAATCGATGATGCGCCCCTGGAAGGACCGGATATCGTCGGGGGAATGGAATTGGTTCTCCGAGAGGATCTTCCTGGCGTAGTCGAGGGCATCGTCGACATGGAGATCGTAGAGACGGCCGATGGCGCGAAAGCGCACGAACTTCTCGCGGGCGCCGGGGCCGGACTCTTTCCGGGCGGCCTGGAAGAGTTCGAAGAGCCAGGGGATTTCCTGTATATCTTCATCGCCGAGATAGCCGAGTTTGATCGCGTCGTCGAGATCGGCGCAGTTATAGGCGACCTCATCGGCGAGATCGACCACCTGGGCCTCAAGCGTTGCCGCCTTGCCGGGATCAAAGCGTTCATCGGCGGTGGGCTTGTCGTAGTCGGTGTCGTGCTTGATAATGCCTTCGCGCACTTCATAGGTCAGGTTGAGGCCGGGAAAATCCTGGTAGCGCTCTTCCAGAACCTCGACGAGGCGGAGGCCCTGGGCGTTGTGTTCGAACCCGCCGTGATCTTTCATGCATTCCGCCATGGCTTCCTCGCCAGCGTGGCCGATGGGGGTGTGGCCGAGATCGTGGGCGAGGGCGATCGCCTCGGTGAGGTCGATATTAATGCGCAGCGAGCGGGCAATTGTGCGCGCGATCTGGGCGACTTCCATGGTGTGGGTCAGGCGGGTGCGGTGGTAATCACTGGCCGTGGTCACAAAAACCTGGGTTTTGAATTCGAGCTTGCGGAAAGCGGAAGCGTGGATGATGCGGTCGCGGTCGCGCTGGAAATCCGTGCGGAGGTTGTCCGGCGGCATGGGGTTCTCCCGGCCGCGGGATTCCACCGACTTGCAGGCGTAGGGAGCCAGAGTGTCTTTTTCCTGCTGTTCGATTTGCTCGCGGTGAAGGATCATGTTGTCAGGCCTCAACTTTCCGTCAGATTAAAGAATCATCCTCATACTCATCCTCGTCATCATCCTCAAGGCCTGAATGGTATATTGCCTCGTCTTCTGAGATTCGAGACCCAAAACGATTCAGAAGGCCCATGAGGAGTTTTACGATATCTTGAAGCAGGATTTTTCCTTTGTATAGTTCTTCACGCGACTTCAAATTGCGGAAAATCAAGACGTCTAGACAGGCAGCGCACTCCATGGCCGAGCCGATAGCGATTTGCCATATTCGGCAACGATCCTTGTGAGAAAACTTGGCATTCCCTTCCGCAATGTTCAGCACGATGCTGGTGGAAGCTCTTTCAAGCTGTGCTTTTGCAGACACCTTGGCGGGCAACGACTCAAGCAATGGCTGGGACCATGCGATGAACTCGATCGCTTTTTGATAAGCATCAAGCTTCTCATGTGAAAACTGCGGACTCGCCATGGTTGAACCTCTGATTCAGATGATGAGGATGAGGATGATTAAGATATAGAATTATTCACCCCCTTGAAATCGTCTGGGCGCGGTCGGGGCCGACGCTGACCCGGTTGATGCGGGTGCCGATCAGCTCTTCGAGGCGGGCAATGTAATTCCGCGCGGCCTCCGGCAATTGCGATGCGTCGCGCACCTTGGTCAGGTCCGTCTTCCATCCCGGCAGCGTTTCATAGACGGGCCGGGCGGCCTTGAGCTGCACTAGGTCGAAGGGAAGCCGCGTCACTCGGCCCGCGGGCGTGTCGTAAGCGGTGCAGACGGGGATTTCTTCAAAGGGACTGAGCACGTCGAGCTTGGTGAGGGTCAGGTCGGTGGTGCCGGAGATCTGGGCGGAGCGGCGTACCGCCGGGGCGTCGAACCAGCCACAGCGGCGCGGGCGGCCGGTGGTGGCGCCGAACTCTCCCCCTTCGCTGCGGAGTTTCTCGCCCATTTCATCGGTCAGTTCCGTGGGCATGGGCCCTTCGCCAACGCGGGTTGTATAGGCTTTGACGATTCCGGTGACGCCGGAGATGTGGCGGGGGCTGAGCCCCAGGCCCGTACAGGCGCCTCCGGGCGATGGATTGGAGGAGGTCACAAAGGGATAGGTGCCAAAATCGAGGTCGAGCAAAACGCCCTGGGCGCCTTCAGCGAGGATGGATTTCCCGGCGCTGGCGGCGTCGTTCAGGAAGGTGACCGTATCGGTGATGATCGGTTTGAGGCGCTGGCCCCAGTGAAGGAGTTGTTCGAGGGACTCTTCGGCTTCCAGGGGCGGTTCGTCGAAGAGCTTGGTGAGGACGTCATTACAGTATGCGGCGAACTCGCGGTAGCGCTCGACAAAGTGATCCTTGTCGCGCAGGTCGCAGGCGCGGAGCCCCCGGCGGGCGGCTTTTTCCGAGTAGGCGTTGCCGATGCCGCGGCCGGTGGTTCCGATCTTCCCCTTGCCGAGGGATTTTTCCCGGGCGCGATCAAGGGCCCCGTGCTGGGGCAGGATCAGGTGGGCCTGCTCGGCGATGAGCAGCCTGTTCATGGGGTTCAGGCCGGCCGCTTCCGCCTCGTCAATTTCCTGGCCCAGGCCCATAATGTCGACCACGACACCGTTTCCAATCACGCTGGTGACGCCTTGGTGGAGAATCCCGGTGGGCAGTAGATGCAGAACGAATTTGCGATCACCAATGACCACGGTATGGCCGGCGTTGTTGCCTCCCTGATAGCGCGCAACGATGTCGACCTGGGACGACAAGACGTCGACGATCTTCCCTTTTCCTTCATCTCCCCACTGGCATCCGACGAGTACGGTGACTGGCACGAAGGTGTTCCTTTCTTGAACGAGTCTTGCAGCGATCGCTGCAATGAATAGCCCCGGAGCGCGAAGCCTAATCTCCTGGCTACCGGTGACAACCCGATTCCGGCGCGGGCGCACGAAAAGTGATGCCCCGGAGCAGGCTCCGGGGCATCACATTCAATCAAGGTTTTGAGAGGAAGCGGCTTACTTCTTATCGTCCTTCTGATCGCCCTTCTTGTCCTTCTTTTCCTCGTCGGAGAACGGCTCTTCCTCGTCCTCAAAGTCTTCGTCATCAAACCCGAGGTCTTCATCGTCCTCAAAATCTTCGAAGTCATCTTCGTCCTCGAAGTCGCTGCGCGAGCGCATGAGGCGGATGATGAAGTAAAGAATAACGATCACAGCAACGACGATCAGGAGCAGGCGAAGGAGGCTGCCGCCCGCTTCATCTTGCGCGGGGGTGTTCGTGGGAATCGTGGTGCCCTGAGCGCCGGCCTGGCTCAGAGTCTGGCTGAGGCTGGAAACGGCCTGCTGCACGTCTTCCGCGTCCCGCTGCACCTGATACATCTCGTCGTTCAGGTCCTGGATCTTGCGGCGAATGGTCTGGGCATCCGAACTCAGGCTGGCAGCCTCGCTGTTAAGCTGCTGAACCTGGCTCTGGAGATTGTTCACCAGCTCCTGTTGGTTCGCCGACAGGCTGTTCAGGCGCTGCTCGGTTTCGTTATTCCCTTCGCATCCCGCTGTCACCAGCATGAGAGTGATCAACAGGGCAGGAAGGAGTTTGAGCAATTTCACAAGCTGTCCTCCAAAAAAGGATTCGTTTATGCCATCAAGGTCGATGGTTTATTGGGCCACATGCAATGCCCCTCATGGCACCGCCAGGCCTTCTGGGTGTCAAGCGGTTTTGACCCGCTGTTTAAGGCACTGCAAGCTCTCTCGTTACCCTGTCAATGCCTGTTGTCTGGAGCTTCCTGGATTTTCCGGATTTCATGCCAAAGATTCAAAACAAGGCGCCGCGCGGCGGGCCTGACGAAGTCGGGCAAGGCCCGGCCCTCAAGAAAGGCATGGGCCGCCTCGTCAATCTCCCGGCTCACGAGGTCGCGGTCCGCTTCCGTATTTTCCGTGCGCGCATCGCGGAATTCCGCGAATCGAATCAAGTCGTGGACTCCGCGGGAGGCGTGGCGGGCCTCGGGCAGTTCGCGCCAGTTCTGCAATTGCAGGACGGAGCGATTCGCGAACAGAAGCGTTGACGCTCCTTCGCGGCCTTCCCGCCAGACGGCGAAGGGTCGGCGGCGGCGGGCCAGGCGGCGGACCTGGGCGGGATAGAGAATCTGCTCCTCATGGAGATCTGGCCGGCGCTGGCGTGTTGTTTTCAGAGCCTGCTCCTCGCGCCATTGCTCGATGGCGGCATGATCGCCGGAGAGCAGCACATCGGGAACGCCATGGCCCTCGAATTCTTCCGGCCGTGTGTAGTGAGGCCCTTCCAGAAGGCCGTCCATGAAGGAGTCGTTTTGCGCCGAGGATTCGTTGCCCAGCACGCCGGGCAGGAGGCGCGCAACGGCATCCACGACCGCCATGGCGGGGATTTCCCCGCCGGTGAGGACGAAGTCGCCCAGGGAAACCTCTTCGTCCACCCGGCTATCGAGCAGGCGCTGATCGACGGCTTCATAATGTCCGCAGAGCAGGGCGAGGCCGGGCAGGAGGGCGAACTGGCGGGCCATGTCCTGGTCGAAGCGCCGGCCCCGGGGCGAGAGATAAACGGTGTAAGGCCTGCCGGGCTGTCCTGGAGGCCCGATGGTGTTGTCCATGGCATGAGCCAGCACATCGGGACGCAGCACCATCCCTCCCCCGCCTCCGTAGGGGGTCTCGTCGACGGTTTTGTGGCGGTCCTGGGCGTAGTCGCGAAAGTTGATGCGATCGATCTGGAGCCGGCCCGATTCCTGGGCCCGCTGGACAATCGAATCCCCGAGCGGCCCGTCGAACCAGGCGGGGAAGAGTGTATAAATGGTGATTTTCATGTCTTGGTTGAAGAGGACGGGGGCTCAGGACTGCTTCATCTTGCGTTCCATCTTATTGATGGCTTTCTGCGCGTGGCCTGCTTCGCTTTCGAAAAAGGTTTTCCCGGCGAGAAAAAACTCGCGCTGGGAACTCAGAAGATGGCGGGCGACCTGGGGGTCGAGCCTCTCGAGCCCACGGACATAGCGCATGAGAACCCTGGTTTTCAGGCGATTGGCGAGATGAACGGCGTCAAACATGGGAAGCATCCTCCCTTCGAGGTCAAAATGAAACACGAGAGAGTGTAAGCGAAAAGCGGCTCATTTCGCCATGGAAATCCTTCTCACTCTTTTCTTTACTGGATGGAAACAAAGAAGCGAATCTGCTGGCGCGGGTTGTTATAGACAAGGCGCATTCCCGCGTAATTTCGTCCCGTTTTCATGGGCAGGCGGCGCACGCCGCGCTGGCCCGGCTTGAGGATCAGGGGGGTGAATTTCCGCAAGTCCGCCGTGGCGGGATTGATGAAAACCATGTCGTCGGGGTTGGCTCCGGTGATGATCGCCAGGTCGGTGTGGGTGAGCGTGATTTCCTGCTGGCGCTGATTGTGCATGGAAACCACGAGGGCGTTGCCTTCCATGCGGGCGTGCAAGCCAACATTCTGCTGATAGTTGGCGGGATCCTGGTAAGCGGCGGTGTCCCCTGCTATCACGGTGAATTCCGATGGATCCCCCAGATCGACGGCGGGTTCTTTTTCATCGCCAGCGCATCCCGCAGCCAAAAGGCCCATGGCGGCAAGAACAAGAGCCGGGAGCGTGGAAACGAGGCGGCGGCGTTGAAAGCTGAGGGGGCTCATCGTTCGTCTTGTTCCTGTCGCGCTTCCTCTTCGGCCTTGATGATCTCTGCCTGCTGCTGTTCGCGGAGTTCCTTGGCTGCCTGTTCCCGTTCCAGAGCGGGAGAGCGCGCCCCGGTGATCGAGCCATTGGTCTCGGCGGGAGGCGTGGAAGAGGGCACGGGGGAACGGGATTCATTCTGGCCGAGGAGGATCATGGCGGCGAAAATAGCCCCGCCGAACAAAGTCAACAGGATGGTGGCGATGAGCAGGGCCCGCTTCCAATTGCCGCCCTGAGCCTTCCTTGTAGAAGGGATTGCCGGTTGTTTGCCCGTTGCCGTTGAGGTTTCCAGTCCAGGGGAGGAGGATGTTCCCTTTACCGGGAGTTTTTTCTCGATCGTTTTCTTGCGGAATTTCGATGAGGTGGATCCCGTCTTTCGCCCACCGGTCGTGGAACTCCGCTTGGAAGCCGCATCGCCGCCAATCTTCTTCTCTTCTCCTGATTGCCCCGGCGCGGCCGGGCGAAAATCCACTCCGGTGTAAAGGGACGAGCCACTGCTGCTTGCGGTGCGGTAATCGAAAAGCCGGGAGATACTGACATTCTGGGTTTTCAGCGCGGCAAGCAACTCGTCGCAGAACTCCTTGACCGTTGCGTATCGATCTTCCCGATTGGGAGCGAGTGCCTGAAAAATCACGGAATCGACGGGAACCGGAATGTCGCCGTTGACCTCCGAGGGAGCGGGGAACTCACCACTGGGCAGCGTGCGGGTCATCATTTTGTAGAAAGCGACGGCGAGGCTGTAGATATCGGCGCGATGATCGACGGTGGCGGGATCGCTGTTTTGCTCCGGCGCCATGTAGTAGGTTGTGCCGAGGGGATGGGAAGAGGAGGGGGACGCCTCTTCAACCCTGTCACCGCGCAAAATATGGGCAATGCCGAAGTCGCCGATCTTGATCTGGCCTTCCGAGCTGACCAGGACGTTGGAAGGCTTGATGTCGCGATGAACGAAGCCCCGGCGATGGATATAGTCGAGGGCGTCGGAACAGGCGCTGATCACCGTCCGCCAGTCGGCCAGGCGTCGAACCGTATTCTGGATGATCTTTTTGTCGAGATCTTCGCCATCCACGAATTCCATGACGAAGTAAAAAACTTCTCCCTCCGCTCCGCGATCGATGATGGTGACAACATTTGGATGAGAAAGTGTGGCAAGGGCGCCGGACTCGGCCTCGAAGCGTTCAACGAAGCTGGCATCGTGAGCGTATTTTGGATGGAGCGCCTTGATGGCAACGATCCGATTGAGGCTTTTCTGTCTGGCTCGATAAACGATCGCCATCCCCCCCTCGCCGATCTGATCGAGAATCTCATAACTGTTCCCGATGACCTGGCCAGGGGTCAGATAAAACCGCAGATTTTTCTGTTCGGGGGGAGTCTGCACGTCGCGGGAGCCTCCCGCTTGATCATGATCCCCAGGTTTTGCGGTCATTCCTTAAGCCATCCAAGGCAAATAAACATCTTCTTCCACCTTGCGGTGAAGAAGTTGCCGGGCCGGAATTACGGCCTGCATTTTGGCTAACGGCCATCAAGCGCCTCAGGCAACTGCAAAGGTGGCATTTAGAAAGATTCTCCGAGGGCTGCGAGGTCAATCTCTGTTCTTTGTTTTTTTACGCCCAAACAAGGAAATCCCGGGAGCAACATTCGGTTTTTGTGACCCCCAGGGATTCGAAGGGGTTGCAGGCACCCAGGCTCTCCGGGCAAAATCAGTTGAAGATCAGGCGGGGCGAACCGATATGGGATAAACCAGAGACTTTGACCGACCCCCTTTTCCATGCCGAACATCGATTTGTCATCCAGGCACCGGCAGCCGATGTCTTCCATTATTACAGCGACCCCTGGAATGTTGCGGAAATGACTCCTTCCGAGCTGAACCTGCGGGTCATCCGGGCCGATACGCCGCTGCGGCTAGGGTCAAAAGTTCTGTTTGCGATCCGGCCGCGAATGATTCCCTTTCAGATGCACTGGCTTTTACAGGTCGTGGAGTATGAGCCGGAGAGGCGTTTTGCCGACCGCCTGGTGGATGGGCCGTTCCGCAATTGGGAACATCGCCATGAATTTCAGCCGCTGGAGAACGGAGCGACGGAAGTCGTTGATTATCTTGAATTTGGCGGGCTCCATCCTCTGATCAGGCGGTTTGTCGGAAAAAACTTCGTACGGCGCAAGCTGGAGGAAATCTTCTCGCACCGGGAACAAGTCCTGCGCAAGAAGCTGGAAATCATGGGCGATGAATAAGCCGTTCATCGCCAGACCCATTTTTCTGAACTCCTGCATTCTTTAAGAGTCTATGAGCCCCCGATTCCCCCTGGAAAAACCACCGCAAAACATCCGGCCGAGCGACCGGCGCAGTTTTGTGCGCATTCCCGTGTCCGCCGATGCCATCGTCACGCTGCTGGTTCCCGATGCCACGGCAACCAAGTTCACAGTGCGTGGAACGGCCTCGGATATCTCCTACTCAGGCATTAAAATCATTTCCTACCAGATTCCCAAGCATCGCTTTCTCCAGCTCATTAAAGGGCTGGCACACGCGGAGTTGCAGCTCATGTTTCCTTCGATCGAGGAGCCTGTTCTTTTGAAGGCCACAGTGGTCTGGGCGGATTTCCATGATGAGAAGGACGGCAAGACAGCCTACTGCTCCCTGGGCCTGGCTTTTCACAAGTTCACCGAGCAGGCCCGCGAACAGTTTTTTGGCATTTTGGAGCGCGTCGCCGGCGA
>CAYFUR010000102.1:0-13395 GCA_964346275.1 uncultured Candidatus Sumerlaeota bacterium
GCAAGAAGATCATCCTCCTGGCCAAGGGCCGTCTGGTGAACCTGGGCTGCGCCACGGGCCACCCGAGCTTCGTGATGTCCAACAGCTTTACCAACCAGACCATCGCCCAGATCGATCTGTGGACCGAGCGCGACTCGGGCAAATACAAGAACGAGGTCTATGTGCTCTCCAAGAAGCTGGACGAGAAGGTAGCCGAGCTGCACCTCAAGCAGATCGACGCCCACCTGACCCAGATGTCCGCGGAGCAGGCCGAATACATCGGTGTCCCCGTCGAAGGACCCTTCAAGCCGGAGCACTATCGCTACTAATCCGGCCGGAAACGAATCGCATCAAAAAGGCCCGGGCACTCACCGCCCGGGCTTTTCTTGTATTATAAGAGTTTTCAGAAAGAGAGGCCGGAAAGAGGGCGCCCATCCTCATCCTCGTCATCTGCCTCGTCATCTTTATCGCCGGGCGCGCCCAAGCCTGCTGGGCGAAGGCGGGTCCTCGATCATCCTGGCGCCATTCTTAACGAAAGGATGCGCCTTCCAGATTCGCGTTTTGGAGTCAGTGTCAGTGTATGGGTGGGTGTAAGGCAGGTCTCGACCTTCGACCATCGACCCTCCAACATCCAACATCCAACCTCCAAACGGCTCACCCTCCCCGGCCGACACGATTGCGGCGGAGGAAAGATGGCTCGGTGATCCGCGGCTCGAGGCGCACCGCCTCGGCGTAATAGCTCTGTGCCACGCTCGGACTGCCCATTCGTTGATACGCGAGCGAAAGGTTGTAATGCCCCTCGGCGCTTTCCGGATCGAGCTGAATCACGCGGGTGAAATGAGACTTGGCGCGCTCGTAATTCCCGAGCTGAAAGGAGCAGATCCCGGCCATGAGATGGGCTTCTGAGTCGCTGTCGTCCCGCTCGATCACCCGCTCGATCTCTTGAAGCGCCTGCCACCAATAGCCCTGGCGGAAGGACATATTCGCCAGGTTGAACATGATCGTCGTGGAATCGGGTGCTTGGCGCAGGCCCTCGCGATAAAGGGGCACGGCCTGCTGGTAATTCCCCTGATCCGTATAGGTATTCGCCAGATTGTTGTAGCCCTGGTAAAAGCCCGGGTTCATCTGGATCGCCTGGCGATAAGCATCTCGCGCGGCGACGATTTCACCGCTTTCAACCAGCTGGTTTCCACGATCTTTCAGTTGGATCGTTTCGCGCTCGATACGCACCTGCCCGGGATTGGGAGTGGGCTGGGGGCGGCGGAAGATAATCGGCTCCTGGGCCTGGGCCACTTCCGCCGCCGGCGTTGGTTCCGGTTCAGCGGTGGGGGTCGGTTCCGGCGTCGCCATCTCCAACCCTTCCGCCAATTCTTCTTCGGGCCCGGTGGTTTCCTCGCCGATCAAATCACCTGGCGCCTCGACCGGTTCCGGGGCTTCCTCCGTTTCCGTTTCCGGCCCGGTTTCGCGAACGAGGGCCACGCCCTGTGCTTCCTGCTCGGGGCGCAGCATAATCACTGAAGCCGCGATCAGCAGAATGGCGAGAAGACCCGTGGCCGACAAAAGAGCGACCTCCCGGCGGGTCAGCCGGCGGCGCTCCCCTTTCCCTTCAGGTTCCTCGAAAACGGGAGCGGGAATTCGGGCGGTATCATCCTTTTCCGCTCCGATCTCGTTGCCATACTTATCCAGCTTTACTCCGCGGGCGATTTCCGCCTCGGCGCGCGTGCGCGGCGAATAAGCGCATTCCACGTTCTCGCAGGTGACACAGGTGCAAATAATGTTGTAGGTTTTGCAATATTTCGCCATGTTGCGGCTCGCCTGGAGACGATTTCAATAAATATTGATGGAACAGGATTGAGAGTTTCCGCAACCTGAAATTCGCTGAAAGACGAAGATCGAGCCATCCCGAAGGCGATTTTGCCTGGTTGAAGAGGTCTGGATTTCCTTCACTTCCTCCGAACTCCGCCTCAGTCCTCTTCACCACGTCCCTTGATGACGTCTCGCACCAATTCCCAAACGACATCGGGCTCGTAGCCCCGGCGGAAAAGAAACTGCGCCGCCGCCTGCTGGCGTTTTCTTGGATCTTCGGGTTTGCTCCGCCGACTCCACTTTTCCAGCAACGCCCGGGCATTTTCCCGCTGCTCGTCCGGATCCGAAGCGCCCTCCAGCGCCTCGGCGGCCTCCTCGCGGGAGATCCCACGCTTCTTCAGCTCCATTTCGATCGCCCGAATTCCCTGCCTGCGGCGCAGGCGTTCCTGCACAAAAAGGGAGGCGAAAGTCCGATCATCGACGTAGCCACGCTCGACGAGCCTCTCAACTATGAGCCGCGCCGTTTGGACCGGAAATTTCCGCTGGCAAAGGGCTCTCACCAGTTCGGTCTGGCTCCGCGGACGCAGCGAAATAAGCCGCCAGGCCGCCTGGCGGCACCGCACCTCTTCATTGAGGCGGCGAATCGCCTCCAACTCCTGATCATTCAGCCGACGGCCCGAGGAGAGCGCAAACCGATCAACGACCTCCGCCGACAAGGCCTCCTCCTCGCCATCCGCCCACACCACGACCAGGGTTTCGGGCTGGCGCTTCTTGGGCCGGAGCTGCTCAATGGTTTTCATAATGGCGGATCAAACCGGCAGGATTTGACCAAGGCAACGGCATTCCTGCGAAAGAAAAGATTTTCTCGCGGCAATGAGGATTGACTTTGACCATTTGTTGGAGCGACAATTCCCATGTTAATCGGGTGAAACAATTTACGTTTCATCCCATCAGCAAAGGGAAGCTCGGCGGCTCATACAACAGGGAACTAGAGTGCCTCGTCCACGGGGCACCCGGGAAAAGCCGCCACGGGACGAGACGGACAAACGGGAACCAGGCGCGCAACGCGCCTTATGCGAGACAGCGCAATCTTGTACCTGAATCCCGGGGCCGCAAGTTGGCTGTTTCACGACGACATTTCCTCTCACACCACCAGCATCTCCCCGAAACGGCAGTGGAACGAAGAATCTATGATGCGGGCGGGATTATCTCATTGTGTGGAAACCTGCCGAACGATTCTTAACGAAAGAAGGAAGGAAACCATGATGACGCGCAAAGAAACCGAAACACCGGAAACCGCAGCGGAACTCCCCCAGGAGCTGAGCTGTTACCTTCTCCTGATTAAGGAATTGCTGGAGGAAAAGGGGTATGTGCGCGGCGTGGAGCTGGCGGAACGGCTTCACATGAGCCGCCCCACCGTCACGCGCGCCATGCAGCGCCTTGCCGCCCTTGGCTATGCCTACTATGAGCGCTATCGGGGCCTGACACTGACGCCCGCCGGCGTCGAAGCAGCCGCCGAGGCCAAGGAACGCTATGAAGTCATCCTCAAGTTCCTTGAGATGACCGGAGCCGAATTCAGCGACATCCAGCTTGAGGCGCGCCGCCTCGAATCCTACAGCGGCCAGGAGTTGGTGCAGGCATTCCGCCTCGCTCATGAGAAGCTTGATCGTCCAGCTTAAACGCTTGACGCCGTTCTCTCTGTTGCCTCTTCCCCAATTTGCCTCCCCCGGCAGCCGCCGCCCAGCGGCGGCTGCTTTCAAAAGAGCTGTTTACAGGCTCTCATCCCATCATTAAGACAACGCTAACATTCACGATCGGAGGAATGATCAGACACAACATGGTTAACGTAGCCATCCTCGGAGCTTCCGGCGCCGTCGGCCAGGAGATGTTGAAAGTCCTGGAACAGCGCCAGTTCCCCGCCAAGAATCTCAAACTCCTCGCCTCGCCGCGCTCCGCCGGCCGCCGCTTCGCCTACCGGGGACGCATGCTGACGGTGGAAGCTGTGAGCGAAGAATCCTTTAAAGACGTCCACATTGGCCTGTTCAGCGCCGGAGGATCCATTTCCAAGGAATGGGCCCCCGTTGCCGCCAGGGCCGGAGCCCTCGTGGTCGACAATACAAGCCAGTTTCGCATGGACGAGCAGGTGCCCCTGGTCGTCCCCGAAGTCAACGGCCATATGCTCAAAAAGAAGCCGCCCAAGGGCATCTTCGCCAATCCGAATTGCTCGACGATTCAGATGGTTCACGCCCTTCGGCCGCTCCATGAGAAATACAACCTCCAACGCCTTGTTGTGGCGACCTACCAGTCCGTCAGCGGCAAGGGCGTCAAGGCCGTCAACGAGATGGAAGAGCAAACGGCCGCCATTCTTTCCGGGGAGAAGGAGCTGGAGTGCTCGGAGTTCCCCCACCAGATCGCCTTCAACATCCTTCCCCACATCGATGTGTTCCAGGACAACGGATATACCAAGGAAGAGATGAAGATGGTGAACGAAACGCGGAAGATCCTCGAGAATCCCGACATCCGCGTGAGTGCCACCTGTGTCCGCGTGCCCGTCTATCGTGCCCACAGCGAAGCGTTGAATCTCGAATTCGAGAAACCGGTCGATGTGGAAGAAGTGCGCCGCCTGCTTGCCGCCGAACCCAACGTGGTCGTGGTGGACGACCCAGACAACAATGAATACCCCCTTGCCACCTACGCCGAGGGCCGCGACGAAACCTATGTGGGCCGCATCCGCAAGGATATCAGCAATCCCAAGGGAACCGGCCTGGATATGTGGATCGTCAGCGATAACCTGCGCAAGGGCGCGGCGCTCAATGCCGTGCAGATTGCGGAGAAACTGGTGGAAAACGGCCTCGCGACGGGCTGAATTCCAACGGGGTAAGTACCGAGAAACCGCCGGGGCGAAGGCAAATGCTTTCGTCCCGGTTTTTCTTTCGGAACAATACCCTCGACTTGCGTCAAGACCCGCGAAAAGATTCAGCCTTCACCGAGGTGCTCTCTGATGAGTGGCGGCAAGCAGCAAAAACAGGACATGGACAACCTGCGGGCCAGGATACGCACGCCCGAGCAATTCGCGGCCATGACCGAAGCGGTAAACCAGGCCCAGCGCGACCCTGGGTTTTTCGTCCTCCTTGGCCGCCAGCCCGAACTCCCCACGGAGCGAAACCTGAAAGCGTTCGCCGAGGCCATGGAACTCGACGTCTATACGGCGCGCCAGCGCCTGCTTTCGCCCACCGCCCGCATCATCCGGCGGGAAGCCGCCGCGGACACCGCTCAGCGATGGGCCGATTGGCTGAGCGCGCTCGGGCTGCGAGCCTTCGCCATCTCGGAACAGGCCCTCGCTGCTCAAAAATTCCTCGCGCAAAGCGCCGTCTATATGAAAGACGGCAGCCTGGTTTTCGATGATCTCCAGGGAAACCGCTCGACCCGCGAAGCAAGCCAGGCCGCCTGCCTCGTTTTTGGCGAAGTCATGGAGAAAGTGATCAGCGACAAATCTCAGGGAGGAGCCCTTTTCGGCGAGGAGAAAACCGGCCCCAGCGAACCCCTTAACATCCGGTCGGAACTCATTATCGACATCCATTTTCGCAACCAGCCCGAGAGCATGCGCCTGGCCCAGGATGCGATTCATTTCCGGTCGATCTTCCCGAACGAGGAAGGCGGCTCGTCGGTGCTGACGCGGCGGCTACTCAAGCGCCTCGAGCGCTCGCTTCCCGGGTGCCGGATTTACGATGAATTCAAACGAGCCCAGGATGTCCTGGGGACGACGGAGCACGTTTTAGCGCAATCCAGCTCGGTCGTGCGCAACTGGCTGCGGCCGGGGCTCTCCGCTCGCGTGGAACGAAGCACAACCCGGGTGCTCTCGACGGCGGAAACCTTCGATATCTACTCTACGCTGGCGCGCCTCGAAACGCTTCGGGTCTAGCGTGGGAACCATCTCGAAAACATTGTGGGTTGGCGAAATTCCCAACGGGATCCATACTTCAGGAAGCCCCCTCCGGTTGTTGGTTTCTGTGGACCCCCTGCTCAGCTAAACCGATCAACGCCGGCGGGGGTTTGTCGCGCCCGCTGGCGCCTCCCTTATTCCCGCGGCGATGTGCGCAGCATGATGCTGCGCTCGAAGCTCTGGAGCACCAGCACCACCACGAAAATCACCAGCAAGGCCAGCGGCAGAATCAGACCCGCGAGGGTGGCGCTCTTGAGAAAAAGGCTCAAGGTCGCCGCGGCCGCAAGATAACCCAGCACCAGCGTATCCGTCTTTTCCAGGGGGCGGCTGCGGCCACGCATCGCCGAACCGATGAAACGACCAATCACGCCGCCGGCCAGCACCCCCCCAAGGGCCTGGCCCGAAGCAGTCTGGTAAACTTCGACCGGCATCAGCACGGCCGCGCCCAGCACCAGGGCCAGAAGGCTGGTCAGCATCGGAAGCAAGCTGCAGATCTCCACCATGCTGACCACCAGGAACACCCACCCCACTGTCAGCAACAGGCTGGGAAGCCACATCAGCGAGGTGTTGCCGAAGCCGGGCAAGCCAACGTAGCCGATGCGCTGGCCCGCGAAAAACAGGAGCACCCCGCCGAGAATCGTTCCGATGAAATGCCGGCGGCTGCTGGGCAGTGAGTAATCCGTTTTCAGGGTGAATCCAAAGAGCACGATCCCGCCGAGCACGATCCCGATCAGGGGACCCGGGGACACCCCGCTCGCCGCAAGGGCAAACAGTCCCCCCAGCACCGCCAGGGAATAGGTGGGCCGGGGAGTTTTCCCGCCCCGTGCGCGGCCGAAGAAAAAGGGCGAGCATGCCTCGAGCACGAAGGCAATCAACGCGGAAGCCAATAAAGCCTGGCCGAAGAACGCGCTCATGCCCCCGCCTTTCCACTCAGTCGCTGCAGGCCGACCTGGGCCGCCGCGGACCCGAGCTGCAGCCCGCACCGAAGCGCCACCATCGAGGCCGTCATGGCATCAACAAACATCAGGTTTCGGCTGTAATGTTTCTTATAGAATTTATACATCGATTTGTGGCGCTCGATGGTCAGCATGGTGCGCACCTTTTTTGTATCCTGGCCAATCAAGTGGTAAACCTCGGCCGTGGGAATATAGACCACTCGCCACCCTCCTTCCCAGACGCGATAGCAGTAGTCCACGTCCTCGGAATACATGAAGAAGCGTTCGTCCAGCGCACCAATCCGTTCGAGCACCGAACGGCGGAAGACCAGGCAGGCGCCGCTGACCCAATCAACCTCCTGGGGCAGGTTGTGTTGGAAATCCGTCATCAGGTAGGAGCGTGAAAAGCGATTATTGGGAAACAGCCTGGTGAGCAGCGAATAGCGATTAAAGAGCGCCTGGGTGAAGCTCGGGAACCGGCGGCAGGAAAGCTGGAGGCTTCCGTCCTCATTCAGCAGGCGCAGGCCCGCGCATCCCACATCGGGCCGCGTATCGAGAAACTGAATCGCATCGCTGAAGGCGCCCGGCACGACACGCGTATCATTATTCAGCAGCATGACGTAGCGGCCGGTGGATTGCTCGATGCCCTGATTGTTGGCCTTGGTGAATCCGAGGTTTTCCTCATTCACCGTCAGGATCGCTTCCGGATATTTCTCGCGGGCCATTTCCGGCGAGCCGTCCTCGCTGCCATTGTCGACCACCAGGATTTCGAGATTGTGATCCGGCGCCGCGCTGTGGAGCGACTCCAGGCAATCATCGAGGAGTTGCTTGCCGTTCAAGTTAATCACAACCACGGAGAGATCGGGCCGCCCGGTGTCGCGATCTTCCGGGGCGAGATGGGCCAGCTCGCGGCTGCTTTGTTTCCGGATCGGGCGGTTGGGCCAAGCCCAATTGAGGCCTTGGTGGTGCACCTTCCACCAGAAGCGAAGGCCACTCTTCAAGTGCAGCCAGGTCTGGCGGTTGACGACCCCCTTGCCCGAGAGGCGCTGGACCTTGTGGATGATCCGCGCATAGGGATTGAAGGCGATCTGCCAGCCGGCCTGTTTTGCCCGCCAGCACCAGTCAACGTCCTCGAAATAGTGCATATTCTCGTCGAAGGGGCCGACTTCCTCGACGGTCTCGCGGCGCATGCAGAAACACGCCCCCGCCATCCAGTCGCCCAAAAAAGGACGTTCGTGATCCTTGTCCATCATCAGGTGGCGGAAGTTCCAGGGATTGTGAGGCCAGAGATTCTGAAGAGGGCTCCGGCGGACAAGCACTGTCATCAAATCGTAGAAGCGTTTGACGTTATATTCCAGCTCGCCATCGAGCCGGGTGGTATGCCCCCCGCATCCGGCCAGCCGGGGATGGCGGTCCATGAAGGAAACGAGAGAGTCGAAGCATCCCTGGAGAAGTTCCGTGTCGGTGTCCAAAACGAGACAGTAGCGCCCGCGGGATTCGCGGAGACCCACGTTGCGCATGGTCGCGAAACCAAAATGAGGATGAGGGAAAAGCCGAACCCAAGGAAATCTCTCGCGAATCATTTCCTCGGTCCCGTCGCCGGATGGTTTATTGATTAGCAGGACTTCCACGCGGCAGCGGTGGTGGTGTGCCTCGACACAGCGGAGGCAGGATTCCAGGTCCGGGCGCATGCGCCAATTGATCAGGATGACCGAGAGATCAAACGCCTCGGAGGGCGCTTCGGGAAGGGTTTTTGGAGATGAAGATTCTTTCGTTTCGAGCAATTTGCTATCCGGCACGGATGTTGTTTTTCCAAAAGCGGATGAGGTGGCCGTCCTGCGGCGCCTCTTTTTTCTGTCTCATCAAAGCCTCAGCTGGAGAGCGGCAATGTCTGAAAAAGAAAGTCTATTCGCTGGCATGGAGCCAACCGAAAAAGGAAAACGTGCAATCGAGCGCTTGAAAGAGCGCTTCAATATTAAATTCATTCCCGATGGCATCACCGCGCTGTCCGCCTCGGAGTGTGGTATTCAGGATATCTATATGAACCTGAAGCGCCAACTCGCCGATGGCAAGGTGGAAGAAAAGACCAAGACCCTCGTTGCTCTGGGGGTTGCCTCATCCCTCGGCAGCGCGCCAGGCGTCGAATTTTTCTCCGAAGCGGCGGTCGCTGCCGGGCGGACCTGTGAAGAGGCCCTCGATGCCGTATCAGTCGCAACGACCTGTTCGGTTTTCAACGGCTATTACCGATTCCGCCACCAGTTGCCCGCCGACCTCAAAGAAAACTATGAGAAATTCAAGGCGCCGTTCAACGCCAACAGCTTCATGAAGTCGAGCCTGAGCTCGCTGGAAGTCGAAGCGATCTGCATCGCGGTCTCATCAGTCCAGAATTGCGAAATGTGCGTGAACGGCCATATCCAGAAGGGCAAGAGCGCCGGCCTCGACGACGAGCAGATTGACGAGTTGATCAAGGTGGGAGCCACTGCTGGAGCAGCGGCCCAGGTTGCCTCGTCCCTCGCTCCGGAAGTCTCCGAACCGGTCGAGCCCTGACAAAAAAAACGGCTTCAATTGATCTTAAACACAAACACACTCTCCGATAAAAGGATGGAAGCACTATGATTCAAGTTGGCCAGAAAATCCCGGACTTTGAAGTTCCCGCCCTCGACGGCGAAAATGTTGAGGCGGTTGTCCGAACCGCAGATCTGAAAAACAAATGGGTCTGCCTCTACTTCTACCCCCTCGATTTCACCTTCGTCTGTCCCACAGAGATCCAGGCATTCAGCGACGCCGTCCCTGACTTCGAGGACCGGGACTGCGTGGTCATCGGCGGATCCTGCGACAGTGTCTATTCGCACCTCGGCTGGACTAAAGCGAAGGACGAGTTGAAAAACCTCAAGCATCCGCTGATCTCCGATTACAAGAAGGAGCTGTCCAGCGCCCTGGGCATTCTGGACCATGAGAAGGGTGTGTCCCAGCGCGCGCTCTTCCTCATCGATCCCGATGGAATCGTTCGTTTCGCCTACGTGACCGATCTCCAGGTCGGCCGCAGCCCCGACGAAGTAATCCGCGTCCTCGACGCCCTGCAGACCGATGAGCTTTGCCCCTGTAACTGGAAGAAGGGCGACGAGACACTCAAACCCGAGTAACGGCCCTGCCCGCGGAATAAAAGCTCTGATCCCGGCCGCCGAAGGCTTTGTCCCCGGCGGCCGGTCTCTTTATGTTGCACTGGGCTCCGAAGGGGATTGCTTTCAGCCCGTGCATTTGCTAGCGATTCCCGCTCGTGAGACACCGAGACCCATTCTTAAGCAGCTGAACTCTATGGCGCCGAAATCCCCCGATCAGCATTCCAATCCGCCCGGCCTTCCCTCGCACTTGAAGAAACGGCGCAAGCAGCATTACCGCCTGCGCCGCAGGCGCTATGCGCTCGATTCCCTGCTCTCCGGCACGGCGGAAGCCGAGCCGGGGGCAAACGAGCCGAGTGCCACGGCCCAAAGTGCCCACCCCTCCGCTCCCGATCAGCCCGACCACGAGCGCGAGGCGGCCCAGCTCAGGCGCAAGCTCCAGCTTGCCGAATCCATTACGACACAGGCGCGAGGCGATGCCGCTCGCAAGGAAGCGCAAATCCGTGAGTTGGAAAACGCGCTGGAAGAAAAAAAACGCCAGATCACCGAGAAAGACACAACAATCGACGAATTTCGCGGCAGCATGGAGCAGGCGAGAAACCAGCTTCAGCGGTTCCGGCAGGAAATGGAACAGCAGCGCCGGAGAACCCAGAAAGAAATTGAAGACGCGAAGAAATACGCCGGAGAAGAACTCCTCCGGAAGTTGTTTCCCTTTTTCGACCATTTCACAATCGCCGTGAATTCCATCAACCAGGGGGGCGACACGGAGAATTTGATCAGGGGCATCGCCATGGTCCACCGCGAGATGATCGATCTGCTGAGCCAGGAAGGCTTTCGCGAAATCAATGAGACCGGCGTGCCCTTCGACCCGAACATTCATGACGCCGCCGCAACGGAGAATCGCGCCGATCAACCCGACCGGGTCGTTCTCAACGTCCTCCGCGAGGGATATCAGCTCAAAGATCGCGTGCTGCGTCCCGCCATGGTCACGGTAAACAAGACCGAGGGGAACACCCCGAAACCCTCAGAAGCCAAGGAGAAGGAGCAGGACAGCGAAACCCAGTCGCCAGGGGCGGGCCTGGATTCCGAGCTGGATTCCGATCTGGACAGCCCCGAGGCCTGGGAGAAATCCCAGAAGAAGGGCGGGCCGGGCAAAGATCCCATCGATCGCGCTCGCAAAATGCTCGAGACGAAATTCGACGAGGACGAATAACCGAATTGTCGCTCTGGATGCGCCGTTGGGCATGAGGATTGAATCCATTACGCTTTCAACATGGGGATTGGCGCAAAAGACACGTCGAAATTGTGAAAAAAAGTACAAAGTCTCCCATCATTGCTCTTTTGGATGCCCTCGACCGCGGAATTCTTCGCGCATGCAAGGTCTTTCGGTCGCTGAAATTCGGCATCTTTCTCCTCGCCCTGATCGGTGTCGTGGCCATCTGGGGAACTATGGGCTTCGGGTCCAACGCCGCTCTCGGCGATAATGCCATCCCCATGGCTCGAACCCAGGTGTTCGAACACCCCTGGTTTATCGCGCTGCTGGTACTCTTTGCCTGCAACCTGATCGTGAGTACCTGGCACGTGACGAAGATGAGCCTCTCGATTTTTTCGAAAAAGGAATTCCGCCGCTCGCACGATTACTACACGGCGGGATCGGCGCCCCGGGCGGAAATCGAGGTGCCCGGCGGGACGGAAAAAGTGCGCTCGGTGCTCAAAAGCCATTTCACCCGCGCCCATCAGGACGGAAATTCCTTTTTCGCCCACAAGGGGCTGCTGAGCCGGCTTGGGCCCACCATCGTCCACGCCGGTATGCTGCTCGTGATTGGCGCCATGGTGGCCAAGGCGGTTCTCATCTGGAACGGGCGTATCGTCACCGAGGGACGATTCATCGCCGCCGAGGGCGAAGAGTTCTCCTTTATTTCCCAGCCCATCGCCAACGAACAGCAGATCACCAGCCGCAACCTGCGCCAGACCCCGCTGGATGTGTGGGTCAAGGTGCTGGATTTCGACGAAGTCAAGCATCCCAACAGCGATGTGCCGGCGCATTTTCGCTCGCTGGTGGAAGTGCGCGATCCGGAAACCCAGAAGGTGACCGTGGCACAGCTCGATATGAACCACAGCCTCTCCATTCAGTCCGAGCGATACGGCAAACTCCAGTTCCATCAGGCGGGATACAATCCTGTGCCCGATGGCGACATGCCGCGTTTTTTCTACGAGGTGCGCGACATGGTGACGGGCGAGCGCCTGGCCGCGGCCGATGCCCACCCCGGCGATCGCGTGCGCGTGGGCGAGACGGAACTGTTCCTGGAAGCGGACGGAGCCTCGCCCGGTGATCCCTGGCGGCTCTACTCCATGGAACAGCCGAATACACCCGTTGCCCGGGGAGAGTTGGTCGGCGGCGAGAAATCGGAGTTTCGCTTTCGCGCGGAAGAGTTCTACCCCGATTTCCGCATCGATGAATCCACGGGCCAGCCTGTGAATGCTTCGAACCAGCCTCTCAATGCCGCTCTGCGTATATCGATTCTGGTGGATGGACGTCCCGCGCGGAATACCTGGCTTTTCCATGATCCCCAGCTTGCCGGGATGATGCCCTCGGCCCATCCGCGATACGATCTGCGCCTGGTGGATGTTCGCGTCCCGCCCGATGCCAGCCTGGACACCGTTTCCTGGAACGATCCCGGCCGCGTCGCCTATGACATCGCGGTTCTCGACCGCCAGGCAGAAGAACGGCTGACGACGGAAACTCTGACCGTGGGCCAGGCAAGCAGCGTCTATACATACGAGTCCGCGCCGCCCGGCGCGGAATCCAACGGCGATTACCAGGTCCGCGTGACGGGCCCGGCCCAACGCTTTGTCACCGTGCTCAGCGTGGTCAATGATCCCACGGTGCCCTACCTGATCGGCGGTGTGGGCATCATCCTGCTCGGAGCAACCATGACGTTCGTGTTCCGCTATCGCGCTCTCTATGCCCTTTGGGACGAAAAGCGCCGCCGCTTGCGCCTTGCGCTGGTTCCCCGCTGGGGCCAGTCGACGGTGCGCGAAGAATTCGACACCCTGCTGGCGCGTCTATCCGAGGGCGCCGGAAAAACCATCGAACCGAAAACCGGAGGCGACGCCGACGAAGTCGCTCCCCAGCACGAAACCGCCAACCCTCGCCTGGTCAGAAATTGATCCGCCAAAGTGACCCGTCTATGCAGTTATTCAGCCGCCTTCTCTTTGTCGCTTGTCTTCTTTCCGCCGCGGCCTCCGCTGTGGCTCAGGGCCGCCTGTCCGATGACGAGACAAGCCGTTTCTTTACCGTGCCCCATGACCCGGAAATGCAGGCGGCGGTGGAAAAATCGAATCTGGATCTTCTCGTGGTGCAGCATGAGGGCTGGCAGGAAACCTTGCCGACTTTCGCCCGCCTCAAGATCCATGAAATCACCGGGCGCAAGACGATCCGCGGACAGAACCCGAGCTATACAATCCTCAGCATGATCTATAACCCGGAGGCCTGGCAGGATGCCCGGATCCTCCCCGTCGAGCACCCCGAGCTTCTCGAAATCATGGGCCTCGATGGGAAATGGGTTTCCGCCAACATGGTGCGCGGCAGCGATGGGCTCAACAAGCTGAT
>CAYFUR010000103.1:0-13385 GCA_964346275.1 uncultured Candidatus Sumerlaeota bacterium
CTCGGCGCCGAGGAAGCTGTGGAGGTTTTCCACCGGCGTGGCGCCGCCCTTGAAATCATCGAGTTTGATTTCCTCGATGTCGAAGAATTCGTCGGCGATCGCCGAATCGTCGGTAAAGCCGAAGCAGCGAAGGAAGGAGGTCGCCGGGATTTTGCGTTTGCGGTCGATCATGACGTACATGACGCCGTAAATATCGATTTCGAATTCCACCCAGGCGCCGCGATAGGGAATGATGCGGGCGGAGTAGGTAAACTTCCCGTTGGGATGGGTGGAGCGGGAGAAAGAGACGCCGGGCGAGCGGTGGAGCTGGGACACGATGACGCGCTCGGCGCCATTAATGATAAAAGTGCCTTGCTCGGTCATCAGGGGGACTTCCCCCATGTAGACTTCCTGCTCTTTGATGTCGTGGATTTCCGTCTGTCCGGTGTCTTCATTCACTTCGCGGACGATGAGCTGGAGCTTGAGCTTCAGCGGCGCCGAGAAGGTCATCCCGCGTTCGATACATTCCTTCACCGTGTATTTCGGGGTGCCAAAGGTGTATTCGATAAATTCCAGAGAAGAGGGGTCACCGGGGGGATGGATGGGGAAGACGGAATAAAAGACTTCCTGCAGCCCCTGGCTTTCGCGGACATCGGGCTGCCGATCGAACTGGAGAAAATCGGCGTAACTTTGCTTCTGGGTTTCCAGGAGATAAGGCATCTCCATCGTTTCGGGAATGCGTGCAAACGAAATGCGTCCCGCCCTGGACGTGGTCGCCATCAAGGGTGACCTCCTTATGGTTAATCGCGATGGTGGGTGGTGCCGGCCTCTGTCGTGGAAAAGCCTCCGCTTGGGGCCCGGCTCGGTTTAAAGCACAAAAAGGCCACTTCTTCCCACTGGAAGCAGCAGCGTATAATTTTCCGAGGTAAGTTTTTCAGAAAGCAGCGTTCTTGATTCAACGGCCACGCTTTCAGGATTGTCAGAACTGCCCAACGGGGCGATCTGGCAAAAGTCAATTCAACAGGCTCCCCACATGGCCCGTCAAGCAGGATTCTTTCCCGTTTGAAGTGCAGGGGAGAAAATCAGGCGGAGGGCCGGCTGGCGCCTCCGCCTGAACTCACGAACTCAGGCCAACAAAGGCCGGAAAAGGACCGTCTTAGGTCAGTTCGACGACGGCGCCCACTTCCTCAAGCTGCTTCTTGTATTTCTCGGCCTCGTCCTTGGGGATGTCCTCGGCGATGGCCTGGGGAACGCCCTCCACCTTTTCCTTGGCTTCTTTGAGGCCAAGCTGGGTGATGGCGCGCACTTCCTTGATGACCTTGATCTTTTCCTTGCCCGCGTCCTTGAGAACGACCGTGAACTCAGTCTTCTCTTCCTCGGGGGCTTCGGCGGCAGCCGGGGCCGCCGCGACGGCGGCGGGGGCAGCACTGACGCCAAATTCATCTTCCATCATTTTCACCAGATCAGCCACTTCCATGAGCGGCATTTCTTTGATCGCGCTGACGATCTCTTCTTTCGTGAGAGCCATAGCTCGCTTACTCCTTTATCTCGGTATCGGCCTCTTGCGGGCCGGATTGGTGTCGGGTCGAGGGTGCACGGCCTTACGCCGCGTTTTCTTCCTGTTTCCGGCGATAGGCATCCACAGCGTAGACGACCTTCGACACGGACTGGTGGAGCGCATAAACAACATTCTGAACCGGCGCCTGCATGCTGCCGAGCATCTTGGCCAGCAGTTCGTCGCGTCCCGGAAGTTTCGAGAGTGCGTCCACTGCCGCCGCATCAACAACACGGCCTTCAATGAAACCGCCCTTCACTTCCATCTTGCCTTCGTGGTCCTTGAGGAACTCGCTCACGACCTTGGCCGGTGTCACCGGGTCTTCCATCCCCACGGCAATGATGGTCTGGTCCTTCAGCAGATCGCCGAATTGTTCGGGATCGATTTGCGCCTGGGTCAGCGCACGCTTGAACAGGCGGTTCTTCATCACCTTGAGGCGGACATTGTTTTCTCGGCACTTGGCGCGCAGATTCGTCGCGTCTTCGACGGAAAGCCCGCGGTTATTCAACAGGACGAACCCCTGACCGTCGTGGAGAACTTTCGAGAACTCCTTAACGGCTTTGATCTTTGATGATTTACCGAGGATTTTCCTGGCTTCGCGTCCGATTTTCGCCACTCGGGAATCACCTCCTTTCGCTTTGCCCGGGCCTTCTGACCTTCCGTCGCCCGGGCGCCGCGAGGAGCGATTCCCCTCCACTTGAGAGAGGAAACGAAGTCCAGCGATCACACGAGCCTCGGCGGGAAGGAGTTTTGGGTCCTTTTACGGCCGCCGCCTTGCGGAGACGGCCAACCCGCTGTCTTTGGCCACTTTGGGCTGTCATGTTGGCCAGCCCTGCACATGGGGCCGGTAAATCGTATCAGGGCAGCGGGAAAGCTGCCCGGAATTTTCTTATTCCGCTTCTGCCGTTTCGATGCGGATTCCCGGACTCATGGTCGAGCTGAGCGAGATCGACTTCATGTAACGCCCCTTGGCGGCGGCGGGACGGGCCTTGTGAAGCGTGTTCAGCAGCATCTTGACGTTTTCCGCAAGCTGGCCCTTTTCGAAGGAAAGCTTGCCCACCATGACGTGGACGATGCCAAAGCGATCGACACGGTACTCGACGCGGCCAGCCTTCAGGCCTTCGATGGCATCCTTGAGGTTGGGGGTCACGGTGCCGGCTTTCGGGTTGGGCATCATGCCGCGAGGGCCGAGCACCTTGCCGAGACGGCCGACGACGCGCATCATGTCGGGCGTGGCGATAGCCGCATCAAAATCCAGGAACCCATCCTGGATCCGCTTGGCCAGGTCATCGCCGCCGACGACGTCCGCGCCGGCGTCTTCCGCCTCCTTGATCTTGTCGCCCTGGGCGAAGACGGCAACGCGAACGGTCTTGCCAGTGCCATGGGGCAGGGCGCAGGTGCCGCGCACTTGCTGGTCCGCCGCTCGGGGATCAACGCCGAGGCGGACATCGAGCGTCACCGATTCGTCGAACTTGACGTAGGTCAGCTCTTTCAAGAGGTCGATCGCGTCAGCGATGGCGTAACGCTTCTCGCGGTCGACGAGTTTGGCTTTTTCGAGATACTTCTTTCCGTGCTTGGGCATCGAGAATCCTCCGGTGGTGTTGGCGGGCCGGGATGGCCCTCCCACGCGATAGCGAGAATCAGAGGGGGGCACTCAGGCCGCCCTTCCGGGTTTTAGTCTACGACCTCCAGGCCCATGTTCAGGGCCGTGCCGGCGATCATGGACACAGCGGCGTCCATATTGGCGGCGTTCAGGTCGGGTTCCTTCATGGTGGCGATCTCTTCAAGCTGCTTGCGGCTGACCTTGCCCACCTTTTCCTTGTTGGGGACGCCAGAGCCCTTCTTGATGCCGGCGGCGCGCAACAGAAGCACGGGGGCGGGGGGCGTCTTCAGTTCGAAGGTGAAGGAGCGGTCGCCATAGACGGTAATAACCGCGGGAACGACGAGACCCTTCAACTCGGGCTTGTTGGTGCGAGCATTAAACTGCTTGCAGAAGTCCATGATGTTGATGCCGTGCTGGCCGAGAGCCGGACCCACGGGCGGGGCGGGATTGGCTCCGCCGGCGGGGCACTGCAGCTTGACCTTACCGATGACTTTTTTTGCCATGTTCTGACTCCAAAGTTTCCTTTCGGAACGTTACGTCGCTTTTTCCACTTCGAGAACTGCCAGATCCACCGGCGTCGAGCGCCCGAAGATCGAAACCATGACTTTGAGCCGCGAGCGGTCGTAGTCGATGTCCTCCACCGTGCCAATGAAGTTGGCAAAAGGCCCTTCGATGACCTTGACCTGATCGCCGAGGCGAAACTTGATCTCGGGCTTGGGCTTGTCCTGCTTATCTTCCGACAGGCCCACCACATTGCGGACTTCTTCTTCCGAGAGGATCGAGGGCTTGTCTTCCGAGCCGACGAACTGGGAGACGCCATTCACCTCCCGAATCATCTTGAAGAGATCCTCGTCCGGATCCATTTGGACGAACACGTAGCCTGGCATCAGGTTGCGCGAGGATTCCTTGCGCTTGCCTTCCTTGATTTCCACGATGCGCTCTTCGGGAATGAGGATCTCGCCGAGCTTTTCGCGCAGCCCCTCGATGGAGGCGCGGTGCTCGATATCGCGCTTCACGCGCTTCTCGTATCCCGAATATGTATAGATCGCATACCAGTTCACATTTCACCTCGACAGTTCAAAAGCGCCTGCTATCCCAATAAGTCGGCGCTTCGGCGCCCTGGGGCGATACTTCTGAATGGGTCTCAGCTGTTCGCGGGTCCGGCCCCGCCGGGGCCGTGGAGCGGAGGGAGTTGTCGTTTCCACACCTTGCCGGGATCAGATGTCGACTCCGAAGATGACACCCATGGCGCGGGAAAGCACCAGATCCCAGAGGCCGATGGCAACACAGACAGCCGCGGAGGCGGCGAGGACGACGATTGTATACGTCTTTGTCTGCTCACGAGAGGGCCAAACGACCTTGCTCATTTCGGTGCGGACTTCACCGATAAAAATCCTCGTCCGGGCGAACAAGCCAATTTTTTCCGCCATTCTGGCTCCGTGTTCTCCTGCCGGTCGCGGCCGTGCTGCTTGCCGGAGGCAGTTCCGAAGATTAAACCTGGCAGGGGCAGAGGGACTCGAACCCCCAACCTACGGTTTTGGAGACCGTTGCTCTACCAATTGAGCTATACCCCTGCGGCCTCCCCAAAGCACGCTGGACGCGCTCAGGGGCCGCGCAATAAATGCCATCTCCGGGGTGAATGCAAGTGCAAAATGGACAGGGAAAGAGAAAAACGCCCAGGCCAGCCATTGCGGCGCCCGGGAACGGCGCCACCCCCCTTCGATTGCAACGCGGCACACCGCCGCTGCGACGTCGCACAAAGACCGGAAAACTCCGGAAACCCCCTCCAAGGCGGGCTTCTCAGGCGAAGTGGGGCTGGCATGTTTCTCGACACTCTCTCTGGCCAGATGTTTGAATTGAAAACGAGGTGAATCGCGGATGGATTTGAATAAACTGACCCAAAAATCCCAGGAGGCGCTGGCCCAGGCACAGAACCTGGCCGTGGAAGTGGGCCACCCCGAGGTGGATGGCGAGCACTTGCTCGTGGCGCTTGTCGAGCAGCCCGAGGGGCTGGTGCCGCGCATGTTGCGCAAAATGGATGTCAACGTAGACAGCCTGGCGGAAGCGGCGGAGCGGGAGCTTCGCAAAAAGCCGCGCGTGTCCGGCCCCGGCGCGACTCCCGGGTCCATTTACGTCTCACAACGGGTGAGCCGCCTGCTGGTGGCCGCGGAGAAGAACGCCAAGCGCCTGCAGGACGAATATGTCTCGGTGGAACACATCTTCCAGGCCCTGCTGGAGGAAGGAAACACGCCGGCGGGGAAGATCCTGAAGGAGTTTCAGGTCTCCTCTGACCGATTCTTGAAGGCCCTCCAGGAGGTGCGCGGAAATCAGCGCGTGCAATCGGCTAACCCCGAGGCGACCTATGAGGCACTGGAGCGCTATGGCCAGGATCTGGTGAAGAGCGCGCGACAGGGCAAGCTGGACCCGGTCATCGGGCGCGACGAGGAAATCCGCCGGGTGATCCGCATTCTCAGCCGCAAGACCAAGAACAATCCGGTGCTGATCGGCGAGCCCGGCGTCGGGAAGACGGCGATTGCCGAGGGCCTGGCCCAGCGCATCGTTCGCGGCGACGTGCCCCAGACGCTGAAGGACAAGACCGTTTTCGCGCTGGATATGGGCTCGCTCATCGCCGGGGCGAAGTTTCGCGGCGAGTTCGAGGAACGACTGAAAGCCGTTCTCAATGAAATCAAGGAAAGCGAAGGAAGAATCCTCCTTTTCATCGACGAAATGCACACGATCGTCGGCGCGGGAAAAACCGAGGGATCCATGGACGCGGGCAATATGCTCAAGCCGATGCTGGCCCGCGGCGAACTGCACTGCATTGGCGCGACGACTCTCGATGAATACCGCAAGCACGTGGAAAAGGATGCGGCGCTGGAACGCCGCTTCCAGCCGGTGATGGTGGACCAGCCGACGGTGGAAGACACCGTCTCGATCCTGCGCGGCCTGCGCGAACGCTTCGAGGTTCACCACGGCGTGCGCATCCAGGATAACGCGCTGGTGGGCGCGGCGACTCTCTCGCACCGCTATATCACCGACCGGTTTCTGCCCGACAAGGCGATCGACTTGGTTGATGAGGCGTGCGCGCTGATCCGCACGGAGATCGATTCCATGCCGGCAGAGCTGGATGCGGCGACGCGGCGCGTCATGCAGCTCGAAATCGAGGAAGCAGCCCTGAAGAAGGAAAAGGATGCCGCGTCGAAGGACCGCCTGAAGACGCTGCAGAAGGAGCTTCAGGAGCAGCGCGAGGCGGCGGATTCGTTGCGGGCGCAGTATGAATCGGAAAAAGACGTGATCTCCAAGTTCCAGCATCTGCGCGAGGAAATCGAGCAAACCCGCCGGGATATCGAGCGGGCGGAGCGCGAATACGACCTGAACAAGGCCGCGGAGCTGCGCCACGGCCGGCTGCCGGATTTGGAGAAGCGCCTGAAGGACGAAGAGAAGCGCCTCTCGGAAACGGAGCAGGACACGCAGTTGCTGCGCGAAGAAGTGACGGAGGAAGAAATCGCGCAGATCGTCGCTCGCTGGACCGGAATCCCGGTTTCCCGCCTGGTGGAGGGTGAGCGCGAGAAACTGCTGCGCCTGGACAATGTCCTGCACCAGCGCCTGGTGGGCCAGGACGAGGCCGTGCAGCTCGTGGCGGATGCGGTGATCCGCGCCCGCGCCGGCGTCAAGGATCCCAACCGGCCCATCGGCAGCTTTATCTTCCTCGGGCCCACCGGGGTCGGCAAAACGGAGCTGGGCAAGGCGCTGGCCGAAGCGCTCTTCGATACGGAAGAAAACATGGTCCGTATCGATATGAGCGAATACATGGAGAAATTCGCCGTCAGCCGGCTCATCGGCGCCCCGCCTGGCTACGTCGGTTACGAGGAGGGCGGCCAGTTGACCGAACAGGTACGCCGCAAGCCGTATAGCGTGATCCTGTTCGACGAGATCGAGAAAGCGCACCCGGAAGTTTTTAACGTGCTGCTGCAGATCCTCGATGACGGGCGCGTGACCGATGCCCAGGGGCACGTCGTGAATTTCCGCAACACGGTGATCATCATGACGTCGAACATTGGGGCGCAAACACTGCTCGAGGGCATTTCGGACAAGGGCGAGCTGCAGGACAGCACGCGCGATGCCGTGATGCGCGAACTTCGCGATGGGTTCCGCCCCGAATTCCTCAACCGCGTGGACGAGATCGTGCTCTTCAAGCCGCTGCGTCCGGAAGAGTTGAAGCACATCGTGGACTTGCAGGTGGACCAGTTGCAGAAACGGCTGGAACAGCGGCGGATCACTCTGAAGCTGACGGATTCGGCCAAGGAGTTCATCGCCGAGGAAAGCTACGATCCGCACTACGGCGCCCGGCCGCTGAGGCGCTACCTGCAGCGCGAACTGGAAACCCAGATCGCCCGCGCGCTGATCGGCGGAGAAGCCACCGATGGTTCAACCGTGGTCGTGGATACCTCCGCGGGGGTCTTGAACTTCGAGTTCGAACCCCCGGAGAAGGCTTCTCCGAATACGGAAGAAGAAACGGCGGAAGCCGTTTCTCGGAGCGAGAAGGGCTGAGCCGCGTCTTGAAAAAACCTGCACCCCGAGAGGGCGTCCGGATTCTCCAGGCGCCATCTCATTTGTGTATAGACCGGTCATTCTTGATGGATTGAAAAGCAGAAACCGGAAGGAAGGCATGTCATAATTGCGGCAGAGGAAAAAGAGGAGGGCGGCCGCGCTCCCAGAGCATTCCGTGGAAAATTGATCTGTTCTCTCTAAAATCCCGCCCAGAGAAGCGCCAGGCCTTCGCAAAGCGCGCCGGCGAATGCGATGGCCCAGCCGGAAACGCGCAGGGCATTTGTCTCCCCCTTTGCCTGAGAGGCGAGGCCGCAGAGAAGAAGCCCAACGCCCAGAATAATCAAGCCCGCCCCGCTCAGGACGGCGGCGCTTCCTTCAATCTCGATCACGCGCATGTTCCGCGGAAGCCAGTCCAGATCGCTGAGACTGATCAACGAGCGTTTTGTGGCGATATCGCGAATTCCCAGAGCGACCCCGGCGGCTGAGAGAAGATACAATGCAATGGGAAGGGACTTTTTCTGGGAAGGCTCTGGTGAGTTGGACATGGATAATCCTCTGGTCATCGAGACCACGCCTGTGCCGTGCTCGATTGTTTTTTTTTCTCTCTATCTCAGGCGGGGTTGATTATTCACCTCCCGGGGATTGGAGGCGTTGGCCTCCCTCGATATGCTTTTTCCATTCCGCCGCGTGCTCGACGTAAAGCTGCATTGCTTTCTCCACGGAATGCTCTCGATAGACGAGATAGAGTGTCAAATGGGCGCCCTCCTGGCCAAAACCGGAATCACGCGTTTCCACGCTGGTGATTTTCGTGAGAGGGATGGAGATTTCATCTTCGCTTCGCTGGCGGTAAATCCATAATTCCTCGGGGGTGAGCACCGCCGCAACCCGATCGGAGGAGGGTTTCTGGTCCTTGAGGGATCCGGAGAGGAGGAATCCGGAGAGATCCTTTCGGATCATATCGCTTCCCGAAAACCGGCTGCGAATTTTGCCCATCATATCCGCCGAGCGGCGGCGGAAAAGCCGGTCGGCCACATAGAGGAGCGAAAGCAGTGCGGCTGCGGACGAAAGAATGATAGGCAGGGATTCAAGCATGGATTGAGGGGACGGAATCAGGGGGAAGGGTTTTTGCTCTTTGTGATCCGCGGGTTCCTTTCAGTTTGCTTTTTTTGGAATTTGAGTGTGTCATTTTCGCAAAGATAAGAGGAGAAGTAAGTCCATGGCAACCGATTCGATTCGACTTGTGCAGGCCCTTGTTTCCGCAGGCTCGCAGGAACGGACGCCCAAGGGCACGCAAATCCCCCATGGCCCCGTGGTGACGGTCTCCCGCTATTATGGCAGCGGGGGCAAAGAAGTTGCCGAGCGGCTGGCCAAGCGGATCGGCGTGCGCTGTTTCGACCGTGAAATTCTGGAAGCCGTCGTGGAGAGCGCCCGGGTGGATCGCTACCTGATGGAAGAATTGGACGAGGCCGTGCGCGGCAGCATGAGCGATTGGATCTATACATTATTAACGGGCAAAAGCGTCTTTTCCGAGGATTACCGCCGCCACTTGTTCAATGTGATCCTGGCCATCTCCAAGCAGGGCGGCGTCATTGTCGGCCGCGGGGGAAACCTGATTCTCTCTGGACGGAAAGACGTTTTCCGGCTGCGTCTTGTGGGGAGCCAGGAGAAGTGCGCCGAACGCGTCGCCGAACGAAAAACGATTTCAAAGGAAGATGCACGCAAGGAAATCATCGAAACGGAGAAGGAACGGGAAGTCTTCATCCACAGCGTCTTTAAGCGCAAAACCGTTTATCCCCAGGATTACGACCTGACGATCAATACAGATTGGTATCCAACCGACCAGACGGTGGATCTGGCCCTGCATGCGATGGAGTTGCGGGGTTTCAAAATTCCCAAGGCGCATTGATTTCGCGCCGGCCCGATTTCCCGCTGATCCGTCCGTTCCACCCGGAGCGCCAGCAAGCCGGGCCTGAGTCCTGCTTCCTGCCGGACGCAGATCTTCAGGAGACCAGTCCGCCCCAATGATTCCCCACAGCACCGAAAATCCCATCGATCTGTTTGCCGAGTGGTATCGCGACGCCCGGGAGACCGAGCTGAAATACCCCGATGCCATGACCCTGGCCACCGTGGATGCCCAGGGGCAGCCCCAGGCGCGGATTGTCTTGCTGAAGGGTTTCGGCGAAAACGGCTTTGTCTTCTATACGAATTTCGAGAGCGAAAAGGGGCGGGAGTTGATGGCCCATCCGAAAGCGGCTCTTTGCTTCTTCTGGAAGACGATCAACAAGCAGGTGCGCATTCGAGGGATCGTGGAAGAAGTCTCAAAAGAGGAGGCGGACGCGTATTTTGAATCGCGCCCTCGGGAAAGCCGCATCGGCGCCTGGGCCTCCAACCAGTCACGCCAGATTACGGGGCGGGAGGAGCTGCTGGCGCGGTTCGAAGAATTCAAAAGCAAATTCGAAGGGCAGCCGGTGCCGCGCCCGCCGCACTGGTCGGGCTTTCGCCTCAAGCCCAATGCCGTGGAATTCTGGCGGGAAGGAGACTACCGGCTCCACGACCGGCTCTTATTCACAAGGACCGATGAGGGCGGCTGGAGCGAACAGGTTCTGTCTCCCTGATCCGCGTCTATACGACTGCCAAAATCAGTCGACAATCCGAAATTTCTGGAACCGGGGAACTTCCCGGTAAAAAGATTCCGCCATGTTGTCATCGCCAGCGAGGAGATGCTCGGCGGCGCGGAATCCCATGTGGATCGAATGGTCCATGTTGTTGTGGAGGAAAAGGCCCTGGCGGCCAACGCTCAGGAGGCGGGGAAAACGCTCGAGGTAATCCACGATAGCCCGCATTCGGTCGCGGTATTCCAGGTCGTAGAGGGGATACGTTTTGGGAATCCGGTGGACATGGGTGGCTGAGATTTCATCGGGGCGCAGAATGCCGACGCGCCCCATTCCCTCGATCGTTTCCCGGGTCAGCTGCTCGTCGCTCTTGTTCCACGTTTCGTCGCCCTCGTAGCAAGTTACCTCGAGAACGATCATGGCGCGGTCTTTCGAGCTCATGGACTGGTGGAAGTTTTTCGGTTCGTAGCCGCGATTAAAAACGGTGTCCTGCTCGGGGAAGTAAAGCCACTGGGCTTCCGTGACCTGGGGGCGGTCGGCCACCAGGCAAACGAGCAGGTTGGCAATGTAGCGGAGTTCGCCTCGCACGCGCGAGACGGATTCATCGGGCCGCCGGCGCAGAAGCATCCCAAGCAAATCGCTGATGGGGATGGTGGACGCGAGAACGTCGGCTTCATGGATTTCCTCGCCGCCGCTGTCGCGTTCGATGGCAGTGACTTTCGCCGGGCCTTCGTCGGGCTGCTCCAGGTCCACGACGCGGCGCACAAGGCGAATGCGGCCGCCGCGCTCCTCCACGCCGCGGCGGAGTTTCTTCACCAGGTTTTCCACTCCCCCGGCGATATAGTAGAATTTCTTGACGGCCGTGATCTTGCCGTCTTTCTTTTCGCCGAAAATGAGCTTCTTGACCATCTGGTCGAGGCCGCCTGCGGAAACGCGCACACGGGCGATATCCGCGTGGATCTGGCGCGGGTCGATCTTCCATACCTTGCGCGCGTAGGGCCCGACAAGAAGGCGGTAAAGCTCGGGGCCGAAAGCGGCGATCATCAGCGATTCAAAGGATTCCTGCTCGCCGCTCGGGGTGCGGAAAAGCGATCCGGCCTTGTGCATGGCATAGCTGGCCCCGGCCCGTGCGAGGCGCGGCACGCCCAGGTGCCGGGCGATCTCCGGGGGCTTGGGCGGGTATTCGATCCAGCCTCCGCGCAGCCACATTTGGGAGCGCCGTTTGACTGTTTCAAGCTGGTCCCCCACAAGGTCGTCGAGAAACTCCTGCACGTCCGGCAATTCGGTGAATATGCGATGAGGGCCTAAGTCCGTAACCTGGCCATCGACGGTGAGGGACCGGGCGAGACCGCCGGGACGGTCCTCCTGTTCGAGGAGGGTGACGTCGAGGGAGGGATCGCGCTCGAGGAGACGGTAGGCGGTGGCCAGGCCGCAAACGCCGGCACCGAGGATGAGAACACGCCGCTTCATGGGCGAAGAAGGTAGGGAAGAAGGGGTCTGCCGCCAAGATGAATCGCGCGGAGGGGGCCGCTAAAAAAAGCCCTCCCCCGGACGAGTCGTCCCGGGGAGGGCTTTCAGTCGAGGGTTGTGGTTTGCCGCGATCAGTCGACGGCTGGCGGGACGTTGTAGCTGGTGATTTCCAGGTTCTGGAGAATCGTGGCCAGCGTCGGGTCGTCACGGCCTGTGTCCTTATCGACGAAAAGATAGTCGAAGGAGAAGATCCAGTTGTTGCCGACGATTTCGCCCGGCGTCTGGAGCCACAGGTCATAGGTCTGCGGGTTTCCGATGGTGGGAACCCGGGAGGAGGTGTTTACCGAATCGATGTTTATGAGGCCGGAGAACTGGAGCGAGCTGTCGTTGGCGCGCAGGCGGATCGTCGGGAGAACCTCGGCCAGATCGATGATCGCGTCGCTCGCCACGGTCCAGCGGACGCGATAGAGCGTGTCAGCCGCGAACGGCACATCGGTTTCGATGCCCCAGTAGCCGAAGATGGCGGGAGGATAGAACACGAAGCCGTCATCCTGGCGCGTGCCGGGTTCTTCGCCACGGATCAGCAGGCCGGAGACGTCGTCGGTATCCGGGCTCTGGAAGACCTCGGGGATGGTGATCGGCGATTCGGAAGGACGCGGTGTGAAGCCGTTGGCACCCTCCGAGAAGTCGAAGCTGGCCACCTGCTCACCGGCGCCAAGAACGTCGGTGCCGAGGAACTGGACCTCGACGCGGTCGAGACGGGTGATGGTGTTGGCCGCATCCGCCGGGTCAACGTTCAGGACGTCGAAGTCCAGACGGAAGTCGCTCTGGCCTTCAGGCTGGCTGAAGTACTGGACGTAGTCCTTGCCGTCGGTGGAGGGCGAAAAGCTGCCATCGCCGATGGAAGTCGCCACGACCAGGTCGCTCTGCTGGAAGTCGAAGGACGAGGAGCGCACGCGGACGACGGGCATCGTGGCCGGATCCTGCTGGTTGGACTCCACGGTGAAGATGGTCCGGAACAGGGAGTCCTCTCCCTGGCGGCCCTGAATCACCACGCTTCCCGGGGCCGGGATGAGCGGCGTATTGCCGATCTGGAACCGCGGGGACTCCCAGAAGCCGAAGGAGTTGGTGTTGTCGGAGGTGAGGACATCGAGTGTGCCGAGGTCGGCATTGTGCTGGCCGGTAACTGGTGCGAACTGAGACGGATTCGTGAAGGTCCAGCCCTCTGGCGAATCGTCGAAAGTGAAGATCACCGGGTTCGGAGCAGTCGGCGTCGGCGAGACTGTCGGCGTCGGCGTATCCGTCGGTGTCGGGGTGACCGTCGGCGTCGTTGGCGTCGGGGTCACAGTTGGCGTGACGGTCGGTGTGAGGGTCGGCGTCGTTGGCGTCGGAGTCGCCGTGATTGTTGGCGTCGTCGGCGTCGGTGTTGGTGTTGCGGTTATCGTCGGCGTGGTGGTCGGCGAGGGTGTGACTGTTGGTGTCGGTGTCGGGGCCGCTTCGCGCACGAAGATATGATCGATAGCGGTCGAAATGGTGTCGAACTCGATCATGGTAGGCGGAGCGACGTCGGGGTTGTCGCCGAGCGTCAGGTTGTCGGGGATGCCCGTCATGTCGC